>NZ_JBNNFX010000007.1:0-151531 GCF_050267985.1 Psychrobacter sp. NPDC078929 | reverse complement strand
CGCTAAAGCGTGTCTTTTTCATAGGATTCTCCTGCTGGTGTATTTTAGCAGTTAATCTCTATTTGTAAGTGTTCTTATTTATTGGGGGGATTACCCTATGATTCAAAAATTCAAATGATATGAGAAAGAATATGAAGAATAATGATTTTCTAGATGAACCTACTGAAGATTTAATAAAGCAGTATATAGATAAATTCGAATTAGATGAAAGGTACAAGTATGGAGATAGTGCAATAATAAAACTGTTCGAAGCATTTCCAAATAACACTTCTCTTGAAGATATTATTTTAAAGGTCAGTGTGATTAATGAGCTATATAGCACTAGCATTTATAGTGTTTTCAAGGTGGCTCAGCATATATTAGAATGTGATGTCGATGAAAACATAAAGGCAGGAAATCCGGAGCTTGTACATCAAATCGCTACTGGACATAACATTCGTACTAAAAAGAATAATAAAGAAATCAATTTTTATTCTTTTGCTACTAAGTATTGCAATTGGCATAACCAAATAGATTATTCTATATATGACAGCTTCGTAGAAAAGACACTCATCGCCTACAAGGAAAGAGATAGTTTTTCAGACTTTAAGAAGAAAGATTTAAAGAGTTTTAAAAAATTTCACCAAGTGATTTTAGATTTTATTACGTATTATAATCTTAACGGAAAAAATGCGAAAGATATTGATAAGTTCTTATGGATATATGGAAAAGAGAAGTTCCCACCTAGTTATAAAAATAATTAAATAGGTTCTAACGGCTTATCTACCACTCAGTTTTAATTCTTTGTAAGATATTAATTCTTACTAAGATTTTCAAAAAAAAGATCAGTATCCAAGCCACCAAAACGATGACTAAGAAACTGACTCACTTCTACAGCTTGATTAACTGAATTTGCTTATGTCCTAATTCAACTGCAACGACCCTTTCGCATTCATCAACAGCTCAACCACATCATCACCACTAATTACTTCAAAGCGCTTGTCGATATCTGACTCTTCTACACCGTTGTGTTTCATGCAAGCGCCGCAGACCAATACTTGACCACCTTTTTCGATAAAGGCTTCTAGTAACTCACCAGCTGGCTCAAACGGATCGCCGATATCTACATTGTCTAGCGCGTTTGGTTTTGCCAGATGTACGGCATCCACCATTAATATCACAGTAGCAGAATGGCCTTTTTTCAGTGCCACGCCTGCCATGGTAAACGCTAAAGTAATTTTGCTTGGGTTTGACTCGCTATTATCAAATAACGTACCGACATAATTTGTTGTATTAGCCATATTATTCTCCTTATAAGACTATATTTGTTTTGTCTGAGTATGTACTCACCACTATCCTAACATTTATTATATGTATTTATATAATGAGTTGTTATGGAATAGTAGCTATAAGGTTGCTTGCTCGTACTATCTGTTGAATAAATTAAAAGTAATAGATTTCTAGCTTATAAAGTTAAGTCAGTCAGCTGTATCGACAGGCGGCCACGGACGATCAGCATCACTTTTGATCCACTCAGCCACGTAACCTGTTGGCGGTAGATCCCAGTCAGATTGACCAAGTGCAGCCAATACTTGTGCAGTGTCGATCACTCTGCCACCTTTGGTCACACCGGTACGCAGTAGTCCAGATGAGCAAGGCTGTCCTTTAACCCACATTGATTGCTCAATGTACAGCCAGCGCGCGTCGATACCGACGATTTTGGTCTTGAGCGTGACTTTTTGAAAGGCGCGAATACGCTTACGGTATTGAATAGTGCTGCCAGCGATGACCAAACCCCAGCGTTGTTTTAACAACTGCTTGCCAAGCCCAGTCCGCACCGCAAAGTCCATACGACCCAAATCATAAAGCGTAAATACGCGGCCGTTATTCATCTCCAAAAAATTATCTATATCGGATAAGCGGCAGCGAAACTGAATCTCACTGGTGTCCTTAAACGTCAGTATATCGCCGTTTTTTGCTTTTAAGGCAGCATGAGCAATGGTGCTAGCATAACGGATAAATGGGTACATAAAACACTCTCAAAAGGTTATAAACGTTGGTGTTATTATTTTGTCATTGGTGACAGTGATTATTTATTGTCAGAGGTTACATCTTGAGAGGGTTCGCTAGTAGAAGCTACACCAATCCAATTAAAATAAGCGCTGACAGTTTCAGGTATCCAGTTAATATCGAATTTTGAAGTCTTGGATTCTTTATCATTGGTGACAGACGATTTGCTTTTGGACTGACCGTTGTCTGAGCGATAACGCAGATAACCGATGTGTCCACCGTGCTCAGTATCTAAGATGGTGACACTATCAGAGACATCATTTGGCGTAGCGGTAAAGCCAATAAAAGGATCGTCCTTTGCACTGATTAATAGCAGAGGGTGGGTGACGTTGCGCAAATACGGCATGGCGGATGCGGTATGATAATAGTCGTTTTTGGAGCGATATCCGTGACGCGGCGCGGTAAAGATGTCATCGAAATCACTGATACGATTGGCAGCTTTGATAGAGTTGATTTCATCCTGCGTGAGATCGTTTGCCAATGCTTTTTTGATAATTGGGTTAAGCAGATAAGGCGTATAGATACGATGACTCAAAAAGCTGTGCATAGTAATGGCAGCTGAGGACATATCGACTGGCGCGGAGATAACAACGGCACCTTTACATAGGACTTTGTCCTCATATTCGCCCATGTATTTGGCCAGTGCATTGCCACCTAGAGAGACACCAACGGCATAGATATTGGCATACTGCTCACGCAAATTCTGTAGCGCATGATGCACCTCGTCAGTGTCACCGGCGTTATAAAATACTGTACCACTGGCAGGAATACCGCCGCAACTGCGGAAATGTGCCACCACAAAATGCCAGCCTTGCGCATGCATTTGGTACGCCAGTGCGCGAGCGTAATGACTGTCACTACTGCCTTCCATGCCATGGAAGAGGACAATCAATGGGGTTTGCTCAAGCTCGCCATCTTTTGACATTTCTACAGGGTGCGCATCATAAAAGTCATAGGCAATATCGCTCTCGTCCAATGAGTCTTTTTCGACCACACGGCGGTAGATCGGTGCCTTTGGCGCAAAAAACTTGGGTAAGATGCTTTGCAAATGTGGATTGGTTAGCCAAAATGGTGGCTTAAAAGGTGCTGGAGAAAAAGGTTTGGTCGAAGTTGACATATATTGGTCTTATTTAATGATCGTGAAAAAATAAATAGAGTAGTGTGATAAGGGTTTTTTATCATAACGCCAGTACCTGTGAAAACCAATAATTTTCAGTGAACGCATGATTACTGAAAACAGTTATTGAAAACAGCTACTGAAACAATTTAACGAATAAATATATTGAACACAAAACTGTCCAAAATTTGCGACGAGAATAGCTAGTCAGATTTTTAGTCTTCTGGTTTATCCAATACTCGACCATCCATTGCTAAGCGCGCTTTTAAATTTTCGACATCTGCTTCAGCAAGTGTGGCGGTTAAGGTCACTTGTTTGCTATAGGCGACATCGTCGATATGACCGCCAAGGCTTTCTATCATATAGCGGCATTGCGCTTCGGTCGCAAATTCTGCCAGTATTTGAATCTGGGTCATCGGTACATAAGGGTTTAGTATCATTTCATCGACGGCCGCTTGGGCAGAGCCTGCATAAGCACGGGTGAGACCGCCAGCACCCAATTTGATACCACCGAAATAACGCACCACGATGACAATTACGTTGCCGATCGACTTATGCTGCAGCACATTTAAGATCGGCCTGCCCGCTGTACCACTTGGCTCGCCATCATCATCAAACCCTGCACTGGTGGTGTTATCAGGGTCACCCACGATATAGGCCCAGCAAAAGTGACGCGCATCTGCATATTGTTCACGTAGCTGTTCCACGTGAAACATTGCTTGCTCGCGAGAGGTCACCGGATAGGCATAAGCAATAAACTCAGATTTTTTAATTTCGAGTCGCGTGGTAACGGCACGTTTTAACGTTTGATAGCTCATATTTCATCAGGCTTAGGTTGGATATGTTAAACTGGTCTGACTTTCACTGGCTTTTGTATTGGGCACAGTGTTCATTTAATTTTTCATTATAGTACCATTTCTAACCATCGAAGATAACGAGCCGCTCACGGCTGAGTGCTGGCGTCGTTAATTTCTGATTTAGGGCTGGTATAATAAAACCGATGGTAGTAAATAGTATGCGTTTAGATAAATTCATTAGTAAAGCCACCGAGCTGTCGCGTAAAGAGTCAAAAAAGATCATGCACGCCGGCGAGATTACCGTAAACGATCAAGTAGTCAAAGATCCTGGCCTACATGTCGATGTGGTCAATGATGATGTGATGTGGGCAGGCGAGCCGTTGTCGGTCGCTGCGGGTAATCGCTATATCTTATTGTATAAGCCTGAAGGCTTCGAGTGCACGCTAAAAGTTAAAGAGTATCCAATCGTCACTGAACTGATTGCTGTACCAGAATTGGGTAGTCTGCGTATCGCTGGACGTCTCGATGTCGATACCACTGGCGCATTGCTCATGAGTGATGATGGCGGCTGGCTGCACCGTGTCACCAGTCCTAAGCATGAGCATGCAAAGGCGTACGAGCTGACTTTGGCAGATGCAATGGATAGTGATGCACAAGAAAAAGCCGTTAAGAAAGTGGCTGAAGGCATCTTGCTTGAAGGGGATTACGAGCCAACCAAGCCTGCTGTTCTTGAGTTCATTGATGAAAAACATGCACGCCTAACATTGGAGCAGGGCAAATACCATCAGGTCAAACGTATGATGGGTTACTTCGGTAATCGAGTAACTGAGCTGCACCGCGCTAGTATCGGTCATATCAATCTAGAAGGCCTAGAAAAAGGCGATAGCCGTTTCTTAACGCCAGAAGAAGTTGCTAAGTTTTAAGAAATAAGCACTGAAGCTATTAAGCTTTGGCCTTAGTATTTGTCTTGAAATTATTGTTTTAAACCCATTAGCAGCCGCTACCCAGTGTGCTGCTTTTTGCGGTCTGCTATATTGTGTTTATGTCTACTATCTGGCTGTGTTGCCTATCTCTTAAAGCTAAGTAGCAGTTTTGCGATTTTAGCTATTTATTGCTTTGTAAAACCATCCCATATGCTACAGTCTTTTTTATCTATATTTTTATGACAGACAACCCTTAAACCAATTCCAAAAATCTGACTAATCAGAAAATGTAGTGCTACCTTTCAGTTAGTTGTAGATTTGGAATTGGTCTTAATATTGAAAACTGCCATTATTAAAAATCAGATAGGAATCTCTCTGTGACATTACCTGTATTAAAGTCCGCTAGCCTAATAAGCGTCATACTATTAGCAACCACTGCTTGCGCTCAGCCAAGTTTAGCGGATGCTAATAGCAATAACGTAACGCAAAGCACTACAAGTTCACAAGCAGCTCAAGTAGTGAGTGCGAATATCGATAAGCGATTGCGTCAAATATTGACCCAAGCAGGCATCAAAACACAGATTACTTCTATTGTGCCGTCCAAACTGCCCAATATGTATAAAGTGAATTTGGCCGGACAACTGCCGCTGCACATCACCGAAGATGGTCGTTACGTCATTCAGGGTGAGCTACAGAAAAACCCAAGTAAGCAAGTTGTCACTAAAACACCAGTACGTAGCACGAGTGCGCAAGTAGGCGAACCTGTCAGTGCCTCAGTCAAATCGTCTCTGCTAGCAAATATGGCTGCGCTTAAGAATATGAGCGCTAAAACGCCATTCTTTTATACCGCAGTACCGGGTGTCATCTGGGGTGCAACGCTAGAAGGGGTGCCGTTTTTACTATCAGATAATGCGCAGTATATTACCGATGGTGAAATATCAGTCATCGAAAATGGTCAATTTATCGGCCTCGATGAGAACTTTGAAAAACGCAAAAACCAGTCTGTGTTTGCGTCATTGGACAAAAGCCAACTGATTACTTATCCAGCAACCACTACTGAGAGAGCCGTTATCTATGTGGCGGATGATGTGAATTGTCCTTATTGCCGCCGATTACATCAGCAAGTGCCATCACTCAATGCGAAAGGTGTGACAGTCAATGTCATCGGCTATCCGATATATGAGGCGTCACCGAAGCAGATGCGTGGTATCTGGTGCCAAGCGGATGCAGACAGTCGTCGTCAGGCATTTGACAGGGCAATGCTACAGGGTGAAATGACACCTGCATCAGCAAGTTGTACAGTTGACCATGTGACACCCAATCGTGAAAAAGCAGCTGGACTTGCGGTGATGGCGACGCCTGCCATCTACCGTGAAGATGGCGTACTATATCAGGCGAGTTTTGAGAGTCCAGAATTTCTAGAATTCTTGGGCGTTGAATAATCGACTGGTATGGTTAAGTGTTTCAATAATTCAAAACTTTAAGGTATTGGACTGCTAAACAACATAAAAAAACCGCCTTATGAATCAGTTCATAAGGCGGTTTTTTATGGTTCTATTCAGACATTTTTGCATCTCAAAAGCTGTCTTAAATAATTTATGGTAAGACGATATCAACGATTTTCCAATTGATAAGCCCTTCACGCTGCATCTCGATAGTGAGAGGGTAGCCTTTTACCTGACCACTAATACTAAAGCAATTAATACCGCAGTAGCTAAGCGTTGGCTTTTCACTGTCATTGCCTTGGGCTACTTGCTGCTCAAGTTCTGCCGCTTGTTTTTTCATGACTTGCTGTATTTGGCTTTTGACCACGGCATCGACATCACCGCGCTGAATGATTAAGCTTTGAATTAGGTTTTTCAAGTCGACTTGATCGCTAGCGATGGCCCATGCTGCGGCTAGCTCTTTGGTTGCTGTATTGGCTTGACCTTGGGTATTAATCACTTTTTCGATATTCTGCGGGGTAATAGCCCCTTCAACTGCCTGCGCGATAAAACTATTCGCGGCTTCGGTCAACGGCTCACCGCCCAATTCAGAAATTAGTGGATACTTAGTCATTGTCGTCGCAAATTGGCTGGTTAGCTGATTTTGGACGCTTGGTCGCACTTGCTCATAATCAATAGCCGCTGCGATAGTGGCACCGTCTTTATCGTCATAAGCGTTTTTGAGCTGATAAGCACTGTAGTAAGGCGAGCCTGCATACACTGCTACCGCAATTATGATTAATAGAATAACCAGCTTTTTCATAAGACTTGATACCTTGTCGCAAGCGTCATCACTATGAGTATAAATGACCGTAGATGTGACGGTAAATATTAGCACGACTGGGCACCGCTCAGGTACGAAAAGCTTTGCAGTAACCTTAATGAATCGTTTGGCTTTTGCCGCAGCGATGCCAACTGCTAATTTCATCATTTAAGAGCTTGATAAATCAGCAGACCATCTCCATAAATAGCGCAAACTTTTTATAATTGATTTGGCTAAGCAGCCTTCACCGTATTTTTTGGTTAAGTCTAAGCATTATGGTTCTATAGCATGATGAGTTGTTATGTTTCATGTGAAACGTTATACGTATCCGATGGCTAAGAACCACGAATAAGATTAAGACAACTATCAATTGAGCTGATGATTTGACGAACCGGTGTGGCTGTAAAGACGATAGGAGAGAGCATGAGTAAGCGCGATTTTTATGAAATATTAGGTGTCAGCAAGACCGCTGACAGCAAAGAAATTAAGCGAGCCTACCGTAAGCTTGCCATGAAATACCATCCAGATCGCAACTCTGATGATCCTGATTCGGAAGACAAATTCAAAGAAGCTTCAATGGCTTATGAAGTATTGAGCGACGAAGAAAAACGTTCAGCCTACGACCGCATGGGCCATGCAGCCTTTGAAAACGGTATGGGTGGCGGCGGCTTCGGCGGCGCAGGTGGCGGCAACTTCCAAGATATCTTTGGCGATATCTTTGGTAACTTCGGTGATATTTTCGGTCAGCAGCGTGGTGGCGGCGGTGGGCGTTCGCGTCGCGGCTCTGACTTGCGTTATGTGATTGAGCTGACATTAGAAGAAGCTGTACGTGGCTGCAAAAAAGAAATCAGTTTCACGGCTCCTGCGCCTTGTGATACTTGTGATGGTAAAGGGGCAAAAAATGCTTCTGATGTGGTCACCTGTCAGACTTGTCATGGCCAAGGTCAAGTACGTATGCAGCAAGGTTTCTTTGCGGTACAGCAAGCTTGTCCTCATTGCGGCGGTACTGGTAAACAGATCAAAAACCCTTGTTCGGACTGTCATGGCAATGGCGTAAAAGACAAATCACGCACGTTAGAAGTCTCTATCCCTGCAGGCGTCGATGATGGTGATCGCGTTCGTCTAGCAGGCGAGGGCGAAGCGGGCGGCGCTGGCGTACAAAACGGCGATCTATATGTCGAAGTACGCGTCAAACAGCACAATGTCTTTACCCGCCAAGGCGCTGACCTATATATGGATGTACCAGTAAGTATCACTGATGCAGCGTTGGGTAAAGAAGTCGAAATCCCAACCTTAGATGGCAAAGTGAAAATCAAAGTGGCAGAAGGTACGCAAAGCGGTAAGTTGCTGCGTGTACGCGGCAAAGGCGTAACGCCAGTCCGTACTACTATGAAAGGTGACTTGATTTGCCGTGTGGTTATCGAAACGCCAGTGAATCTGACTCGTGAGCAAAAAGACTTGTTACGCCAATTCCAAGACACTTTGGATGATGACAGCAAGCATCAACAGTCGCCACATAAAAAGTCATTCTTTAAAAAAATCGGCGACTTGTTCGATTAAGAAACAGTCTAACTAAGTAGCTAGTATTAAACTAAGCCCAAAGGTTTCACATGAAACCTTTGGGCTTTTTATTGATGGTATAAAAAGCCCTTCGTGTGATGATATTTGCTAAACTTACGATAAATGATAGTCAAAAATAGTTTCATCAAATATAAAACGTCTAAGGTAAAAACATGAGCGAACAATCGAATAATAAATCTATCAATGTTGGGGTAATCGGTGCAGGCGGGCGTATGGGTCGTATGCTTATCGAGGCAGTACAGAATAACCCGCAAACTACATTAAAAGCAGCGATTGAGCGTCAAGGCTCTAGCTTAGTCGGTGCTGATGCAGGCGAAGTTGCTGCTATCGGCCATTTAAATGTGCAAATCGTTGATGACTTAGCCGCTGTGATTAACGATATCGATGTACTGATTGATTTTAGCTTGCCTGACGCCACTGAAAAAAACATGCAAGTTTGTGCTGAGCATAATGTCGCTATGGTCATCGGGACGACAGGATTTAGTGAACAGCAAGAACAAGTACTGGCAAAAGCAAGTGAGAAAATCACTATCGTATATGCGGGCAACTATTCGACAGGCGTTAACTTATCATTGAAGCTACTTGGGATGGCTGCCAAAGCGTTTGGTAATGATGCTGATGTAGAAATCATCGAAGCCCATCATAAGCATAAAATCGATGCACCTTCTGGTACGGCGTATATGATGGCCGAAGCTGTCGCAGAAGCGCGCGGACAGAACCTAAAAGACGTCGCTATTTATGGCCGCGAAGGCCAAACTGGCGAGCGCGAATCTGGGACAATCGGTATCCACGCGGTACGTGGTGGCGAAATCGTAGGCGACCATACTGTGATGTTTATCGCAGATGGCGAAGTGGTCGAGATTACCCATCGTGCACGCGCGCGCATGACATTTGCCGCTGGTGCAGTACGTGCCGCAACTTGGGTTGTTGAGCAGGAAGTAGGTCAGTACAACATGCAAGATGTACTTGGATTAAGTGACTAACGACTATTTATGGTTGACGGTCAAGTTTAGCGTTATAACTGATAGCTCGATGACTTAATAGCAGCAAAGGAGTAGGTATGAATAGCATTAAACGTTATATTAGTCATAGACTGATTGGTGCTGTTTGTACCATCAATCTTGCAAGCCTATCAGCCTTTGCACTGAGTCTAGCGGTCCTACCAGTAACCGTACACGCCAGTACTGCTCAAACCTATGTTATCCATACTTATGGTGGGGCTAGTCTGTTACCTGCAGTTAGGCAACAATTAAATAGTAGCGCAGACGGTGGTACGGTGACTACCTATCAAGATAAATTGGTACTACAAACGACGGCACGCAATTATCAGGCGGTACAGCAATTGTTATTTCAGATTGACCGTCAGCCACAGGCATTGACGGTCGCTGTACGTGTTGGCAATAGTAGTGGCCTGCAAGGCAATATTCAGCAAGGTCAGGTCATTATTACCAATCGCGGTATCCAAGGTGCAGGGGTTATTAGTCAGCGTAGCAGCCAGCAGCAGGGTAATAGTCTACATCAAGTACAAACACTATCTGGCAGTGCGGCGAGCATCAGCACAGGTACGCTTTATTCGCTAACTCAAACCTATAATGCTAATAACCATTTGACTTATCATCGTTCAGCTAACGATAACTTCAAACCACAGATTGTGATTCAGCAGCAAATACTATTGCCAACGACACAAGGGATTGCCGTCACACCAAGATTGCTGCCCAATGGACAGGTGGAAGTACAACTTTCCCAAGTAGAAGAAAGGTTAGTGCAGCCGAATTCACCTTATAATCGAATGAGTTCTACTAATCATACTAACAGTGCTAGCAATGCTATTCGAGGTCAAAGATTGAACAGTACGATGATCGTGCCACGTGGACAATGGGTAACGATTGGAAAGATTTCACAAAACTCAAGCAGTAGTACCAGTAACGGTAGCCGAACTATTAATAACAACAATAGCGTGCCTATTTCTTTAAGAATTGACTAGTTGAACAATCAAATCATTAAGAACAAAAAAGCGCGATACGGGTGTTAACTGTGCCGCGCTTTTTTGTGGAACAGTATTAAGTACTAGTCAATATAAACCACTTCGAGCGGTGGGAAACCATTGAACTCTACCGATGAGTACGAATTGGTATAAGCACCAGTGGTGAGCCAGTAGATTTTATCACCAATCTCAAGCTCTTCTGGTAGCTGATAGCCTGCTTCTTCATACATAATATCGGTTGAGTCACAAGTTGGGCCTGCCAGTACTACTGTGCCTTCACTGGTAGACGTTTCCATCTTAGGCGTATAGACAGGGTACTTGATTGCTTCACCTAGCGTTTCGATTAAGCCTTGGAATAGACCAACGTCGGTATATACCCAACGAGTCAAATCGGTATCTGACTTACGAGAGATCAGTACCACATCACTAACCAAGACACCTGAACCACCAACGAGTGAACGGCCTGGTTCTAAAATAATCTCAGGCATCTCATCATCATTATAATCATCAGTCAAATAGCTGGTAATCTCTTCTGCATAGACCTTAATAGGATTGACTTCGCTGATGTAGTTGGTTGGGAAGCCGCCACCTAGATTGATCATTTGTAGCTTGATGCCTTCTTCGTTCTTCATCCAGTCAAACATATATTTAACTTTGGCTAATGCATCATCCCATGCAGCGACGTCTTTTTGCTGGCTACCAACGTGGAATGAGATACCATAAGGCACCAAGCCCAGCTCGCGTGCTTGAACCAGTAGGTCGATGGCCATATTAGGATGGCAACCAAACTTACGTGATAATGGCCATTCTGCTGTCTCTGATCCTTGCACCAAGATACGAACAAATATTTTAGAGCCTGGAGCGTGTTTGGCAATGTTTTTTAGATCCGCTTCTGAATCAGTCGCATATAGATCGATGCCTTTCTCAAAAGCATATTTAACATGCTCAGCTTTTTTGATGGTGTTGCCATACGAGATACGAGATGGATCAACGCCGCAACCAAGCACGCGATCAAGCTCATAAATAGAGGCACAGTCAAAGTTAGAACCAAGGTTTGCTAGTAAATTGATTACTTCCACCGCAGGGCTAGCTTTCATTGCATAATGCAGTTTTGCATTAGGAAACAGACTTACCATTTCATGGTATTTGGTTTCGATTCGACTAAGGTCAACTACCAAGAAAGGCGTCTCGCGACCTTCAGCAGCCTTGGTAAATTTCTGCCAGCTGGCAGGTTCAAAATATTGGTCAATTTTGATCATTGTCATAGTAGTAAACCTTTTGTGGAAACTGTATCGGTTAGAAAAATTATCGCCAAACGGTGAATGCTAAATATTAACACTCACTGTGACGTAACTATGTGAAGGATAAAGACGAAATAAAAAAGATAAGAATAAAGAGTAGGGCTTTAAGAATTGACGGCTTGTGTCTGTTTTTCTGCTGATTGAGCTTCTTGCTTTTCGCGTATTTTAAGAACTTTGCGAACTTTATCACGAGCACGAGTCTGTTTAAGACGAGACAAGTAGTCAACGAAGATTACGCCATTTAGGTGATCCATTTCATGCTGGATACAAACAGCAAGCAGTCCTTCGACTACTTCGTCGATGACCTCACCGTTACCGTCTAACGCTTCAATACGGACTTTATTAGGACGCTCGACCTTGTCATAGACATCAGGTACAGATAAGCAGCCTTCTTCATACGGTTGCTTTTCTTCTACCAGTGGCGTGACTTTTGGATTGATAAAAACTCTAGGAGAGCTTTTGTCTTCAGACAAATCCATAACGATAAGCTGAATATGATGATCCACTTGACTGGCTGCAAGCCCAATGCCTTGAGCATCATACATCGTCTCGATCATGTCTGCGATTAAGGTTTTGATTTCAGCAGTCACTTCCTTGACAGGCTTGGCGATAGTACGCAAGCGAGGATCTGGGTAACTTAAGATAGGGAGTAGTGCCATAACGCTCACCTCAATGATAAGGACAAAATAGGGTTGATATTATAAGATAAATGGGGACAAAAGTAATGCTTATCAATACTTTCGCAGTCATATGATGCTATATGCATATAGAAAGACTGGATTTTGATGATAAATGGCATAAAAAAGCCCTGCTTAACGCAAGGCTTTGTTTATATAGTATTTTAATTAGCTAGTAATCATTTATGATTAAACTATGCATGGCTTATGACCAATTATGCACGGCGTTTGTTTACAATCATTTCATATAGGAACAATAGGATAATTGCACCGATCACTGAGAATATAAGACCAGTGAAACCACCATCAGCGTTAATACCGATTAGGCCAGCTAGGAAACCACCTAGCATTGCACCAACGATACCCAATACGATAGTCATAATCCAACCCATGGGGTCATTACCTGGTTTGATAGCACGCGCTAATAAACCTGCGACTAAACCTACAATAATCATCCAAATAAAGCTCATGTTATTCTCCTAATATTATTAATATTTATAATGTGTTACAAGTTTTGATGCATCTATTGTAAACATTCCTCAAACGCAAAAGTAAGCATAAAATGTTACTACTGTAGGGGCTATGTGAGGAAAAAGCCTGATTTGCTATTGAGTAAGGACAATAAGTAAACGAAAGGTTACAAAGGTAGCAGTGGTGCTAACAGCGATTATCAAGGTGGTACCTGTAGTGCCGAATTCATATAAATGAAATCATATAAATATTAAAAATAAAAAACGCAGCCATCTACTAGATGAGCTGCGTTTGTATATAGGGAAATAAGAAGAGCGGTTTCTTTATAAGAGATGCTTCTTTATCTTAGCTAGAAGCATTAGCCGTTATGCAATGCGGTTAATAAAAGCTGATGAATTCCCTCAAAGCCGCCATTTGACATAACTACAATCGCGTCACCTGCTTTTGCATGACTGCTAATATGCTCAATGATATCATCAATGCTTGATAACACTTGTTGGTTGCCGATAGAGTCGCTAGTAGCCTTAGCTTGTTCGATGACCTCTTTTAAGCCCCATTCCAAACCAGTAGGCTCGTACCATAATGTGTAGTCAGCAAGTGCCGCTGATTGAGCCAAGCTGTCTTGATGAATGCCCATTTTCATGGTGTTACTACGCGGCTCAATGATAGCCCAAATGCGTCTATCAGCTAGCTTCTTTTTGGCACCATCTAATGTGGTCGTAATAGCCGTCGGATGATGGGCAAAATCATCGAAAACTAAGATGTCATTGACGTCGCCAATCAGCTCCATCCGGCGCTTGATACCAGCGAAATCTGATAAAGCGGTACAGGCAGTCTCAACACTGACACCAACATCATAAGCAGCAGCGACAGCAACTAACGCGTTATTGACGTTATGGATACCGCTCATTGACCAGTTTACGATAGCAGTTGCTTCTTCGTTAGGAGCAAAACTAACTTTGAACTTACTACCGTCTTCTTGAATCAGCTCAGCCTGCCAGTCGCTACTATCTTTTAGAGCACGCGTATTTTCGCTGGTATCAGCTAAAGTAGAGTCGATGACGGCAGTACGCCAGATAGGTGTCCAAACCCCTTTTGCTAGCGTATCTTCTAAACTGATGGTCGCGGCTGGCATGATAATTTTACCAGTGCTTGGAATCATACGCACCATATGGTGGAACTGAGTTTGTATCGCATTGAGATCTGCAAAGATATCTGCATGATCAAACTCAAGGTTATTCAAAATAGCAGTACGCGGACGATAGTGAACGAACTTTGAGCGCTTATCAAAGAAGGCAGAATCGTACTCATCTGCTTCAATTACAAAGTAGCCAGATTTATCATTATCGCTTTTATCAGCACCCAAATAGCTGCTGTGCGCAAACACTTGCTGTAAGTGCTCGTCAGTTGTATCAACCAATGGCACACCGCCAATCAAAAACCCTGCATCGATACCAGCATAATGTAATATCCACGCAAGCATAGTCGTGGTTGTGGTCTTACCATGCGTACCTGCAACGGCGATTACGTGACGTGACTGCAATACTTGCTCAGATAAGAACTGCGGACCTGATGTATAGCGCAAGCCATTATCTAGCATATACTCAATCACATCCATGCCGCGCTTCATCGCGTTCCCAACGACGACTAAGTCTGGCGTTGGTTGCAAATGTTCTACTAGGTAGCCCTCTTCGATAGTCACGCCAGCATTTTCGAGCTGAGTGGACATAGGAGGATAGACATTGGCATCTGAACCCGTGACTGTATGCCCAAGCGCACGTGCTAGCAATGCTAGTGAGCCCATAAAAGTACCACAAATACCAAGGATATGAATATGCATAGACGTTCCGTACGCGCTTGAATGAAAAGAATAGAGAGCTGATAAAATAAAGTATGAGGTGCCTAGCTGTTATCAGTAAAAATAACCACTCTGATAAACAACGACCAATATATCAGCTGGGCAAACAAACAATCATTGTAAAGTAAACCCTGTTCGATGACCAATAAAAAACGCCTAACAAGTAGGCGCTATGTAGCTAATGTAATTTCGGCGTTTAGTATGTAGAGATACGCCAACTAACAGTCAGCATGATGACGCTTTTATTTGCGAGATAACGTATAGTCATCCTCTAAATTATCGTGTTCATCAATCCGTATCAAGTGGTTGTCTTGGATATGATAGGTCTCGATATTTTTCCCTTCATAGACAATGGTGATTTTATCATTGTCTTGTCGGTAGATACCCGATTCGAGTAGAGGTGTTTTTGGTTTTTCAGGATTATGATAATAACTTGCTTTTAGTACGGAACCATCAGCGAATAAGTTCAATGTAACGTCGATACTGTCGCAATCTGTACAAGAGACCATGCCGCCGTAATCGCCCATCAATGTTGCTTGCAGCATACTGCTTTTCGCTTCTGATCGCTCCATAGAGCTGTCTGTGTAGGTATCTTTATTTGACTGAGCAGCAGCAATCAATGATTGTCCTTCTGCCATTTCGCTTGACTCATCATTAGTTGCTGATTCAGCGTTGTCATCTTGAAAAGGTTGTGAAGCACCCTGTGATTCAGAGTTAGTAGTAGCGAACGTAGATAC
Organism: Psychrobacter sp. NPDC078929; assembly: GCF_050267985.1. NCBI lineage: Bacteria > Pseudomonadati > Pseudomonadota > Gammaproteobacteria > Moraxellales > Moraxellaceae > Psychrobacter > Psychrobacter sp. NPDC078929. Next base: position 135,789 of record NZ_JBNNFX010000007.1, on the reverse strand, counting down.
CATGTCTTTTTCGGTGTTAGATGAGGCACTATCACAGCCTACTAGTAACATGCATAAAGGCACTACAAGTAACGATGGACGCCACCGTTTTACGATAGCAAGCGTGGTAGAGCAAATAGGAGCAAGATATATCATGGTCATACCAAAAACAGTTTTTAAAAAGAATTTTTAAAGCTGGTTTGCACATCGACAACACAGCATTATTGGCGAAAATAAGGACAATCAAAAAGAGACGCTTAGCGATAACTTAAGTTGAAAATGATAAATGTCTTACATATTTTTCATATAAAGCACTCAGCTTTATATAGTCATAAATTTCTTAAGGCTATCTGTCAATAGAATAAGCTGGCTAAAGATATCAAAGGCTTGAAAATATCTCTGTGGATTTTTTGTTGTTGCTCATGTATCTAAAAGGTAGAGTGGGTGGTAGAAATACTTAGTGGTATTGCTAATATGGGTTGTAAGAGCGGATTAATAGTAGATAAAAAAACAGACATTGTATCGAAGATAGCAATGTCTGTTTTAAAAGCAGAACTAGGAAAGAAACCTAACGTCTTATTGAGTCATAAGATACTACTTGGAAGATTTTACGATACGCATTAATATCAAGACATGTACGATCAGCAGCACACTAAATAGAATCAACGACTGCTCAGGAATACTTAATCCCATAAGCATCCAATCAACAGAGGCGCATTCGCCAGATCCTGCAAATACTTCTTTGAATACTTGTAGGATAGGGAGGGTATCAAGCCAATAGTTCAGTCCTGGACCACAAGAAGGTACTTGGTCAGCAGGTAAATGTTGCAGCCATACATGGCGTGCTGCTACCGCAGTTGCCCAGCCGATACCTACTAGACTCCCAAGCCATAGCAATAGTCTTATCACTTTAGACTTAGGATTAAACAACGCTGATATCAGGGCAAATCCGCCCATGACGATTAGACCAACACGCTGAAAAATACAGAGTGGGCAAGGTGAAAGCCCTAGATGACGCTGTAGATAAAACAGCGCAAAACTCATGCCTATGATGGCCATTATCACCAAAAATACTTGCAGGTTACGGTAAGTGGTTAGCTGTCGCATTGTGCGGTTACTCTTATGGGTTTATCTATAGTAGATGTGGGGTAGCAATCAAGATTAAGCAGTCAAAACCTCACAGTCAGGATTTAGAAATCAGACCTTAGCAATCGTCAACTAGTCATCAGAATTCAGCAATCAATAACTGGCAGTTAAAAGTTAGTAATCAAAAGCTAGTAATCACGCCTTAGCGATACTGCTGTAAAAATTCCGCAAAGTCTTCTGTTTCAGATTGCTCAATCTCAGCTTGCTGCAAGATAGATTTTTCTGCCAATACCTCGTATTTAGCTTGGGTATTTGGACTAAGTGTCTGCTGTAATAAAGACTCGCGATGCTGCTGAGCCAACGTAAATCCGAGCTGCCATAAGCTGCCTAAGCGTTTGCTGTCGGAATTTACTTGTGCAGAGATAGTCGACTCAGAGTGTCCTGCTTTGCCCTGCATTAGTGCTACAGCTGCACGGTAATCATTACCACCGTAGTGAGCATCAAGCAACGCAGCAAGCGGCTGCATACGCTCTAGATGCGTTAGCATCCAGCTTTCAAGTGACTGCTCTTGACTATTATTGATAATATGCAAGTCATCACGGCGACCTTCATTGACCACCCGCTCAAGATTGATAGCGAGCGTGTCTTCTTCTTCAGGTAGCAGGTCTGGTGAGTCACTGAACAGGCAATACAGCGCCATCACTTCCAAGAAACAAGCACTAGAGAGGCGAATACCTACGTCACTATATGGGTCAAGATCGATAGCACGGAACTCAACATAAGCGATACCGCGACGCTCAAGCGCCTCGGTTGGTGTTTCACCGCTCATTGCGATTTGTTTAGGACGAATAGGGCTGTAGTACTCGTTTTCTATCTGCAGAATATGATTGTTAATTTGGATTGGATTGCCATCTTCGTCTTCTAGGCCAAGCTTAGCAAAGCTTTCGTGCGGCGTTTGAATAGCACGGCGCAGACCATCGACATACTCTGGCAGATAGTTGTAACGGATATCAAGCTGCTCTTGCACGCTATTGGTATAGCCAAGCTTACCCATACGCAGGCTAGTCGCAGCAGGTTTGTAATAAGTCGAATCATTAAGCAATTCTAAATCGTGCTCACGCCCTGCCAAGAAGCAAGGACACACGCTTGGACTGGCACCTAGTAAATATAAGACAAGGCTAGTCAGACGTTTAAAGTTACGAATCAGCCCTAAGTATTTCTCGTTTTTGAACTCTGTCAATGTTTGGCTTTGTGCAGTCGGTGTTTGTGCTTGCCAAGTCTCAAACAACGTATCACCAAAAGACAAGTTGTAATGCAAACCAGCAATCGTCTGCATGCGGCGACCATAGCGGATACCAAGGCCACTACGATATAGGGTTTTTAGCTTACCCGTATTAGAGCTACCGTAATCAGCTAGTGGGATATCCTCATCTTTAGAAGACAACATACAAGGCATCGATAATGGCCACATCAGCTCACCTTCAGGTATGCCCTGATAGACCAATACGTGCAATTGGCGCAGCATATTGAGGGTCTCTTTTGGTGAGGATTTTGGTTCAGTGATGAGCTCAAGCAGACTTTCTGAGTAATCGGTAGTAATAAAAGGATGGGTAAGTTTTGACCCAAGTTTGGCTGGATGCGGGGTCTGTGCCAAGAAACCATCAGGCTTTACGCGTAGGCCCTCTTTTTCAATACCGCGGAGCATACCCGTTAAGTGTTGGCTATCAAACCAATTAGGGATTTCGAAATTAACAAAGCTACTCGCAAAATTACTCATAATAGTCATCTATTGTTATTTATTATGGCGGATCAAAACACGATAAGCGTTTGTCCATAAAATAGGTAAATGTTAGGTCAATAATTCCGTCAGTTTAGCTCAAAGCTGTCTTGAAAACCACGGACAATTACAAATACGATAAGCTTTAGGCAAAGCGATTTGTGAGGATTTTGACCCTGTTTTTAATACAAATTCATCTCGAATATAGCGTTATTCTGGCCAGACAGTTTGATAAAAAAAGCATCTACCTGAGAGATAGATGCTTTGTTCATTATGCCTACAAGCCATTTGACATAGTATTGGCACACTACCGCATTATCTTAATAACCATAGCGCGACCGCGTCTATTTAGCTTATATAGAGAATGACGAACCGCAGCCGCAAGTGGTCGTGGCATTTGGATTGGTCACGACAAAACGTGCCCCTTCCAGTCCTTCGGTGTAGTCAACGGTAGAGCCTTGCAAGTATTGATAGCTTAGCGAATCGACGACTAACGTCACATCACCATTATCAAAATTGGCATCGTCTTCGTTTAGATCGTTGGCAAAGTTAAACCCGTAAGAGAAACCAGAACAACCACCACCTGTCACATAAACACGTAACATAAGATCGCTATCACCTTCTTCTTCGCGTAGACGGCGTACTTTTTGTGCGGCACTATCGGTTAGGCTTAATACCGTAGGATCTACTGGCTGGCTTGAGCTTGGACTAAATTGGTTGGCTGATTCGTTCATATCTACCTCAGTTGCTAGGATCAAATGCGGTCGTCGTCCTGTTTGGGTTTGCAATAGGGTACTTGCAAATAAAGATACGCACGGCGTTTGATTTAATTGGGTGCTGTCATTATGGCAAAGCTATTGGTGCATTATAAGCTGTTTGTGCAATTTCAAAATAGTATTTGTGCCACTACAATATTTTATTGGCTCTATTGATAGTGGGCACTTATCTTTTAGCAGTATATCATAATGGGGGTGCTGATTCGTTTGTCAAGAGTGATGCAACTATTGAATTATTACTAATGAATAGCAGTTATCCATTTTTGATATTGTGTTTTTTAAAATAACTGCGTCAATGGGCTAAACCAATAACCAGACTAAAAAATAATAGCGTGTGACTAGGGCGTGTTGAACATTCAAATATTAGGGCTGCTGATCGCTAAAATTGCACCAAACTAGGCGCAAGCCGACGATAATGTCGAGACCTTAACTAGGCTTGTAACGACCTTTGGGGTGATTTTAGCATCAGCCTTTCAGGGCAGTACTCTTTTTTGCCAATACATGGCGAAATTGTTTAACCTAGAATGACTAGGCATCAAAAATTTCACGGCATATTGTCTAAAAAATAGTCACTGCCAGCACCACATTTGAATGTTCAACACGCCCTATATAAAACCCTACTTAATAATATTAGGCAGTCTTAAAGCTTATTAGTCATATTACGGTATTTTACGGCCATAACCTTTATAATAGTAACAACCATGTATGAGCTCAAGAGTCGCTTGTGCAACGTAAGGTGTTTAGCGTAATAAATACTTAGTTTTGAAATAGTTATTTAATTGTTTGCCTATGGGGCGAGCGTTTGAAATAATAGCCGCCAGCTGGCATACCCTATGTGTGTTTCTTATTGCCCTATATCTATATTATTGTTGAGATGAAGAAATTATATGATCGAATTTAAAGACGTTGGTGTTCGCCGTGATGGTCGTGAATTGTTTGCAGGTGCAAGCTTTCAGCTCCATCCAGGTCATAAAGTTGGACTGACGGGCAACAACGGCACAGGCAAATCTACCTTATTTGCGCTATTACTGACGCAGATGGGTACAGGCGATACAGAGGTCACCCTTGATAAAGGTGAAGTCAGTATTCCTGATAGCTGGCATGTGGCGCACATGGCGCAGGAAGTTGGTGCTACGACGCAGTCTGCAATTGATTATGTATTGAGCGGTGATGAGCAGTGGTATGAAATTAATGCTGCGCTAAACGATTTGAGCAGTGTCAGTGATGAGCAAATTGGTGTACTACACCAGCAGTTCGATGAAATCGACGGGTATCGTACGCCGACCAAAGCGGCACAAATTATGGCAGGTCTTGGTTTTAAGACTAGCCAGCATGAACTGCCAGTAGAAGGGTTTTCTGGTGGTTGGCGTATGCGCTTAAACCTCGCCAAAACCTTGATGAGCCGTGCTGATCTGATGTTACTCGATGAGCCAACCAACCATTTGGACTTGGACGCTATCTTATGGCTTGAGACATGGATCAATGCCTATATGGGTCTGGTCATTGTGATTTCTCATGACCAAGCGTTTTTGGATGCGACAGTCGGTCATATCCTGCATGTCGAGCAACAAAAAATCACCCTGTATACTGGTAACTATCAGCAGTTTATTCGTACCCGTCACGAACGTATGGCGCAGCAGCAGCAAGCGTTTGAGAAACAAGAAGCGACTAAGGCTCACTTAGATGACTTTATTCGTCGTTTCCGTGCTAAAGCCAGTAAAGCCAAGCAAGCACAGAGCCGTATTAAGCAGTTAGAGCGTATGGCAGAGCTATCACCAATGATGGCTGACAATCCGTTCTCGTTCCAGTTCTATGAGCCTGCAAACATGAGCTCACCGCTAATTGAGCTGACCAACGCAGATATTGGCTATAGTGAGACACCGCTTCTACACAATGCCAATGTACAGGTAACCCCTGACACCCGTCTTGGCTTATTGGGTATGAACGGCGCTGGTAAATCAACGCTGATTAAAGCATTAGTCGGTGAACTTGGCGTACTAACAGGGAAGTATCGTGTTTCGGATACCCTAAAGCTAGGCTATTTCAATCAGCATCAAATGGATATCCTAGATGCCAAAGCAACGCCTATAGAGATGCTACGTCGCCTAGCGGGCAAAACCTCTGATGCGATGCTACGTTCATTTTTGGGTAGCTTTGACTTCCGCGGTGAGCGCATTGATACACCAAGCGAGCTATTCTCTGGTGGTGAGCGTGCGCGTTTGACCTTGGCGTTGATTGTTTGGCAACGTCCAAATGTCCTTGTACTCGATGAGCCAACCAACCATTTAGACTTACAAATGCGTCAAGCATTGACGATTGCATTACAAGGTTTCAAAGGTGCAGTGGTACTGGTATCGCATGATCGAGAACTAGTTGCCAATGTCTGTGATGAGCTGTATCTGGTACATGATGGCATCATCGAAGAGTTCGATGGTGACATTGGCGACTACGGCAAGTGGCTAGCAGAGAAGCGTAAGCAAGAGAACGCATCAGATAAAAATACAGGTAAGAAAAAAAGCAAAAAAGAGAGTAAGAAGTTTGTTTCACGTGAAACAGATAATAGTCAAATAAATAATAAAGCATCTGATAATTCGTCAAACAGTAAAGCTGCGACGCCTGCACTTACTAAAGAAGAGCAGCGTAAGCTAGCCGCTGAACAACGTAAAATGACAGCACCTATCCGCCGCGAGATAGAGGAAACAGAAAAGACATTGGCTAAGATTGATAAGCAGCTCGTGACGCTTGAAGAAAAACTGGCTGATACAGAGCTGTACGAAGAGAGCCGTAAGTCTGACTTGCTTGTATTGCTCAATGAGCAAATGGCGCTACAGCAGCAGCATAGTGATAATGAAGAGAAGTTACTACTATCAATGACGACTTTAGAAGAGATGGAAGCTAAGTTCGCATAAAGCGTTCTAGATAGTTAGTGATATAAACAGACATAAAAAAGGGATGGCATAAGCCATCCCTTTTTTATTACATTATTCCTTACGATATTTGCCATCACCGTACGATAGTATTTCCATCGTGGTCGTACAAAGCTGACAGTTTATTTCACCAGCAGCGGCTTTTGATAAATCAAGGATACGACCTCTAATAAAAGGTCCTCTGTCCGTGATTTTTACAATGACGCTCTGCTTTGTCTTTTGATTGGTTACTTGTACCTTCGTGCCGAACGGTAACGTGCGATGTGCAGCGGTTAAAGAGTTCATGTTGAAGATACTACCACTCGCTGTGCGCTTGCCATGAAACTTACTACCGTAATAACTGGTATTGGCAGCGAAAACTGTGGTGCTAATTAGTAGCGATAAAGTGACAACCAAAGACTTGATTAAATAAGACATTTAATACCTTTAAGCAATTAATAAAATAGACAGATGCTCTTGCCTACGTTATCTATACTCCCTATGAGTATGAATAATAGGGGATTCTACAAGAGCTAGCTTGTCATATTATTACTGCCGTGTAAAAAACTCATGAGGTCAAATAGCTGTTTTTTAAGGAAAAATAGCTATTTTTTAGCAAAAATAATGATGACGTAGGTACTAAAATTAGTCTTATAAAGAGTGATTCTCATAAAGAAGCCGACAAAATACTGGAAAGCCAATAACGTAATATAAATAGGTAATATATAAAGACCAAATCTATCGATATAGCATAATTATCGTTATGAAAGCTCAAATAGTAATAGATAATATAATGTAAAAAAACCTTGCTATATTCTTACTATTTTGTAGAATGCATAAGGTTAAACATTATTCTAGAGTATCTATGAAATATACTCATAATAAGTTTGATTTTTGGTCAAATAATCTATTTTTTATCGTCTTTCGAGGAAGTTTTATGTTGAAAAAAATTGCGTTCGCTTCAGTTGTTGCGGCAATGATTCCATTTAGTACAGCGAATGCTGATCTTGGTTCTAGCTTTAAAACAGCTGATACTGGTCGTACTATCGAGCAAGTATATAAAGAATGTGGTCTTGGTGGCGCTTTGTTTGGTAATTCAAGCCCTATCCTTGCTATTATCTCTAACGTGACTTGGGATTTAGGTACAACAGCTGCTACCTCTGACTCTATGTCTCCTGCTACTTGCCAAGGTGGTAATGTTAGAGCAGCTGTTTTGATCAAAGAAGCCTTCCCAAGTGTGGAAAAAGACTTAGCTTCAGGCCAAGGTGCTCATTTATCTGCACTACAAAGCGTTGCTAACTGTGATTCAGCTGCTAGTGTACGCGCACAATATGGTCAATATACTCAGACTTCTGCCTATCGTACTGCTACGCAAGATCAAAATGCTGAGACGCTATTTAGCATCGTTAAGCAAAGCTGTGCTATCTAAATATTGAAAGTGCTAGGTATTAAGTTTTTAGTTTAATACTCAAACTTTTGATGATTTAATGATAAAAACACGTAAACCTAGTGCTTACGTGTTTTTTATTGCTCATGTATTTATGGTATCTAAATAAAATGCAAAAGATGTTTTTATGGGTGGCCTGTTTGGCTGCAACGACTATTTGCAATGCGGAAGTTGATGAAACGAATGCCTATGCTTCAGATCCAGTAATAGTAGATAACGAAAATAAGTTCTCTTCTAGTAATGATTCGGCTATCGCAGCAGACATGACTTTAAGTGATCGCGAGAACTTGTCAGATATTGAGCCAAGCGTACAACGACTCACTGAATCGCAGATACAAGAGCAAAACCGAAACTCTCAAAAAAATACCGCTATTGATCCCATAAAACTAAAATCATTGGCTAAGCACTCCCAATGGCAACATTTATTGTTTTATAAAAATGGCAAGGCTGAAGTCATCTCACCAGATTTTTATTTAACCAATCCTAAGCCTCGTTCGAAACGCAATTTTGATCCCTATGCAGAGCTTATAGCAACGATAGAGCAAGTAAATAATGAGGGCGTAGCTTGTAAGTATCCAGCCAGATATTTATGGCTTAATCATCATCTACCAGAGCTGAACGTCGATCTCAAAAACTGCTCAAAATTACCCGATGCGAATCAAGAAATAAGCCTGATCCTAGTAAGCAGCTATTTAAAAAACCCAGCTTCTTCATTTGGTCATGTACTGGTCAAAACCAACACGTCTATAGATAATATAAATAATACGAACAGTGATGTTAGAGAGCTATCTAGCGAGGACTTACTTAATAATTCATACAACTTCGGCGCTCGTATTCCAGAAAATGAGAACGGTGCAATGTACGCGCTAAAAGGACTATTTGGGTTTTATGATGCTGGGTTTTCAGAGACGGAATTTTTTAAACAAGACGCGGTATACTCCAAGAACGAGCAACGTGATATGTGGGAGTACGTGCTCAATCTAGATACCTTTGAAACGCAATTATTGAACTATCATTTGTACGAAGCGAAGTTCGCTCGCTTTGACTATTACTTCATCAAGCAAAATTGTGGTTATCGCTCAGGAGAGATACTTGAGCTGATAAGCGACATAAGAACGACTGAGCGAGTAGGTCCTTGGTATGCGCCAGACTATGTATTCGATCAGCTATTAGAACACGATAACGGCGCTGATTCATTAGTGTCTTCAGTACGCTATTTGCCCTCTGAACAAACGCAGCTGCGCGAGAAGTTTGTACAATTATCTAAGCCAATACAAGCCATCATAAACTCTGTCATTCGTACAGAAAGCACTGCCCCGCTTGCTACTTTAAACGCGGACGATAGGGCGGTTGCGCTTGATTTTCTGATCTTACATCGTACTTATAAAATCACCCAAGACAATACACTGAAGCAGCGAGCTTTCAAAAGCGAATTGCTCAGTCAGCGTTTTGCGCTACCAGCTAGCAATGGTTTGGCTCAGCTGACTGTACCGAACAAACCCTCTCCAGCATTGAGTAACAAAACCACGCAGACTACCGTCGTTTTATCTGACGAGAGGGCAGAAGTTGGTTTATCGTTATTTGTAAAAGACCCACTGAACGCTCATACAGATATTGATAAGCATTTTGAAGCCGTAAAAGTGTCACTGGGTTATAACTTTGATGAGTATCAATGGACATTGACGGATTTCGTATTTTTGGATATGCAGCAGATTGAAGATCTTAGACAACCGTTATCGGGCGAACCTAAACTGTCTTGGCAATTGAAAACAGGCGCTCGTACAGACATGTTTACTGGCAATCGGCATAGCCCTTACGCACAAGCTGGCGTTGGCGCAGGCGCTAAGTTTGGTAAACATATACTTGGCTATGGTATGGTCAATGCGACGGTCCATGATCAAGATAGACACGCAGATATCGGTATTGAGCTTGGCTTACGTATGAAACGTAATAACCAAAGTGCTGAATTGTCTTACGTAACTTCAAAGCGAGAAGGGCGCGCTGCTATTGATGTTGCCAAGTTGACATTACGCCAGCAGCTATCAAAGAATAACGATGCTAGGCTTATAATGACATATTCAGACACTGTGATGGCCGATAATAGCGTAGTGTTAGGTGATTCAGATACGATAGATGCTGCAGTCGCTTGGCATCACTACTGGTAATATTTATATAACGGTGTTTGTTGTAATTATTGCTATGATGATAAGTAGGCTACAAAAATTGCTATAGCAGAATCTAGTAGCCATTTATACCGTATCGTTTGAAATTGGCAGACTGATACCACTAATATGTTTTTATTTTGGGGAAAATAACATGGCAGAGAAAAACTACTATGACATTTTAGGGGTCAAAAAAGACGCCTCAGACGCTGATATCAAAAAAAAATACCGTAAGCTCGTTCGCCAGTATCATCCCGATGTCAGTGATCATCCAGATGCTGATAATAAAATTGCAGAAATAAACAACGCTTACGAAACGATCAGAGATAAAGAAAAGCGCGCTGAATATGACGCTATGCTCAATAATCCGTTCGCAGGTCAAAGTAGATCAAGTGGGTTTGGTGGTAGTGGGCAAACTGATGCGGGTCAAGGTGGTTTTCGCTGGGAAGATATCAAAGACCAGTTTGGTGACGGTGAGGCCTTTGGTGATGGTGGTTTTCGCTTCGATGATATTTTTTCAGCATTTGGTCGCGGCGCACGTGGGTCAGCTGGTGGGCAGACGGGTGGTCGCTCTCAAAGCAGCGGCTTTGATCAATTTGGTGGTGGCTTTGGGGCGCAAGATAGCAAAGGTCAGGATCAGCATGCCGAGATTACCGTTGATTTGTCTTCAGTCTATAGTGGCGACGACTACAGCATTAAGCTAAACGTCCCTGTTCGTCAGCCCAATGGTAATGTCGAATACGACAATAAAACTCTTAAGATAAAAATCCCTAAAGGTATCACTGACGGTAAGCAAATTCGTTTAGCAGGGCAAGGTGCTGCTGGTAGCAGTAATGGCAAAAATGGCGATTTGTTTTTGAAGGTTAAAATTCGTCATGATGCCAATATTCGTATAGAAGGCGCAGACGTTTATCAAACTGTGAATATTGCACCGTGGGAAGCGGCGTTGGGTGAAAAAATCAACGTCAGTACGCCAGCGGGTGCGCTTGGTGTGACCATTCCTAAAAACAGCAAGTCCGGTAGTAATTTACGTCTTAAAGGCAAGGGTATCCCTGCCAAGCAAGCAGGCGACTTGTATCTAACTTTAAATATTGTCAATCCTGATGTCAGTAGTGATGCGTCGATACAGGCTTATGAGCAGCTAAAACAAGCCTTTGCTGATACCAATATTAGTCGTTAAACAAGATTATGAATAACCGTTACTTATTACTGAAGTAATAAACGAATAGCAGAGATGAACACGATACCGATGAAATAAAGAGAAAACGAGGATAATAGCTATGAACCACTCGACTGAATTTACAGACATCATCATGAGCTTAGATGAACTGGTCTCTGCCTGTGGCCAAGAGCGCCAATGGGTCATCGAATTAATCGAAGAAAATATCATTGAGTATGATGTACCAGAGCGTGAGCAATTCACTGGTTATCAGCTGACGACAGTGCGCCGTGCATCACGACTGAGTCGTGACTTTGAAGCCAGCGTACCAGCAATTGGTTTGATACTTGAGCTGTTAGATGAGGTTGAGCAACTGCGCCAACTTAAACGTCAAATAGAACAGCAAACACCAGTCATCGAAGTCGACATAGATAACCTAAAGTAATCAAACAATCAAAATACCGCATAAAAAAAGGGCCCTTTAAAGGCCCTTTTTTTATGTCTATATAAAACACTTTAGCAGAAATTAACGCGAATACGTAGGATCCGCTGCTGCTGTAAATAATACATCAGTTGAAGAGTTCAAGGCAGTCTCAGCTGAATCCTGAATCACACCGATGATAAAGCCAATCGCAACCACTTGCATCGCGATATCATTTGGAATGCTAAATAAGCTAGCAGCGAGTGGAATCAATAGCAACGAACCACCAGCAACACCAGAAGCACCGCAAGCACTAATCGTAGCAACCAGACTGAGTAGCAGCGCTGATGCAAACGTCACTTCAATACCCAACGTATGAGCAGCAGCAAGCGTTAAGACATTAATCGTAATCGCAGCACCCGCCATGTTAATGGTGGCACCTAGTGGAATGGTCACCGAATAAGTGTCTTCATGCAGTCCAAGCTTACGGGCAAGGTTCATGTTGACTGGAATATTGGCCGCTGAACTGCGTGTAAAGAAGGCAGTAATTCCTGATTCGCGCAGACATCTGAACACGAGTGGATAAGGATTTTTGCCCGTTTTAATAAGGACGATAACTGGGTTGGCAACCAACGCAATGAATAACATACAGCTGATTAATACCATTAAGATACGCGCGTAGCCTGCCAAAGAAGCAAAGCCTGTCTCAGCAACCGTGCTAGCGACTAGGCCTAAGATACCAAATGGGGCTAAAGCAATAATCCATTTGACCACTTGTGAGATGGCATCAGCAAAATCGCCAACGACATTGCGAGCAGTATCACTGGCTTGGCGCAAGGCAAAACCAATAATAATTGCCCATGCTAAGATACCAATATAGTTGGCTTCGGCGATTGCATTGATCGGGTTGGCGACCAAGTTCATGAGCAAGTTCGTCAAGACTTCTTTTAAGTCGGCAGGTGGTACTTGCGCGATATCGGCGTTGATCAAGACCAGCTCTGTTGGGAATAAAAAGCTGGCACCGACTGCTGTTAGCGCTGCCAAAAAAGTGCCAAACATGTACATAATAAGCACCGGCTTTACGTAGACTTCATTGCCACTGCGATGTTGACTAATGGCTGCCATAACCAGAATAAATACTAGGATGGGAGCGACTGCTTTTAGTGCGCCGACAAATAGTGTACCGAGCAACCCTATGGCGGTGCCGATACTTGGCGCTAGCCAACCAATCAATACCCCTAACACCAAACCAATAATAATAAGCGGCACCAGCCCTATACGCTGATACATCGCAATTAATGAACGCATCTGTACACCCTCAAGTCCGTTAAAAGTAAGTGAATTGTCACAACAGAAAATTTATCGAAGAATGGTAGCATTTTTTGACATATTCGCATACCGCTCATAGCAGTAGCTGTTGCGTGCAAACAGAGGGATAGTAGAGTTATACAACTAGTATAAAAAGAATGCAGCACTTATAGGCAAGGGCTAGCTACTCAGAATACCTCATTTATAAGAAAGTAAAAGCAGCGATATAGGCAGTGATATATAAGGTAGGAAGAGATTTCGCTGTAAAGGATAAGGGGAAAATAAACAGTAGAGCTACACCTTAAAGTGGGTCAGATCGTAACCTAATTGCTGGTAGGCTTTATATTTATTGCGACCTTCTTGGGTACTTGTAGCATCAGGTCGGATCAACTCAAGGACTCGGGAGGGTTTTGAATTATTAGTAGCGGCCATAAAATCGTTGACGGGACGTGTCGTCGTATTGAGCACGATACCATTAAAATCTGCTGGCATATGATTGCCTAGTAGTACAGGCGCTAATGATTTATGAGTAGCGATGTTGCTATCATCAGTACTTTTATCATTAGTACTTTTATGGTCATTATCAGAAAGACATTGATGCGGTATAAAACTCGTAGAATCTTGTGCCCAAAGTGCCGTATCTAGATTTGCTAGTAATGTCTCGTCTTCAATTAAAATCAGCAAAGACTGAGCGCTTTTGTTAAGCGCCGTCTGAGTCAGCTGACAAATAAAGCCCAAGAAATCTTGGGCCTTACTTTCACTTAATACATAAAAACTAATTTTCATAAATGGATTAAGCCATCTCTGCGCTGTTTTTTAAATATTGCATAAACAATGGCACAGGACGACCAGTGGCTGCTTTGTCTTTACCTGAGTTCCATGCAGTACCAGCAATGTCTAAATGCGCCCATGCTTGACCTTCTTCAATGAAACGCGATAAGAAGCAGGCGGCAGTTACGGCACCAGCACCTTTACCACCAATGTTTTGCATATCGGCGATTGGTGAATCAATCTGAGCTTGATACTCATCATCTAAAGGCATATGCCAAATTAGGTCACCTGATAGGTTGCTAGCATTTTCTAAATCAAACAGGACATCTTCATCATTACTAAATACAGCTGAACGCACATGGCCTAGTGCAACCACACAAGCACCAGTCAAGGTGGCAACATCGATGATGGCTTTTGGCTGATAGCGCTGCACGTAGCACAAGGTATCTGCTAGTACTAAACGACCTTCAGCATCAGTATTTAAGATTTCGACTGATTTACCATTCATCGCTTTGACGATATCGCCTGGACGTGTTGCATCACCTGATGGCATGTTTTCAGCACAGGCTAGCGCACCAACGACGTTGATTGGTAGACGAGCTTCGCACAACGCTTTGATTGTACCAAGTACTGACGCCGAACCACCCATGTCAAACTTCATCTCATCCATCGCCGCACCTGGCTTGATTGAGATACCGCCTGAATCAAAGGTTACGCCTTTACCGACTAATACGATAGGTGCGTCGTCATTGGTCGCTTGTGCATGGTCATTGCTATTTTTGCTTGCATTTTTAGCTGACTTTTTGGTTGGTAGTTTATCGGCCAATGCCTTTAGACCACTCACTTTTGCGTTGCTAGTGGTTTGCTCGGTAGTGCCTGCATCTGAACTAAATTCTGATTTGCCACGGTATTCCATGAGTACCAGCTTACCTTCTTTAGTGGAGCCTTGCGCAACGGCCAAGAAGCAATGCATACCTAGCGCTGACATCTCGTCTTCACCTAGTACTTTCACGGTTAATAGGTCAGGGTAAGTTTTTGCAAGCTCTTGAGCTTGTTCAGCCATATAAGCTGGGAAGCAGATATTACCAGGCTCATTGGCCACATCACGAGTGAGGCTCTGACCAGCAAATACTGACTGAGCAAATGCTAGCGCAGGCTGTAGTGACTCATCAGCTAACAGATAAACATCAGTCAATACAGGAGTCGCTTGCTCAGACTTATACTTGTCAAAACGGTAGCTAGCTGCCAGTAGATTAAGGGCAAATTGACCAAAGTGATTTTCTTCCAGTGCATCACCCAATGCGATAGTGATAGAAGACACACGCTTTTGTGTGCTGCTATAGATAGTGTTGGCGATTTTTTGCAGTACGGTGTTGTTGAACTTATCAGTGTTACCTACACCGACCAACAGCAGTTGTACAGGGTTTTGCTTAGTGGTTTTTTTATCACCTGCCAGCGCATAGTCAGCAACAGTCTCACAGGTAGTGCCCTTGAAGTGAGATACTTCAATCAGCTGCTCAATACGAGTGGTATATTCGGTCAGCACAGATTCAGCAAGAATGTTTTTCTTGTCATCGACCAATACAACCAGACAAGCATCGTCTTTACTTTTGGCTTCTTTTTTCAGGATTTTTTGCGTATGGGTCTTTGGTAAATGCTGAGATAATTTGATATTCATATAGTTATCCTTATTAGAGTTATGAAAATTGCAGGATTTAAATGACTGCTTATACCTGTCAGATTATTAAATTATTTGGTCTGTTGAGCAATCACAGTAGTGTAGCATATTGCGATAATCGTGCGCAGTTAGCAAGTCTTGGGTAATACGTTTGAATTATTATGCTGTACTAACTTACGCTATGGTTTAACGGTTACATTATCATTCTCCGATGATGCCAACATACTAGCCATTGACCAATTCATCGGTCGTTACCATCGCGGCAAATCTGTCTTGTAGTGCGGCCATGGCAGTATCATGCATGATTTCAGCGCTTATCGGCTCTCTTGTAGCGCTAGGTAAGTCGCGAGTGGCACAGGCATCGTGACAGACAAAACTATCGAAACCTAAATCAAATGCGGCGCGGACGCTTGAGCTGACGCACATATGACTCATAAAACCTGCAAAAATAATCTGCTTTTTTTCTGTTGCTGAGATCAATGATTGTAATTGCGTATCATAAAAGGCATTCGGATGCTTTTTGGCAATCACTGTTTCGCCATCTTGCGGCTGCAATTGCTCGACTATCTCAACGTTAGCTGATAAAGGATCAAAGACATTGCCATTCTCTGCACCATGATGGGTAATGTGAAAGATAGGTAAATCTTGCTGACGCGCTTTATCGAGTACTAGGCGTGCATTGGCGATGGCTTTTGCCCCAGCGTCCCCTAATAGCATAGCGCCATCGACATATTCATTCTGATAATCAATAAGAACGAGCGCACAATTTGACCAGTCAAGCGCATCGAATGTGCCGCCAGCGAGTTCAAGTAGGGTAGAGGGTGTAGAGGTCGTTTTATTCATTAATATTATTCTCCGTTTGACGATATAAGTATATTTTTCTATTAGTCAGTCTAGCAATTAATAACAGAGATAAATGTTCGATGATACGAATGACAAACAAACCTTTCTAAAATAAATAAAGCAAAAACTTAGCGCTATAAATGCTATCAATTCGATGTAATTTGAGGTTTTATCAATTATTTATCCAATACTTGCTATATTTGTTACTTACTGTCAATAATGCGCTCTCAGCAAGGTGTAGGTAATGTTTTCAAACACATTTCACAGCCATTTTTGGGCAAAACATGCTAGCATTAGCGGTTATATCTGTCGCTTGTGTTTATTGAGTATGACTAACCAGTCGCTTAGTAACGTTTACCGTTATTTGAGTATTTAGATGACCCATATCATGCTGATGATATGTCGTCATACGTCCTAAATATTTAATAAGCTCATCATCAATCGCGCGCATACCAACCGTTTAAGAGTACCCATTGTGATATTACGCCGCTACATGACACAACAAGTTGCCTCGACCACTGCCTTAGTGTTGGGGTTTTTGGTAGTGATGATGCTCGGCGGTCGTTTGATACGCTATTTTGGCATCGCTGCTGAAGGTCGTTTGGACGTCAGTCTACTGTTTACGATCATTGGGTATAACCTACCGTATTTTTTAGAGCTCATTTTACCGTTAGCATTCTTTATCGCTTTGATGCTGGTATTTGGTCGCTTGTATGTCGATCAAGAAATGGCAGTGATTAATGCTAGTGGCGTGTCTCGAGGTAAGCTTGCTCGGTTAATGACACCGTTAATATTGGCGCTGTTCGTTGGTGAAGCGGCGCTATCTGTCGTTGGCAAGCCTTGGGGTGTTCGCTCGTCTGAAGCTGTGTGGCAGCAGCAAGCATTGACCAGTGCGTTTGATTTGATCCGTCCGAACGAGTTTATCAGTAGCGGTAATTATCATTTATATGTGGGTAGTCTCAGCGATGATAAGAAAAAATTGCAAGATGTGATCTTGATCCAATCTGAACCTGCGAAAAAAGGTAGTGCTGCTGAAAGTGTCGATGCTAATGCTACTGATATGAATAATACGATCGACAGCGAAACAGCCGAACAAATTGGCATATCTAACATACCAAAAAATATTATAAATAGTGGTGCAAAGGACATTAGCAAAGACACGATTACGTTGGCTAAGCGTGCTGAGCAAGTGAATACTGGCAATAGCGGCGTTACTCAGTTGGATTTGTTCCAAGGACGTCGTTACGAAGTTGGCGCAGGCAGTCTGAAATATAATCAAGTCGCTTTTGATCGTTATCGCATCACCTTGACTGAGTCTTCACAGGAAGTTATCACCGAAGACAATATTGAAATGCAGAAGATTGGACCATTGTGGCAAGTCGCAACGAGTAGCTCACCATCAGGCTCTAACAGTGCAATGCGCGCTGCACAAGGTGAGCTTGGCTATCGTTTGGCGCTACCATGGCTGATGATTATCGCGCCTATGTTGGCCGTGCCACTGGCGCAAGTCCGTCCGCGTCAAGGACGTTGGCTGCGCTTGTTTCCTTCTATCTTATTATTTGTCAGCTGTGCATTAGGTATCATCTCGCTCAAAAACGCGGTGAGCAAAGACAGCATCAGCGTATGGGCGTATGCATGGCTTATCTTAGGATTTATGGCATTGGCGCTTTATATGAATTGGGGTAGCCGTGTGCAACATCGACTGCGCTTTCGCAAACAAGAAAATAGGCTAGCCGCTGCCACCACTAGTTCAGTTAGCGACATAGATAATCAGAACAACAGCTCACAAGGAGGGCAGTTTTAATGCGCTCTTTATTTGCTAAGTCAGCCGAGTCTGATCAATTGGCTAAGAAACCTGCCAATCTAAAAGTCCTCAGTCGCTATGTCAAACTCAACGCTCTATTGGCTATTATCGCTGCCGTCATTGGTTTATGGGCCTTGCAGCTGATTTTCTCTTACTTATCAGAGCTTGATTCTTTAGGCGATAACTACACCATGGGCGAGGCGCTCAAATATATCTTTTATCGCTCGCCTTACTTTTTAGAGCAATTTATCCCAACGGGTGCGCTATTGGGTGCTGTCATAGGATTGGGCTTGCTAGCTAATAAAAGCGAGCTGGTCGTCATGCGCGCGGCTGGGGTCAGTATCTATCGTATCGTCGGCTGGGTATTACAGCCCGCTTTGATATTTGTGCTATTGGCATTGGCTATCAATCAGTTCGTCCTACCGTCTTCTAACCAGTTAGCGAAACAGATTAATGATGAAGACAGCACCTCACTGGTCACATCAGTACGCGGCTACTGGACGATACAGCCACGTTTCGAAACCGCAGAAGATGGCAGTGCAACACCTGATGGTAGCGATATTTTATATATTGATTATGCTGATGTCGCGGGTAATATTGGCGAGGTGAAACGCTGGCATTTGGACAATAACGGTAATTTACAAACTGCTGTTCACGCGGAAGGTGGGAAATATACTGGCCGTGAACCAATTGATGTAAATAGTGAGAAGCCAAGTGAGCAGTATCGTTACGAGTGGCAATTAAACGATATGGTTAAGCTCTCTATCAATCAAGGTTTTGAGAGTAGCCAAGCCGTTTCACCATCAGATACGTTAAGCTTACCCTTTGCCCCAGAGTCTGTGTATCTGCTGACGCGTAAGGCAGAAGATTTGTCATTGACGCAGCTGTACGAGCATCGCGCGTTTATGCGTCAACAGGGCAATCGCTCCTTAGAGCATGAAGTGGCATTTTGGCAAAAGCTACTATCGCCATTATCCATATTGTCGCTAGTGATTGTTGCTTGTTCATTTGTCTTTGGCTCGCTACGGACGCACAGCTTAGGCTTGCGTATCGTCGTGGCGTTGTTGTTTGGTTTGCTATTTAGCTATATTCAAGACTTAGTTGGTTTTGTATCGCTAGCCACAGGCTTTTCACCAATGCTCATGGTGCTATTGCCGATTATCGGCAGCGCGCTATTAGGCGGATATTTGATAAAACGCCAGATGTAGAAGGATAGTTGGTCATACAAAATAAAAAGCACGCTAAATCTAATTTAGCGTGCTTTTTTATGTCGATTTCAATTTAAGCTTCAGTTTAAATGGCCGAAACTCAATCATGGAAAGCTAAAACTAGTCTTTGGTCGCCATCGTAATCGTATAGGTTTTACCTTGTTTGATTTTATCGCTATTACCAAACACTTCGGTAAACGAGCGTTTCACAAATTGGCGCAGACCATTGATGGTGACGACATAAAAACGGCCACCTTTACGCATGCGTGCATAAGCATCGAGGAAGTATAAGTAATGCTGCTCTTTACCGACTTTGGCTGGCAAGTTTGACATCACAAGGCTAAAGTCTTTGTCTTTTGCCACATGATTAAAGCCATTTGATAAATGTACATCAACATTGTTTAGACCATTTTTTTCACAGTTACGGCGTGCGTATTCTACTGCCATAAAGTCTTTATCAATCAGCGTATGCTGACCATTCGGACATTCACGTGCTGCCGTCATACCAAGTACACCATAACCACAGCCCAAGTCGATCGAATCATCATCTTGTTCAAAATCTACATAATCAAGTAGCATTAAGCTACCGTCATCGAGCTTTTGCGGTGAAAAAATGCCCCACGTGGTCGCAAAATCAAACGGCTTACCCAGCACTTCTTGGCGAAAATTGATATCTTCGCGCCAGTGTTCGGCGTTTTTTAACAGGTCAGAAGGTGGTCTATGGCTCATGGGATTCTCGGATAATAGATAGGTAAAAGGTAGTGCGCAGCCCAGTTAGGTAGCATGTATATCATGACGCACTTTAATAAGGGTATTGTAACGAGAAAAGGGCAGGTTTGCAGCTATCTATTTATGGAACTGCATTTTGCTATATCGCAAAAACTTTTAAGAAAAAATGTTAGAGACATTAGATAAGAGGTAACGCTTAATATAGAATCAAATTTAACCTGATAGTTGCTAAGTATTATTTATGCCAGACATTACATTCGTATCTAAAGTAGACTTCTGGCTTGCACTGTTACTTTGGGGTTTGAGTTTATTTACTGTGTCTGTTCCATTATGGCAGTGGAAGCGAGGTGCTCACAAATCCCTCATACAAACCATATTAATGACGGTTACTCTCATCCCTATTGCAGCACTAATGCTCATCCCTTTTTTCGGTACTAAGTACATATTAACGAACGAACAGCTACAAGTAGATAGTGGATTCTCTGTTCAAAAAATTGAGATTACAGATATCACCTATATTACGCCGACTCGAAGTATGAGTTCTGCGCCAGCACTATCATTGGATAGGATTAAAATATCATATCAAGATGAAGAAATACTAATCTCACCAAAAGACAAGTTACGTTTTTATCGGGAGATACAGGCACGTAATCCAAGTATAGCGATAGATGAAGCAGGCGAATAGAATAGCATTATAGTTAGCCGCGTTGAGCCATATATCGTTCCTGATGTTGAATTTTTCTTGAAACTACTTACTCAAACTCTTATTTAATAAGTGATCAAATATAAATGGTCCGAATGGCAAAAACGAGCCGAGCACACCAGCAGGTAGCGCCCAAAGCGGCATTTTTATTCTGCTCGCGGTGATGATCAGCACTATGGCATAGGCAACGAATAATACCCCATGCACTGGACCGACATAGCTTACCGCTTCTGGAATATCGAACATATATTTGAGTGGCATCGCGATACCAAGTAACAATAGAAAAGACGTGCCTTCTAAATAACCCATGATAGTAAGATTTCTGAGTGCAGAGTTTTGACGCTTCGTTAAGGCAGATGGTTGAGCTTGCGACACGATATATTCCTTTTACAATCATCAATAATATTAGATTTCAATGCTGGCCATATGACAATATGGCAAGGCTACCCACGTGGATGATGTTCGGCATGCAATTTCTGCAATCTTGCCGTTGCTACATGAGTATAGATTTGCGTGGTTGATAAATCGCTATGTCCTAGCAATAACTGCACACTACGCAAGTCTGCACCATGATTGAGCAAATGCGTGGCAAATGCGTGACGTAGCGTATGCGGTGATAATTCTTTATCGATACTGGCAACTTTGGCGTACTTCTTAAGTAGATACCAAAAGTTCTGCCGCGTCATATAGCCACCTTGCGCCGTCAAAAATACCGCTTGGCAATTGCCTGATTTTAAATGAGCAATCAAGTCGCCACGCCCATGAGACAGATAATCTTCCAATGCATCCGCTGCATATTCGCCGAGGGGCACCAATCGCGTTTTATTGCCTTTCCCCGTGATTTGTAGCCAGCCTGAGTTTAGATTCACTTGCTCTAATGAGAGGTTAATCAACTCACTCACCCGCAGACCGCAAGCGTATAAAACTTCTAGCATGGCTTTATCACGGAGACCGAGCGCGGTGCCGGTATCAGGTGCAGCAAGTAGATTATCGACGTCAGCCTCGGCTAAGTCTTTTGGCAGCGGACGTCCGAGTTTTGGACTTTTAATACGCTCACAAGGATTATCTTCACGCAAATTGCTGGCGATCATCCATAGATAAAACTGACGCAAGCTTGAGAGCATGCGTGCTTGGGTACGTGGAGTTTTGCCATCTTTAGCAAGGAGCGACAGACAATGCAGCACATCATCAGGCTGCCATCGTGTCAGGGCGCTAGAATTGGTCAGCTCACAAGAGCGTAGGTCGCGGACGTACGCATTACGAGTACGCGTCGCTAGACCGCGCGCCAGCATGGCTTGACGAAACTCAGTCATGTAAGCTGGCTCATCATCGACCGCCAATGCTTTAGGCTGTCGTTGTTGCACGGCGCGATCACGGCTCATAGGACGATACTCAGGTAGGGGTTAAGTGAGCAATAACAGACAGTTATTAAAATAATGCCAAACCTATCATGCCATTTTTTTCTTAACCAGATAGCGATATAGCGTTACGCTTGCAGGCGTATCATCATCGCTATCGATGGTGATTTCATCAGGGTCAGCATCTAAGCTCACGTTTTCAGCCAGTGTTTCTTGACCTACTAGTTCATGACCCAGGTGACGACAGAAATTCGGAATGTCGCGCGTGGTAGCCGGATCCGTCGCCAATATTTCAATCACTTCACCGCCATCTGCTTTGCGAATGACGCGATGTAGCATCATGACCGGCTCAGGACAAATCAGCCCTTGAGTATCTAAGTGATGGTGGATAGGCGTGTCTGGTATCGAAGTGGTCATAGTCATTATCATAAAGCTAAATAAGTGGGTTGGAGGACGAGTAGGGTAAGTAGTTTGCTTAAGTGCTTATCATGGCGTACTTTGTAGGTCTTCTATGCTTCAGTACTTTCAGCCTCTTCGTCGACTTCAGGTACATCAGCTACTTCTAAAAAGTTAAAAAATCGCTTAAAACTTACTTTAAATAAAAATGCCACGCCTAGCCAACAAGATAGCCCTAACCATGCAGTATCGGCAAAAATTAATCCGCCAACCAATATAATGGTTGATACGCCAATACTCATGGCAATCATCGACGGTTGATTCAAGCGATAACGATAAACGACTAACGCATCATAAATAGTAATGGGTATCGTGAGGGCTACTAGGGCATATGGCAAATTATAAAATAATTGATAAAGCAGTTGGTTATCATGGAAGGCTTTGATACTAGCAATCGTGCCAAAGACCACAAATGCAAAAATAGCCGCATAAATGAGATAAATCGCTATTTGGTTGGCACGTTGGGCGCCTTTAATACGGGCAATAGCAAGTGGAGCAAAACCATGCTGTGACTTATGTTGCGAGGGTTGGTCTGAGACAGTGGTCATAGTAATCAGTCATTTATCCGTTAAGAGGTACGATGTATCGAAGTGACATTATAGCCGCACACGTGTCTTTTACCTATTTGGCTGCTTTATTCTGCTTTGATTGCATCGATAGCGATACTGCTATTAGGATCAGCAAAATAGGTCGACATTAGAATACAAGCGGAGATATCATCGATTGGGTCGCGTTCGTTTTTGATCCAACCATTGTCCCATGCGATTTCTCTTGCTTCGATTGAAGTCAGCCGCTCATCACACAGTGATACGGTCACTGGCAAATGTTGCTCCATCACTCTATGGGCCAGACGACGAGCGAATTTGTGTGCTCGTTTTGAAAGCATAGAGCTAGTGCCATCCATATTAAGCGGTAGGCCAACCACGACTTGCGCCACGCCCCAGACTTTGATGATACCAATTAGATTGTCCCAATCTGGCTGACCGTTATTCATCGCCAATATGTCAAAGGCACGCGCTGTCTGCGTAATGGTATTACCGAGCGCCATGCCCATCTTTTTGACGCCGTAATCTAGCGCCAAGATAAGATGCGGCTTTACTTCTGGCTCGATAGTTTCAGAAGCGCTATTGCTACCGTTATCGAGAGTATCAATATCAATGTCATTATCTATAGCGTCTGTGCTATTGGCCGTAAAAGTACTATCTGCCATAGTAATGGGTGTCCTTTATGTCTTTATCTAAATTCGTAGAGCGTATGATATTACGCATGACCTATGTCACTACTAAGATAGTCGAAATTGACTCCGATTTTGTCGGCTGCGATTTGCCAGCGTTCTTCAAACGGGGTATCAAATAATAAATTCAGATCAGCAGGGCAGACTAACCAGTCACCATTACTGAGCTCCTGGTCTAGCTGTTTTTTGCCCCAACTGGCATGACCTAGGCATAGCTGATAGTGACCGACGCCTTGACCTGCGGCAATACGCTTCAGAATATCTTGGCTAGTCGTGATGCAAACGTTCTCTGAAATAGCAAAAGAAGACGCCCATTCTGGCTGACCAGTATGCAGCACAAAGCCGACCTCAGGATACATAGGGCCACCCTCTAATGCCACATCTTCCATCACCTGCGGATTGGTCACTTCAATATCTAAATCTTCTAGTAGCTTACCTACGCGAGATTGCTCAAGCGGACGATTGACCATCAGACCTAGCGCACCGTGCTTGTCATGACGGCAAATATATATAAGTGCCTGCTCAAACCTTGGGTCTGACAGCTCTGGTGCTGCAATCAAAAAATGATGGGTCAAATTGGTTTTAGACATAGAAACAAACGCAACCTAATAACAAGGGTGAAAGACCACTATATGGTGATAATCAATAGAAAAGCAAGATTCGCACTAATTGCTACTGACTATTACTGAAATTCAAATAACCATTCGTTTTGATGAAAACGAATGGTTATTTAACGTTAGATAGGTCAGGTAGAGCGTTATTTAACATCGGATAATAAGCTGCGGGCATGATCGCGCGTGACATCAGTGATAATGACACCGCCAGACATACGTGCCAGCTCGTCTACTTGCGCACTGTCGGTCAGTATGAGTAGCTCGCTTTCGGTCTGTTCTTGATGGTGCTTTTGTACCAAGATATGTTGATGCGCTTGTGCCGCGACTTGTGCTTGGTGTGTGATCGCGAGCAATTGCTGCGTTTGCCCAAGCGCACGTAGTAGCTCGCCGACCACTTGCGCAGTGCCACCACTGATACCGACATCGACCTCATCGAATACCAGCATAGGCTTGGCGGCGTTGTTATCAGCATTGGTCGCTTGTAAGACTTGCATCACGAGCGCCATACGTGACAGTTCACCACCTGAGGCGATTTTGTGTAGAGGCTGCATCGGCATGCCAACATTGGCGCTAAATAATAAATCAATATCGAAACAACCTTGTGCATTGTACTGACTAGGTTCAGATCTTTTAGTAAAGACAAATTCACAGCGAGCATTGGGTAGCGCAAGCGGTTGTAGTTGTTTGATGAGTTGCTTACTAATTATTGGGGCAGCTTTCGTGCGCTCTTTATTTAACTGTGTCGCCAAAGCGAGATAGTCTTGCCAAGCCTGCTCAATTTGTGCTGCCATTGCATCACTGCTTGGCTCGTTCTCTAGCTGCTCTAATTGCGCTTCCCAGCCCTTTGCTTCATCAATTAAATCACTCGCTGGCAAGCTATGCTTACGTGACAGACGATGTCCTAAGCTGATTAAATTGTCTAGTGTTTGCAAGCGTTCAGGATCGGGTAGCTGCTGTTCGGCGTAATCTGATAGCAGGGCAGTCACCTCAGTGATTTGCTGCTGTGCTAGATGTAGCTGTTCAGAAGCTTGTTCAAACGTTTGACTGACGCCTACTTGGTTGTCACAGAGTTTAATCGCTTGTCCGAGCAAGGTCATGACGTCTGGCTCATCGGTATCATTGTCGAGCAAATGCAGACCATGACTGGCCTCTTGCATTAAGGCTTCAATATTGGAGAGCTCTTCGTGTTCAGATTCAACTTCTGCGTAGTCCACAGCCAATAACGGCGCAATATCTGCTAATTGGCTCTGCAATAACTGAATACGATCTTGACGCTGGGCTTCACGGCTCGCGATATCATCCGCGCGACGTTTTAGCTGCTGATAGGCTTGATAGCTACTGGCAGTTTGGTTGGCTAACGGTGTTATCTGTGCCATCTCATCAAGCCATTGCACCACAAATTGCGGCTTGAGCAACGCTTGCTGAGCATGTTGGCTATGTATATTGACCAATAAAGTGCCTAAACTCTTTAGCTCCGCTAAGCTAACCGGTGAACCATTTAGCCATGCTTTTGAGCGGCCAGTATTGCTTAATTGTCGACGAATAAGTACTTCAGGCTCTTCTAGCGGTCGCTCATTTTTGGTAAACCACTCAGCGACGATACTGTTATTTTCTACATCGAATTGAGCGTAGATATCCGCATGCGCAGCGCCATGCCTGACCATCGCACTGTCTGCTCGCTCACCGACACATAGTGATAGTGCATCTAGCAATAACGACTTGCCAGCACCTGTTTCACCAGTGATGACATTAAAACCTTCAGCCACGCTCAGCTCATGCTGAGCAATCAACGCAAACTGATGTAAAGTTAACGATACTAGCATCAACGCCTCTCAGGACAGACAATGGACATCATATAAATCTTAAGAAGCCATCTATAAATAGGGTAAATAAGGAAATGAAAATATCTATTTAAACTTGCTAATTAGATAAATATTGTAGGCAAATAGTATGGTGTTAAATGTGCGTAAATACAAACTTTAAGACGAGGTATAACAGAATTTATTATTGGGAGATTACCATAAAACTATTAAAAACTGACAATAAATCATCAACATAATATCTATGATATTAATCATTAGGGTCATTGGATATTCAAAGATAAGCATAGTATGCGAAGAAGTATTTTGACTGATAATGATAAAAAAATACCTAAGTTAGTGGCCTAGCATCCGCCTAGAAAAATACTAAATAAATATTAAACGAATGGGTAGATACTTGCCATCAAATAGAATTTTCCTAGTCGCTTTAACAAACTTTATAGATATAATGTGGTAGCATAATCTCACATAATGATAAACTCTTCTTATAAGTTTGATGCGCTATGCAACCTAATAACGAGTCATAATTTTGTAAAATTGTAGGCGTATAGTGGTGAAAAACATGCCACTCAATCATTATTCAAAAGCGTTTTCATAGAACCTGTGGCTACCTTTGGCGCGCAGATATCTACTATAGAGGGACAAAGTATCTAAAGCAGGCGTGTTTGCTTACTGGTTGCGTATTTGAAGTCCAGTGCAACTCTGTCGGTACTTTAACCCGTTACTTATTTTTTAGTTTTGCCATAATTATTTGATAAGGAAGCCACTATGACAGCGGCGCAATTTACTAACGTAACAGTTAATGCCCAAGCGACAGTATCTTATGATGGTCGCTGCTCAAGCCATACCATTATGTTTGAGGATGGTCGCCATAAAACGCTAGGCGTGATCTTACCTTGTGACAACTTGGTTGAGCATTATCACTTTAGCACTAATACCTCTGAGCGTATCGAAATCACTAGTGGTGAGTGTGAAGTGAAGATTAATGGTGATGATGAATTCAGCTACTACCGTGCAGGTCAATCATTTGTCGTTGAAGGCAATAGCGGTTTTAACCTACGTACTGAAGAGATTGTTCAATATGTCTGTCATCTAGAAGGCTGATATTATTAATAGGGCGCTTGAGCTTTCATTCTAGCGCTTGTTCTATTACACATTAGTGTTTCGAGAAAATAAACAATATCGGATTGGTATTGTTTATTTCTTTTTTGACGTTTGGTTTACTGTTCTCTCATCATCAATGAGCTATGACAGTTAAAGCCGACGTTATTCTCTTTTATCCCATCGCCTAGTGCGATATCCACTTTATACTTAGTAGGCCTATTATGGCAAAACCCATTTATTTTTACGGCATTCATGCAATTGATGCGTTACTTGAACATCGTCCTCTTGATGGCCTTAGTTTGTTTGTGCAGCAAGGACGTGAGAGTGATAGTCATGTACAAGCTATCATGGCTGAAGCGGAAGCAAACGGCATTAGTATTCAACCAACCCAAAAAGACAAGCTAACGCAGTTATGTGGCAGTCCGCAGCATCAAGGCGTGGTACTCAATGCTCGTCCGTTAGGTTTCGCTGATGAAGGTTTGCTTGATACTATTATTGGTCGTGAACAGTGCTTGTTATTGGTACTAGATCAAATCACAGACGCACATAACTTTGGCGCTTGCCTACGTACCGCAGTGGCTATGGGTGTGGATGCAGTGGTTTGTCCAAAACACCATGCAGCGAGCCTAACGCCAACAGTCGCTAAAGTATCAGTTGGCGCAGCAGAGATGATGCCGATCGTCAGCGTTACGAACTTGGCACGCACGTTATCGCAAATCAAAAATGCAGGCGTTTTCGTATTTGGTACGGCACTTAGTGAAGAGGCTAAACCAATACATGCCGCTGACCTAACTGGCAAGACCGCTATCATTATGGGTTCAGAAGGGGAGGGTATGCGTCGTCTGACAATGGAAAGCTGTGATGAGTTGGTTTATATTCCAATGTCAGGAAACGAGCATGGTAATCTACAGAGCCTAAATGTGAGTGTTGCTACTGGCATGGCGTTGTATGAGGTTAATCGCCAGCGAACTTTAGCTGCTGGGCAAGCGTAAGATACTCTTGGTGCAAGGGTTCTAGTTGTAGATATAGAGAGGCAAGGTCGCTCTCATTGAGTATGACATTATCCGCATGACGATTACGCTCTTCACGACTCAGCTGATTGGTCATAATGGCCTTAATTTTTTGTATGCTTTGATCATCACGCTGACTGGCACGCGCAAGCTGCGTGTCTTCGGTGGCATCCATGACTAAAATACGTTGACATAAATTAGCCAGTCCTGCTTCTGCCGCCTCTATAAGTAGGGGCGCAGACAAGATTATATACGGTGAAGTACTAGCATCTAGCTGTGCATTTGCTGTCTCACGTATCGCTGGGTGAGTGATAGCCTCAAGCTCAATCAGCGCTTCAGGATTTGCAAATACGTGTGTGCGTACTGCCGCCCTATCCATGACACCATCATCCGTCAATATCCAATCACCAAATTTTTTCTGAATTTTCTGCAGAGTGGCGCTACCTTTAGCGACAATCTCATGAGCGATTACGTCTGCATCAATAATATCGATGCCTTGCTCAGAAAACCAAGCACTAGCGGCAGATTTGCCACTACCGATACCACCCGTCAAACCAACCACAAGCTTCTTATTTTTTGGTTGCGTGGTTTGTGATTGGCGTGAATAAGAGTGTGATGTATTTTTTGACATAATAATGGCTTATCTGATAGATAGAACAATGAATGCAGCTTTAAACTCACAATTGGCCTTTTAAGGCTTTATTTATGAGTTACTGCAGAAAATTTCCTACAATAATCTAATGTATACTATCAGTTATTAGACATACATACCAAGATACCAGCTGACGATATCTGAGCCGTATAATAAGGCGACAATACCTGCTATAGCGATATAAGGCCCAAAAGCAAAAGGTCGGCTTTCACCTTGTTTTTTCATCAAGATCAGCCCAACAATAGAGCCAAGTAAAGACGATAATAGAATAATCAAGGGTAACATTATAGGTCCGAGCCAAGCACCTAATACTGCCAATAGTTTAAAATCCCCTTGACCCATTCCATTTTTTTTAGTGATTAAGTAAAACACTTTGACTACTATCCATAGTGATAAAAACCCAAGTAGTAATCCCCATATCGACTGTGTTGGTGAAACGAACCAGCTCTGTGAGTTTACCGCCAATCCTAAGCCTGCCAAAGGGAAGGTTAGACGATCAGGTAGTAGCTGTGTGTCAAAGTCGATACCTGTTAGAGCAACCAGTGTCCATACTAAAACCAATGCGGACAAACCTGTAGTATTTACACCGAACTTATATATTACTAATACGGATAAGAGAGCAGTGACTAGCTCAACGAGAGGGTAACGCAGACCGATAGCTGCTTTGCAACTTGAACAGCGTCCGCGTAGTAATAGCCAACTTATTAAAGGGATGTTTTCATACCACTTAATTTTATGTGCGCAACGAGGGCAGCGTGAAGCTGGGTGACTTAAAGTAATCGGTTGGTCAGTAGCGACAATATTTGCTATGGGTAGCGTATGCTCGCGTGGTATATCTGCCTGTTCAGACATAAACTGGCTACACTCTTGTCTCCAAGCATATACCATAATGAGTGGTATGCGATGAATCACAACATTTAAAAAACTGCCAACACAAAGACCTAACAGGCCAAATACGAATAAAGCTAGGGTACCGTTCTCTTGTAGTAACTGTATAAATTGCATCAAATCATTATCCTACTACTGCGCCCATTTGGAAGATTGGCAAGTACATTGCAATGACTAGGCCACCAATTAATACACCCAATACCGACATAATGAGTGGCTCCATCAAGCTAGTTAGACCATCAACAGCGTTATCAACTTCATTCTCGTAGTAGACAGCGACTTTATCTAGCATTTCTTCTAAGCTACCAGACTCTTCGCCAATGCCAACCATCTGAATAGCTAAACTTGGGAACAAGTTGGTAGATCGTATAGAAAACTGTAATTGCTGACCAGTAGATACATCACTCTTAATTTGCTGAGTTGCATTGTAAAAAACAACATTATTGGTCGCACCAGCAGTAGAATCTAAGGCATCGATAAGCGGCACACCAGCAGCAAAAGTTGTAGATAGCGTACGTGCAAACCGAGCAATAATTGCTTGATAAGCAATGTTTCCAAAAATTGGAGCCTTTAGAGTAGCCCGATCCAAAAAGTCACGGAACTTTTTAGACCGCTTTTTAGCCTCAGTAAAGCTGATAATTGATCCACCAATGACAATGATCAAAATAAACCACCATGCCTGCATCCATTCAGACATCGCTACTACCATCTGAGTAAAAGCAGGTAATTCCGCTCCAAATGATTCAAATAATCCAGAGAATACAGGTACTACCTTTACGAGCAAAATTATAGTGACAATGATAGCAACTACGATAACAGCAATAGGGTACTTCATCGCCTTTTTGATTTTCGCTTTTAGAAGCTCACTCTTTTCTTTGTAAGTAGCGACTCGTTCAAGCATCGTCTCAAGTGCACCTGATTGTTCACCAGATTCAACAAGGGAGCAGAATAAATCATCAAAGTAACGAGGATGTTTGCGCAATGCAGAAGCAAAAGTACCACCTGCTTCAATATCTGCTTTGATTTGCAATACTAAGTCTTTCATACTCGGATTATCGAGGGAGTCGGCGACAATTTCAAAAGACTGAGTTAACGGTACACCCGCTTTCATCATTGTTGCTAATTGCCGAGCAAAAATAGCAATATCAATGGCTTTAATGGCTTTCTTAAAGGTATAAAGTGGCTTTGGTTTTTTCTTAATTCCTTTAACCGTGATACCTTGTTTACGTAGAGTTGCCTTCGCTAGCTCTAAACTACGACTGGTAGTTTCGCCCTTAACTTTCTGTCCGCGTCGATTCACACCGTCGTAAACAAAATCTAACAACATATCAGTCTTAGCTTTTGCCATGTTACTACCCTCAAAATTGTCCAATATAAATTGTAAATTTACAATAGAATACCAGACTTAAATACCAGTCAGGCATACTTTATTTTAGCGCAAAAAACCAGTGTCTATCTGTTTTATTTTTAAAAGTATCTGATAGTGAAAGTTACAGATTTATAATTTATTTAATGATTAGCAGTTAGAATAAAAGGTGGTGTATCAAAAAGTATGCTGATTAAAATTCGAACAATTTTTGAAGCCTTTAAAGCCCTATAGAATCAGGGAACTTAGCATAGATTTCTTATTGACTTTTATCGCTAGCATACTTTTTGATACACCACCGAATAAAAAAACGCATCGTACATCTTCTATAATTTTTACTTATCATTCAGAAGTTACTCGCATCATCTCTTGAATACTGGTGACACCTTGCAACACCTTTAAAATTCCAGAACGACGTAGGTCGCGGAACCCGTTTTTAATAGCAGCGTCTTTGATGTCTATTGCATTACCATCTTCCATAATAATGCGTGAAATATCAGGGCTGACTTTCATCACTTCATAGATGCCCACACGACCTTTATAACCTTCACGGCATTCATTACAGCCGACTGGTTCATAAATAACATTATCAGTGTTATCCAGATCAGTATCAGTAAAACCAATCTCTAATAAGCTCTGACGCGGTATGCTAATAGGTTTTTTACAGTTCTTACAGAGACGTCGTGCCAATCGTTGAGCAATAACTAAATTAACTGATGTGGCAATATTGAAAGAGGCTACACCCATGTTACGTAGACGCGTTAATGTTTCAGGTGCCGAGTTAGTATGCAAAGTAGAAAGAACCATATGACCTGTCTGCGCCGCTTTAATCGCGATCTCAGCAGTCTCAAGATCACGAATCTCACCAACCATGACAATATCAGGATCTTGACGTAAAAAAGACTTGAGCGCATTGGCAAACGTTAGACCAACTTTGGCATTAACGTTGACCTGGTTAATTCCTTCAAGGTTAATTTCAACTGGATCTTCAGCCGTTGAAATATTGGTTGCGCCAGTATTCAAGATGTTGATACCAGTGTAAAGGGAGACCGTCTTACCAGAACCAGTAGGACCAGTGATAAGCAACATGCCTTGTGGTTTGTGTAATGCCTCTAAAAACATTTCCTGCTGATCTGGTTCATACCCCAATGCATCAATACCTAACATGGCTGAGGATGGATCAAGGATACGCAAAACAAGTTTTTCACCGAATAACGTCGGTAATGAGTTTACCCGGAAATCAATCGCTTTATTTTTAGAAATTTTTAGTTTAATACGCCCATCTTGCGGTACCCGGCGTTCTGAGATATCCATTTGCGACATGACCTTTAGACGTGCTGCAATTTTATTCGCAAGTTGAACAGGTGGGCTGGCCATTTTTTGCATGACGCCATCGACACGAAATCGTACTCTAAAAGATTTTTCGTATGGCTCGAAATGTAAATCAGAAGCACCCATACGGATAGCATCGACTAGCATTTTATTGACGAATTTTACGACAGGTGCTTCATCGACGCCGTCGTTCAGCTGAGTTTCGCCATCCTCTTTATCTTCATCACCGTCTTCAAAGCCAACATTTAAATCACTATCAGAGAAGCTATCAAAGCTTTGCATCGTATCTGCATATGCACTTTCAATACGCTTTTTAAGCTTATTTTCTTCGACAACAATGGTTTCTATCGACAGTCGAGAATTAAAGGCAATCGCATCAATGGCATCAACACGTGTGGGATCACTTAGTGCGACAAATAGACGTTGTCCTCGTTTAAAGAGTGGTAAAGCATTAAACTTGCGAACGATTTTTTCATCAACCAAGTCTTTTGGAATAACATCAACGTTTAATGCATCAAGATCAAATAGAGGGTCACCGAAAGCTTGGGATAGCATTTGGGCAAGTAAATAAGCATCGGCCAGTTTATTGTCTACCAGATAAGGTACCAGTCCTATTTGCTGCTGTTGCGATTCAATTTGTGCCGTCTTCATGTTCGCTTCGCTAACGACACCGTCGCTAATCAGTTGCTGCGCTAGACCGCCGTACTTACTGGTTG
Source organism: Psychrobacter sp. NPDC078929 (assembly GCF_050267985.1). Lineage (NCBI taxonomy): Bacteria > Pseudomonadati > Pseudomonadota > Gammaproteobacteria > Moraxellales > Moraxellaceae > Psychrobacter > Psychrobacter sp. NPDC078929. The sequence goes on along the minus strand of NZ_JBNNFX010000007.1, from coordinate 102,482 downwards.
CGATAGACATTGTAACCTCTCCTTTGATACAAAATATTCTGTAGAACTGCTTGGTATTAGACGTTATATACTTGTCGTTGCTAGTCGATAACTCGCTTGAACTATATTGCTTTGTTTATCTTATCTACCTGCGTATCTATATATATAGCTAGCAATAATATTTGATTTTATAAACTCTGTATTTCATCAACTCTATAGTATAGAACTTTACTTTAGTTTGAAAAATTTATATATACCATTAGACGACTAGCTCGTAAAAATAATGGTCTATTGATGCACTATCTATAGATAAGTTTACAGAAGTGATTCTGCTCATGGTGGCACGCTACTATAGCACTTACGAATTATTTGTTATACTGACGCGCATATTAGCCGAATTGGCATGAATACATGAGACAAGGTAAATAAGTATGCAAGCTTGGGTAATTGGCAATTGGAAACAGAATCCTGCGACTAACAGTGCTGTCAATGCACTGTTGGACGACTTATTGACTAAAGTTAATACTGAAGAACAAGCCAACTTACAGGCGTCAAAAAACCGCTGTAAATTAATGGTAGCGCCAAGTTGTGTTCATTTAAGTACAGTGAGTACGCGTCTAGCAGGTAGCTCAATACTTTGCGCAGCACAGGACGTTAGTACTTATAGTGCAAGTACAGGAGCCTATACGGGTGACTGCTCAGCACAGCAGGTAGCAGATGCAGGTGCTACTTGGACGCTACTTGGCCACTCTGAGCGTCGTCAATATCACAAAGAGTCTCATGAATGCCTGATAAGCAAATTGTCTCATGCGTTTTCTCAGAACTTAGGCGTGGTGTTTTGTATCGGCGAAACACAAGAACAGTATGACAATGGTCAAACACTCGACGTTATCAATGAGCAACTCTCAGTTATTAAAGACTTGCTGACTCAACAGCCAGATTTGGCATTATCGTTATCTGAAAATCTGCTCATCGCTTACGAACCTGTATGGGCGATTGGTACAGGTAAAGTGCCTACTGTGGCAGAAGTGAGTGAGACTCATCAGTATATTAAGCAAACGGTTGCAAGCTTTGCTGATACAACAGATACGATTACCGTGTTGTATGGCGGTAGTGTTAATGCTGATAATGCCAATAGCTTTGCTTCCGACGCTATGATTGATGGTGCATTAGTGGGCGGGGCCTCATTAAAAGCAGATAGCTTCTTAGCGATCGCTGATGCTTTTAGTCAAGCGAATGCTGAATCAAATAAATAATGCTCAGATATCAGTATCATAGCTGATAGACAGTATGGTTTTATCAGTTGGTAAAAGTAGGTTTAACAGTACCCTTGCAATCGTGTACAATGCGCCTTATTTATATAATCGATTTGGCATCATGAGATGCTAGTCATTATTTTTATTAACTTTACGTTTTATTTTCCGTTATCAGTCGTCATTACGCGGCAAAAGAGGCCACCATGTTTACGTTTATATTAGCCCTGCATATTATCGTGGCCATTGCCATGATCGGCTTGATTTTGATACAGCATGGTAAAGGGGCAGATGCTGGGGCTTCTTTTGGTGCCGGCTCATCAGGTACAGTATTTGGCGCAGCCGGTACTGCTAATTTCTTGACGCGTGCTACGGCAGTGCTAACGGTCATATTTTTTATTACGAGTATGACACTTGCTGTTCATGCTCGTAAGCAAGCAGAAGATCAGTTTCGTCTAGATGCGCCAGTTTCAGCACCGCAAACGCCGCGTCCATTGACTCAAAATCCTGAGTAACCCTCTTTTAAGTAGGCAGCGCTTGCTATTTTGGTAGGTTAGATTTACAATGCTTTCCTGTTTTCGCAACTCCTGTTCTATAGGTGCCTACCTTAAGCATCATTGATTATAGACTGGACGATAGAGACAGAGCAGTACAATGCGATTGTGGTGGAATGGTAGACACGCCATCTTGAGGGGGTGGTGGCGAAAGCTGTGGGGGTTCAAGTCCCCCCAATCGCACCAAGTTTTACAGACGTAGCATAGCGTCAGGTTGGATTTTTAGCAGATAATACTTATTTTATAATTAATTTAAAAAAAGTATTGACACTTCTACAGAACCTCCCTATAATATGCGTTCTAGATTGATGCGGGGTGGAGCAGTCTGGTAGCTCGTCGGGCTCATAACCCGAAGGTCGTTGGTTCAAATCCAGCCCCCGCTACCACTTTTTATACTGATGTTTTGTACACTAAATTTGTCAGTACCGATTAGCCCACCATTATGTTTGTGGGTTTTTTTGTATCTGAAGGTCAGTGTTATCGCGGTATCTATCCTACTTATGCTAAGCTCTAAGTCTATAGAGTACGATATTACTCGTCACTGGTCATCATCGGCCGATACCGGCACGATGCTTCTTAAGCAACACTATCTTTTATTCCTCATACTTTTATCGATAGTAGTGCTTTATAAATAATAAAAGCATTGTTTGGCCGAGCTTGATGTTTTTTACGCTCGTCCCTATATAAATGCACAATATGTATCATATATTTGTGATTTAAAATTATATACTGACCGTGATTCTGATCATTATAAGATTGCTATATATAGATAAGAGTCAATCTTTAATACGGTTTATTAAGTACGATAGATAAGTGAATAGGAAAATACAAAGAGATTATGAAGCTTTCGACTAAAGTTGCAGAACTGACTAATATTATTGCCCCTGCTGTGGCCGCTTGTGATGTATCACTATGGGGTATCGAGTTTGCGCCACAAGGTCGTCGCTCTTTACTACGTATCTATATTGAGGCATTGCCAGAAGAGCAAGCCCAAGATAAACAAGTAACGATTGAAGACTGCGCGGCAGTAAATCACCAAGTAAGCGGTATCTTGGAAGTTCATGATCCTATCGCTGGTGAGTACATCTTAGAAGTATCTTCACCTGGTTTTGATCGTGCGTTTTTCTCAGATGAGCAAATGCATGCGTATGTTGGTCAAACTGTTAGCTTACGTCTGATTCAAGCCATCGGTACAGGCGATCAAAAACGTCGTAAAGCCACGGGTACTTTAGATAGTATTGATGAAAACTCTTTAAAACTGACGTCAAGTGATGGCGAGCAGTTTGAGATCGCATTAAGTAATATTGATAAAGCCAATTTGATTTATGAAGATGCCTAGATTTTTACTAGGGTAACTGTTTATAAATAGACAGTTTTATCTTCCAATAGCTTATGTGGCTTATAGCAACTATATAATAGCAGCACCCAAATTATAAAATTTAAGTCAATTAAAAAATGATAGGACAGGTATAGCATGAGTCGTGAAATCTTAACGGTAGTAGAAACTGTCAGTAATGAAAAGGGCTTAAATCCTGAAGATATCTTTGAAGCAATTGAAGACGCTTTGGTGGTATCGACTAAGAAAAAAGTATATACCGAGCAGCCAGAAGTGGCTGTACGGGTAGCAATCGACCGTGCAACTGGCGATTACGATACTTATCGTTACTGGACAGTGGTTGCAGATGAAGACCATGAAATGCCAGCTTGTCAGCTAGCTATCACCGATCTTGATCAAGAAGAATGGTCAATTGGTGATATTAAAGAAGAGCAAATTGAATCAATCGAATTTGGTCGTATTGCTGCTACACAAGCCAAACAGGTTATTATCCAAAAGATTCGTGAAGCTGAGCGTGCACTAGTTGCAGACGCTTTCGAGCCGCGTGTTGGTGAGATGATGTATGGCGAAGTCAAAAAACAGACTCGTGATGGCTATATCATCGATTTAGGTGACAATGCTGAAGGTTATTTGTCACGCGATCAAATGTTACCACGCGAACAATTACGTGCAAAATCGCGCATTAACGCTATCTTGTACCATGTAAATCGTGAAAACCGCGGTGCGCAGTTACTGTTATCTCGCACGCATCCTGAAATGCTATCAGCATTGATGCAAAAAGAAGTGCCTGAGATTGCAGAACAAATTATCGAAATTCGTAACGTCGCTCGTCTGCCAGGTACTCGTGCTAAAATAGCTGTGAAGACCAACGATCATCGTATCGATCCAGTTGGTGCCTGTATTGGTATGCGTGGTACACGTATCCAAGCAGTGCAGCAAGAGTTAGACGGTGAACGTATTGATGTCGTGGTATGGTCAGATGATCCTGCCCAGTTTATCATTAGCTCTCTAGAGCCTGCTGACGTAAGCAGTATCATTTTAGATGAAGATACGCAAACAGCAGATATTATCTTTAGCACCAATGATCAGTTGGCGCGTGCCATTGGCTCACAAGGTCAAAACGTACGTCTAGCGTCTGAATTGACGGGCTATAAGCTGAATATGATGCTCGAAGAAGAGTATCAGCAACGTCAACAAAACGAATCAAAAGCGTTTATTGAATTATTCTATGAGCGCCTAGAAGTAGATAAAGATTTAGCACAGGCATTGGTTGATATTGGTTTTACCAGTATCGAAGAAGTTGCCTATGTACCAGTTGAGACTTTCTATGATATCGAAGGTCTAGACGATGAAGCGATTGATATGATTCAAGAGCGTGCTAAAGAAGTTGTCATCGCTGATGAACTGGTCAAACAACAGAACATGAAAGAGCCAAGTCAAGAGCTTCAAGAGCTTGAAGGTATGACAGTCAGTTGGGCTTATAAAATGGCGCAAAAAGACATCATTACTGTTGATGACTTGGCAGAACAAGCCGTCTTCGATCTAGAAGATATCGAAGGATTAGACTCTGAAACTGCAGGAAAACTCATCATGAAAGCTCGGGAATCTTGGTTCGATGAATAAGCGGTAACTGCATATCGCTGTCTTTTGGTGATATGCTATTGAGAATAAAGCGCTGATATCTATTTATAGGTATCAGCCTTAACCCAATCATTTGTAGCCAACAACTGAATTGAACATATAGCAAATAATAGACAGTAGGTGATAATAAATGGCAGATAAGACCGTCAAAGAACTGGCAGAAATGGTAGGCAAAACTACAGATGCTGTAAAGCAGCAATTAGTAGATGCTGGCCTGCCTGCTCGCGCAGAGGATGACCTAGTCACCGAGCTTGAGCAAGAAAAGCTGGTGACGTATTTAAAGCAAAGTCATGGTCAACAAGAAAAGCGTCGTATTAGTCTTAAATCTAAGACGACCAGTACTGCACGTGTGACCGGCTCTTCTGGTAAATCTAAGAGCGTCAACGTAGAAGTGCGTAAAAAGAAAGTATTCGAAAAGCCTGATCCAGAAAAAATGGCTGAAGAGCTAGCCGCTCGTGAGCAGGCTCTAATTGAATCTCAAGAACGTGCAGCAAAAGAAGCTGAAGAACGCGCCGCTACTAAGAAAAAAGCGGAAGAGCGTCAAGCAGCAACGCTAGCAGCAATGCGCGCAAGCTTAGGATCTAGCAAAAAATCAGACGACAAGAATGATGATATTTCTACATCAGTTGTTGTCAAAAAAGGCGGTAAAGCGACGGCTGAAGTTAAGCCTAAAGAACAGCCGAAAAAGAAAGTTGCTGCAACTAAGCCTAAAGTTGAAACTGCTGCTGAGCGTAAAGCTCGCGAGACTCGTGAAAAAGAAGAAGCGCGTCTGCGTGAAATCGAATTAGAAACCCGCCGCACACAAGCTGAAGAAGCGCAAAAGCGTACACTTGAGCAAATGCGTAAAATGGCTGGTAAATATACAGATCGTGAACCTGTTACTGAAGTACGTAAAGATGAACCATTGGCTGAAGGTTTGGTCGGTGATGCACTAGAAGAGTCTTTCGAAAAAGAGCGTCGCGAAATCAAACGTGGTTCGAACAGTACTGGTACTCGTGGTCGTCGTCGTAAGAACCAAGATGAGCGCGAAATCAAAAACCGCAAAAACGGTTTGCGTTCAACTCAAGCATCACAGCATAAGTTTGAAAAACCTGTCGAAAAAATCGTCTATGATGTCGAGATTAGTGAGCAAATTTCAGTTGCCGATCTTGCTCAGCGTATGGCGGTTAAAGCTCGCGAAGTAACCAAATTACTTATGAAAATGGGTGAAATGGCTCGTGAGTCAGATACGATTGATCAAGCAACCGCAAGCTTGCTTGTTGAAGAAATGGGTCACAACCCAGTACCAGTTAGTGATACTAAAGTCGAAGATGACTTACAGTACGCAGTTGATGAGCGTAGTAGTAATATCCAGACTCGTCCACCAGTAGTGACTATTATGGGTCACGTCGATCATGGTAAGACCTCACTACTAGATAAAATTCGTGAAACGAAAGTTGCGAATGGTGAAGCGGGCGGCATTACACAGCATATCGGTGCTTACCATGTAAAAACTGATCGCGGTGTTATTACTTTCCTTGATACTCCAGGTCACGCAGCGTTTAGCGCAATGCGTTCACGTGGTGCTCAAGCGACTGATATCGTTGTATTGGTTGTTGCAGCTGATGATGGCATGATGCCACAAACAGCAGAAGCGATTGATCATGCACGTGCAGCTGGTACGCCGATTATTGTTGCTATCAACAAAATGGATAAGCCGGGCGCCGATCCTGACCGTGTTCTTAATGAATTAACGACGAAAGAAGTTGTTTCGGAAGAATGGGGTGGCGATACACCAATGGCTCGTATCTCAGCCAAAACAGGCGAAGGTATCGAAGACTTGCTAGAGTTCATTAGCTTACAAGCTGAGTTAATGGAACTAGAAGCACCATTAGACGGTGCTGCTCAGGGTGTGGTTATTGAATCGAGACTTGAAAAAGGTCGTGGTCCTGTCGTTAGTGTCCTAGTGAAAAAAGGTACATTGAAACAAGGCGACTTGGTTCTAGCTGGTGAGCATTATGGTAAAGTTCGTGCATTGACTGACGAGCATGGCCAACGTATCAAGTCAGCTGGTCCTTCTATCCCTGTAGAGATTTTAGGTCTGCCTGAAACACCTGCTGCTGGTAGTGAGTTCCTAGTTGTAACGGATGAGAAAAAAGCTCGTGAAGTTGCGGACTTTAGAACCAACCGTGAGCGTGAGCGTCAACTCGAACGTCAAAATGCGATGCGTTTGGAAAGCATGTTTGATCAGATGGGCCAAGGCGATGTGTCATTCTTGAATATCGTACTAAAAACAGACGTACGTGGTTCACTTGAAGCACTACTAGCTGCCCTAAATGAATTGTCTACTGACGAAGTAAAAGTCAGAGTTATCAGTTCAGGCGTTGGTCCTATCTCTGAGTCTGACGTAACCCTTGCCGAATCTAGTGAAGCGGTACTTTTAGGCTTTAACGTTCGTGCAGATGCTACCGCACGTCGCAAAGCAGACACTGCTAACATGGATATTCGCTACTATAGCGTAATCTATGGTTTGATCGATGATGTTAAATCAGCAATGAGCGGTATGCTTGCTCCTGAACATCGTGAGAAAATCCTTGGTGTCGCAGACGTTCGTGAAGTATTCCGTTCTAGTAAGTTCGGTGCTGCTGCTGGTTGTATGGTGGTTGAAGGTACAATTTATCGCAACAAACCTATCCGCGTATTGCGTGATGATCAAGTTATCTTTACTGGTCAATTGCAATCATTGCGTCGTTATAAAGAAGACGTTAATGAAGTACGTACTGGTATGGAATGTGGTCTGGCCGTTCGTGGCTATGATGTTGAAGCTGGCGATAAGATCGAAGTCTTTGAAATCCAAGAGTTCGCACGTACTATCTAAAGCTGCTGTTCGATAGCAGAGTATGTATCAATGCAATATGCGTAATCCGCTGAGCTGTTTAGATACTTTGCTAATATTCAGCTGTACTTAGGCCTAACAGGTACATCCTGCTAGGCCTTTTTTAGCACATATCAGTGCAACATCTATTAATCAGCAGACTTATACAGTAATAAAATAAGCCCATTAAAGTAAGGTAACAACATGAACCAACGTTTACAAAGATTGTCGGATCAGATTCAGCGTGAGCTTGCTGTTCTTATTCGCGATGAAGTCAATGATCCTCGTTTGACTGGTTTTGTCACAATCTCCAGTGTCAAAGTTAGCCCAGATTTAGGCTATGCAGATGTCTATGTCACTATCATGGAGCCTGAGCTCAATGATGCTATGAACAAGACCAATCATGAAGAAAGCATCAAAGTATTGAATAAAGCGGCAGGGTTTTTGCGTACGGAATTAAGCCATAGCTTAAAGACACGTACTACGCCGCGCCTACGTTTTCATTACGATGAAGTAACGGCTCGTGGTAACTACATGATGGACTTGATTAGCAAGGCCGTGACTAAAACTGAGCAAAACGAGAATGACGAGTAAATTATTATTATGTCTATAGCGTCTAAGCAAGTTGATAAAAAAGCCAATAAAGTACCTGAAAAAGTAAAAGTTTCAGGTGTCATATTGGTGGATAAACCCAAAGGTATGACCTCGCAGCAAGTCGTGTCAAAAGTGAAGTATTTATTTAAATCACCGATACACGATAGTAAAAAGGCAGGACATACAGGAACGCTTGATCCGATGGCAACTGGCCTGTTGCCTATTTGCCTGGGTGAGGCCACCAAGTTTAGCCATTATCAACTGGATGCTGATAAATCTTATCAAGCGACTATCTTGCTAGGTAGTCAAACCGATACTGGTGATGCTGATGGCCAAATCGTAACGAAGGCTTCTATCCCAGAGTTTGATGAAGCCTCATTAGTGACTATTGCACAGCAGTTTTTAGGTGCTCAGCAGCAAATACCACCGATGTATTCAGCGCTAAAAAAAGATGGTAAAAAACTGTATGAATATGCTCGCGCTGGCATTGAGGTTGATAGACCACCTAGAGATATTACGATTAAAGCAATCAATCTACAGATGATAGATAATACCCAGATTAATCTAACGGTTACTTGTACTAAAGGTACTTACGTACGTGTATTAGCGGAAGATATTGCAAAGCAGCTAGGTACGCTAGGACATTTGACGGCATTACGTCGTACACAAGTAGGGAACTTCAGCATTGATGATGCGATCGCTTTATCATCATTAGAAGAGCATGGTTTAGAGGAGCGTCAGTCTTGGCTGCTGACTATCGATGCTTGTATTGATATCGATGCTGAACTGACGCTGACAGAGGAGCAATGCGCCCGCGTACATATGGGGCAGCGCCTAAACGTATTTGATGAGCTGACAGGTAAGCTCAAAGATTATGTTGCTAATATGGTTTCTAACCAACTATCTAATAATAGCTCTGTTAGTGTTGATGATAACGCTAGTACCAATGGTAAAACTGATACTGATCTTGATGTGCCTCAGCTCCTAGAGCACGAAATTCCAGTTGATATACGTCTACTCAATGAGCAGGGAGAGTTTCTTGGTTTGGGATCTGTGAGCTTAAACGGACGTTTACAACCTAAGAAATTGATTCAGCGCTAATAGTAACGTTTTCATCAATGTTACTTAAATAGATAAAATACCACCTAACATTGGCCTGATTTACTAATAGTTTACACTAATCACATACCGTCACATTTTATTGCAGGTTTCGCCTATGGTGAAACCTGTTTTTTTTGTACTCTGGATTCATCAGATAGGGAATGCTGAGTTAAAAAATAAAACGGATAAATATTACAAAAATAAAAAATTGCTATAAAGTTAATAATTAAAATAATAGCCAATTAAAAGTAAAGTCAATGCGGAAAGGATGCATTTTAATAAAAATAAAATAGTTCAAAGGAAAATGTACTACCGAATAATAATATTATAAAAATATACTGGCTCACAAAAACTAATAGATAAGAAGAAGGAAAGTTATGAAAACGATCGCTTTTTTACTGCATAACCACTTCGAACAAGCAGAGTACGAAGACGTTAATAATCAGCTAAAAGACAAAGGCTACAAAACACTTCTCATAACAACAAATGATAAAAAAGAAGTGCAAGCCATGCAGCAAGACGTAAATAAGAGTGATACTTTTACTGCTGATATCTTTGCAGAAGATGCCAACGTTTCTGAGTATGATGCATTGGTGTTACCAGGTGGTACTGTCAACGCTGATACTATTCGTGGTAACGAAAAGGCTCATCAAATTATCAATGCTATTAATGAAGCAGGAAAGCCATTAGCTGTTATTTGTCATGCTCCTTGGGTTCTCGTCAACACAGGTATTGCTAAAGGCAAAACCCTTACCGCTTACCCTACGTTGCAACTAGATTTAGAAAATGCTGGAGCGAACTACGTAGATAAGACAGTACAAGTAGATGGTAATCTTATTACTTCGCGCAACCCAGATGATATACCCAATTTTGTTGATGCCATAGACAAAGCTTTATCTTAGAATTTTGAATTCTAACTAAACAATTTCAGTTAATTAAGTACTATTAAATTTCAAATTTTTATAACTAACATTTATAACCATAACTAAGGAAGATACTATGTCAAACTCTAACCCAAACGATACTAAGCTTGAGCAACAACGTTCTGATTCAGCAGAAGCAGCACTTAAAGGTCAAACTGAAGACAATCACAATGAAAATAGCGAAGCAGCAGCAGAACGTATCGCAGCTAATTTAGAAAACGCGAAAGAAGACAAGTAAGTTTTTAATATGCCACCTGTAGTAGGGTGGCATTAATACGTTTATAGTTTGCACGTCTTATGATCGATGAGTGCAACTACAGTTAGTCCACAAAATAATAATTCAGGAGCTAATATGAGTAATTCACCGAACAATATGGACGAGCAAGAAAAAGAGATTGAAAAGCTTGCAGAAGAAATCAATCCAAGCGAGCATACTGCCCCAGACAGTCTAGCAGAAGTGACTACTGCCGCGCCTCTTGAAGATGATGAACTAGGCGGCAATGCAAAAGAATCTGATGTTAATGAGTAGTCTGCTTAGGTAGGATGTTAATAGCTAGTTATCTGTAGGATATTAGTTACTAGAAATTAAATGTCGCTTTACAAGTATTATGAAAAACTGCTGCTAGTTCAGCAGTTTTTTGTTATAATTACCCCCACATTTAAATTAGGTTTTGGATGATGTACTGTAGTTAGCCCATTACTTTGATTAAGTAGTGCTATAGCTAAATACAATGTACGATTCAAAACGTACTAAATGGTTGTTAACTGAGCTTGTCGTACACTAGGTCAACTCTAGTAATGCAGGGTTGTCCTGAATGGCGTACAGGTTATTTTATTTATTATTCTATTGCTTTAATACTGACTCAAATTGCAGCCTGTATTTAAAGTTTTTAGCATTGCCGGAGATATTTATGCTAACTAATACCGATCGTGAACAAATCATCGCTCAATACCAACGTGGCGAAAATGACACTGGTTCCCCAGAAGTTCAAGTAGCTTTGTTGAGTGCTCGTATCAATGATTTGCAGAACCACTTTAAAGCACACAAAGCTGACCATCATAGCCGTCGCGGTCTTATCCGTATGGTTAACACGCGTCGTAAACTGCTTGATTACTTAAAAGGTAAAGACCTTGGTCGTTACACTACTCTAATCAGCCAGTTAGGTCTACGTCGTTAATCTAACGACAATAGTACGAGTGGATGCTGAATTTTTTGCTAAATCGCTTGGAACTTGTTTGTTGTTATCGATAAAATAGATTTTTCTAAAAACGGTGTGGAATAGTTTCACGCCGTTTTTTTATGCTTATTCGTTTTAGATACCGTGTTCAAATAGTAAGAGCTATAACTCCTTCTATAGAATCGTTAAGAGGGATATTGGTACAAACTGTACTAACCAAGTCTCAAGTACGGTATTTCCTGACGATAATTGCGCTACTGTGCAATTAATTGGTCAATGGCTATAAATCACTGTAAAATAATGCCTTGTGAGTTTGATAGCGCATCTGCTACAGATATGGCGATTATTGATATAATATTTATTATTTGGCTTGGTAATCAGCGCAGATAGCTGATATTTGAAAGTTCAGAAAATAGCCTATAGGGTTTTTAGCATCGAAGTCTTTTGACTTAATGTCTTTTTGATAGTATTTATAGTAAAGCCAAAATTGCACGACCGAATATACATAATAGTACGATGTCTAACTCAGACAAATATATGAGATAACCAAGTAACGTTATTGGCATTGGTTGCGATGATTTTTAATAGAAAACATGTCAACTGATAGCCATATACACAGAATTTTAATGACAGATATCAGCTCTTTTTGACGCTGATATCAGTTTTGTCAGTCAACATTAGGAAGATTATATGACAATGTTCAACACCATTAAGCGTGAATTTCAATATGGCAACCAGCAGGTTGTTATCGAGACAGGCCGTATTGCCCGTCAAGCAAACTCTATTTTAGTACATATGGGCGGCGTAACAGTATTAGTTGCAGCAGTCGTAAAATCAGAAGCTAAAGAAGGTCAAAACTTCTTTCCGCTAACGGTTAATTATCAAGAAAAAATGTATGCAGCGGGTAAAATCCCAGGTGCTTACGGCAAACGCGAAGGCCGTGCGAGCGAATTTGAAACCTTAACTTCACGCTTGATTGACCGTCCGATTCGTCCGCTATTCCCAGAAGGCTACGTAAACGAAATCCAAATCACCGCAACAGTTGTATCATCAGATAAAACTCAGTCTGCAGATATCGCTGCACTAATCGGTGCCTCAGCAGCATTGGCTATCTCTGATGCGCCATTTAATGGTCCTGTTGCTGCCGCTCGTGTTGGTTTCATTAACGGCGAATACGTTCTAAACCCAACATCTGAGCAGCTTGAAACCAGTGATCTAGACTTGGTTGTGGCTGGTACTAAGTCTGCGGTATTGATGGTTGAGTCTGAAGCGGCAGAGCTGTCAGAAGACCAGATGTTAGGTGCAGTATTGTACGGCCATCAGCAACAACAAATCGTTATTGATAACATTGCTTCAATGGCTGAAGAAATTGGCACTGCTAAGCAGCAATATTCTGCTCCTGAGCGTGATCAAGCACTTACCAGTAGCATGAAAGAGCAGTTCGGCGAGCAAGTTGCTGACGCTTATACCATTACTGATAAGCAAGCACGTTACACGAAGCTTGATGAAATTAAGCAATCAATTATTGATGCACTTGCTGGTGATGCTGAGTCAGAAACTTATGCTGATACCGTATCTGAGCTTAAAGAAATCTATAACGACCTTAAATATCGTACTGTTCGTGACAACATCTTGTCAGGTAAGCCGCGTATCGATGGTCGTGACCCTGAGACAGTTCGTGCGCTTGACGTACAAGTTGGTGTATTGCCATATACGCATGGTTCAGCATTGTTCACACGTGGTGAGACGCAGGCATTGGTTACTACCACACTTGGTAACAGCCGTGACGTCAACATGATTGACTCACTAGGTGGTACGATTCGTGACCATTTCATGCTGCATTACAACTTCCCGCATTTCTCAGTTGGTGAAACGGGCCGTGAAGGTATTCCAAAACGTCGTGAAATCGGTCATGGTCGTTTAGCGCGCCGTGGTGTACAAGCAATGTTACCAGATAGTGAGCGTTTCCCGTATGTGATTCGTGTGGTATCAGAAATCACTGAATCTAACGGTTCATCTTCTATGGCTTCTGTTTGTGGTGCAAGTCTGGCATTGATGGACGCAGGCGTACCTTTAAAAGCACCAGTTGCTGGTATCGCGATGGGTCTGGTTAAAGAAGGCGATCGTTTTGCTGTATTGTCAGATATCTTAGGTGATGAAGATCATCTAGGTGATATGGACTTTAAAGTAGCCGGTTCTAAAAATGGTATCACTGCACTTCAGATGGATATCAAAATCGAAGGTATTACACCTGACATCATGGAGCAAGCACTTAAACAAGCTCATGCAGGTCGTATCCATATCCTAGAAGCAATGAACCAAGTATTGCCTGAGAGCCGTACTGAAATCAATGCTCATGCACCAAACTACGCGGTTATCGAAATCAACCCGGACAAGATTCGTGACGTTATCGGTAAAGGCGGCGCAACTATCCGTCAGCTAACGGAAGAAACTGGCGCGGTTATCGATATTGATGATGCAGGTACTATCCGTATCTTTGGTGAAAACAAAGCAGCGACCAAGGCAGCTATCGGTAAAATCGAAGCACTAACTGCTGAAGTTGAAGTTGGTAAAACTTATGAAGGTACCGTTGCTCGTATCGTCGACTTCGGTGCATTTGTAAATGTCTTGCCAAACACGGATGGTCTAGTACATATTTCACAAATCGCAGAAGAGCGCGTAGAGAATGTGTCAGACTACCTAAAAGAAGGTCAGGTCGTTAAAGTACTTGTACAAGACGTTGACAACCGTGGTCGTATCAAACTAACTATGAAAGGTGTTGAGCAGAACTAATACTCAATATCTGATGTGGTTTAAATAAGAAAAAACCGCCTTGAAATGCTCGTTATGAGTATTCAAGGCGGTTTTTTTATGTGTCCAAAAAGATGATGACTGGCTAGCTAAAAGGCCATTTATAACTCAATGCTTTTAGGCAGGTGTATATCGATACGAAGTTTTGGTAGGTCTTGTAAGTACTCAGTTAGTAATGGCAAAGTATCAGCATGCCAGTCTAAAGGCAGGGTATCTACTGTAGTGCTTTCACTGGATACGATATCACGTGGTCTGCCTGAGATAAGTGGCCGCGCAAGCAATGCAACTCTGCGTATGCCTTGGTAACGTATAAGCGGCATTATTTGCTGTTGCAAATCAATCAAGGCAGCAGTCAGCCAACGTGTGCGCGCTGGATGATAAGGATGGTTTGATATCACAAGGTTGGCAATATAGTTTGGCTGGTTACCGTTACTACTGATACCAAGTCCGACCTGCTCACGTGTACGCTTATTAAGTAAGCAGCTACCAACATTCAGACTACCATCGCGGCATGCACGATGATAGCGACTATAGTTATCAGGAAATAGAGTTTTCGCTCGTGTGAGTACAGGATCTAAAACGATACCAGTATTGTTGACAGGTAAAACAAGCAGCTGTGCATTGCTATTTAAAATAGAGGCATGTGTGAATTGCAAAATCGCCATCGTAAGCCTCTCTATAACCAAATCAAGTATACGGTTATTGAACCGTCGCTTTATTAGAGTCGTTTGCTTCTAACTGAGCAATTTGTTGTTCGAGTAGCGCAATTTGTTCTGCCTTCATATCAGTCAACTGCTTATTCATAGCCACTTGTTCAGCGGCTAACTTTTCTTGTTCGGCCAGTCGCTGACGCTCATCTTCTAAACGATCAATCTCTTCTTTAGCCAAGCTGTCATTTTCTGGTAGAGGCGCATCTAATATAGCAGTAGGATTTGGTATCGCGTTATTGTCATTATTGGCTGCTTCAGAGTTTTCATCCATGAGCACACCATCGTTAATCACAGAGTCATCTATTAATTCCGAAGTGCTGTCTTTGGCTAATTCTGTCTGTGCTTGGTCAGTTACTGGTGCTGAAGTGGCGTTATCTACAGGGAGTGTGGATTGAGTGCCAGTCCTTCCTACGATAAGGTAGACAATGATAATAAGTAGCAATATGGAGATAAGTACTACCAAAATTTTCTGACGTGATTTAGTCTGTTTCTTCTTAGAAGTGTGGGTGGATGAAGGCCGGATATTGTCTGGTTTCATATTATGATCGATTCATGTCAAGAATATAAGTAGCCATACTATAGCAAACTCAAAATAAAAAGCCTATCTATCGATAGATAGGCTTAATAGACCGTTAAATAATAAAGTATTTAATCTAGTTTCAAGTGTAAGTGCTAGATAGCTAAGGCTTAAATTTTACAGTGCCGCTGGTGCCAGTTGCCATCGCATCACGAGCCATCTGATCTTCTAAATGGTTCTTAGCACTAATGGCATCAGGGTCAGGGCGATGCTCTGTGTGTCCGCACTGAGTACATTCAATATACTCATCTGGGGCAGGGGTGACGATATTGACTTGCACCACAGCATCCATCTCCTGACATTTCGGACAACGTACCCCTGCTAAGAATCGGCGCTTAGGACTAGATGACTGATAACGCATTTAAATGACCTCGCGCGTCGTTTGAGTATTTGCGGCATCGATATTTTTAGCATCAGTGAAACCATTATGACGTAGCAAGGCGTCGATACTGGCGGTACGACCGCGGAAATTTTCAAAGTTGGTCTTCGCTGGGAAACTACCGCCAACAGATAAGATGGACTCACGGAACGCTTTGCCTGTCGCTGGGTTGAAAATACCGTCTTCTTCAAACTTACTAAACGCATCAGCTGATAGCAGTTCCGCCCATTTATATGAGTAATAACCTGCAGCATAACCACCCGCGAAGATATGACTAAAACCATTAGCAAAACGGTTATAGTCAGGCGTTTGCATAACGGAGATATCATTACGGACAGTATTGAGCGTCTCTAAAATACCATCGTAATTAAGCGCTGGCGTATGAGCATGAATGAGTAAGTCAAATAGAGCAAACTCAATCTGACGCAGCGTCTGCATGCCGCTTTGGAAATTTTTCACTGCTAATAGTGCATCAAGTTTGTCTTTAGGTAATGGCTCACCAGTCTCAACGTGACTACTGATAAGCGCGATACCTTCAGCGTCCCAAGCCCAGTTTTCCATAAACTGACTAGGAAGTTCGACCGCATCCCACTCGACGCCATTGACGCCAGCGACATCACCCACCGTCACTTGGGTTAATAAATGATGTAACCCATGACCAAACTCGTGGAATAAGGTTAATACTTCATCATGGGTCAATAAACTAGGTTTGCCATCAAGTGCTGGCGTGAAATTACCAACCATAAAGCAAACGGGCAGCTGCTGATGGTTCTGTTCTTCGTAGTTATAGCGAGATTGAAAACCACTCATCCATGCACCGCCACGCTTACCGCTACGCGCAAACAAGTCAAAGTAGAAGCCACCGAGCAAGCGATCATCAGCATCGAATAATTGATAAAAGCTTACATCGTCATGCCAGCGAGAGACTGAGTCACTTTCTGCATTTTTATGGCTTTGCTCTTGTACTTTGATACCGTATAGACGCTCAACGATAGTGAACAAGCCATTAATCACTTTGGGTAATGGGAAATATGGACGAATTTCCTCTTGCGATAAACTGAACTCACTTTGTTTCACTTTTTCAGCGATGTAGGCGCTATCCCACGGTTGCAATTCGTCAATGCCATAATCGCTTGCGTATTTCTGTAGCTGTGCCAAATCTGCTTTGGCAGCAGGGGTTGCTTGCGTTGCTAAGTCACGTAAGAATGTTTCAACTTCTAAGACGCTATCTGCCATCTTGGTCGATAGCGATACTTCAGCATAATTTGCAAAACCAAGTAGCTTGGCTTTTTGCTCACGTAATGAGAGTATTTGACTCATATTGTCAGCATTATTTAATGAGTTTCCTTTTGCATTGGTATGCGTATCAAACTCAGAAGCACGCGTAACATAAGCACGATACAACATCTCACGCAGGCTGCGATCGTCCGCATGAGTCATGATCGCTAGATATACAGGGATATTTAAACTGGCCACATAATAAGGAGTAGGAAGTGCATCTACATCAGCTTGGCTAAGAGCATCGCTAGCAAGCTCACGCGCTTTGTATTGCTCGCCTGCATCTGCCAATAGTGCCAGACCGCTCTCTGTTAACCCCTTTAACTGAGAATCTTCTAAAGGCAGGGCAAATGCTTGTGTCGCATCCAAGATATTGTCCGAAAAGGTTGCAGACAGGGTTGATAACTCACTTTGGATAGCGGCAAACTTTTCTTGCTCAGCTTGAGGTAACGCAACGCCTGATAACTCAAAACTACGTAATGCCAGTTCGATTGCACGTGCACGAGCAGGCTCTAACGTAGCAAAGAAATCTGTGTCATTGACGATAGTTTGATAGCGATTAAACAAAGGCTGATGCTGTCCAACTCGCGTACCGTAAGCAGATAGTTTTGGTAGCAGCTCATGGTGAACATGACGAATCTCATCATTGCTCATCACGCTATTGAGATGCGACAAAATACCCCAGCTACGATCTAAAGCCAAATTGATATGGTCAAAGCTCATCACATCTGCCAAAGCTTGTTCAGCGCTTATTTTTTCAGCACTTGCTTTTTCAGCACTGTCGCTTTCTATCACGGTTAAGGTATCTAAAAAAGCATTGGCAGCATCAATAGCGTCAATCACTTGATTTTGTAAGGTATGTGGCGCAGTGTCGGCAAAATCGACAAGGCGTAAATCTAAAGGAGCAGGTGTCATATAGGTATCCGATATCAATGAATTATTATTAATCAAAATGAGAAAAGTCTGGCTACTATTGAAATATACAGTGTGTTCTTATTTTATATATAGATTATATAAAAGATGGGTTCGTTTGGTAAAAATACAACCTAAGCACTTTTATATATACGATTCAACTAATTAGGACAGTGCTAGCAATCTGAAAGTAGATGTCGAGATTCTGGTATTTAGATTCAAATTCTCAAGATAATTATCTGAATATGTAGCTATGTTCGTTAAGGCAGTTCTTTAACAATATAGAGTGCTCTACTTACAAAGCGCTATCATTTGCTTGCAAATTAACCCTACAGGGAGTGGGGTATAGCTGTTAGCATCAAGATAATGGAATTTAAATATTATGCATCGATAAGATGTAAGAAAAACACGGATAGAAATTTCTAAGCTCATAAAAATATATGAGTAAAGAAATACATAAAGTTAAAAATGAACGATAATAAAACAAGGAGCAATATATGAAAGCGACTCTTAAAAGTTTACGTGAGACTAAAGCGAATCCTGCAGTAAGTATCTTTGTTAAAACGCATCGTGAACATCCAGCCAATGAGCAAGATCCTATCGCTCTAAAAAATCAATTGAAAGTTGCCGAAGATCGTCTGACAAAAGAGTACGATAAACGCACAGCGACTACCATTTTAGATAATATTCAAAATAAAATCAGTGAGCTCAATCACAATTATAACCTTGATACTTTAGCTATATTTGCTAGTACAGATGATGTGCAAGTCATTCGTATGCCAATTGATACAACAGAACGCGTTGTGATCTCAGATAGATTTGCTACGCGTGACTTGGTTCGTGATATGGCAAGTGCGGTTCATTATTATACGGTGGTCTTAACTCGTGATAATGCGCGTTTGATTGAAGCGTCTAACGACCGCGTTGTAAGAGAGTTCGATAAAGATGATGATGCACAAAACAATATGGAGAACATTCAGTTCCCTGTTGAAAACAACGGACTATACACAACAGGCGACGGTGGCTCAGATCGCTCATCAAACAATGAAAGCAGTCACTTAAAAGAATTCTTTAACCAAGTTGATAAAAGTGTCCAAGAATTGTGGGGCGAGCATAAAATGCCTCTTGTTATAGTTGGTGATGCAAAAAATATTGGCTACTATAAAGAAATCTGTGATCGTCCAGATAACATCATCGCTACAGTATCGAATGCGACCAATCTAGAAGACGGTAGTGCTCAGCATATCGTAGATAGCGTGCAAGAAGCCGTAGAAGAGTATCGCACCTCATTACATAAAGCTGCATTGGGCGAAATCGACAAAGCTCGCGGTGCGAATATGTTGCAGACTGACTTGCAGGAAGTATATCGAAGTGCTTTCCAAGGAGCTGGCGAGACACTTTATGTACGACGTGGCTATATACAATCTGCTAAGATTGATGAAAAGGCACAAACGTTAAGCCCTGCCAATGATGCTACGGAAGGCATCACAGATGATGCAATCGGTGAAATCATCGAGCACGTCATTCACAATGGCGGCGAAGCTGTATTTATGCCACAAGATATTATGGGTGAAGATCAACCAATAGCGCTAGTAACTCGCTACTAATCTGACGATGACACCTATGCGCGATGTTCATTTATGAATCAGCCATTTATGAATTAGCCATTAATAATACATAGGTGTACTATGAGAGCATTGGTTCAATACGAGCCAGTGCTCTTTTTATGTCTGTCATTACAATCACTATGGATGCTATCGTAGCTGAGCTATTGATCTTTACTCCATAAATAATGAGCGTACAACTAACCAAACTATGACTACCACCTCTTTTGTTTTAACCAGCTACAACATCCACAAAGGCATGTCACCGCTGAATCGCCAAGTGAAGATGCAAGGTATTGCTCAGGCGCTAGAGTCTGTGGGTTCAGACGTCTTGTGCCTGCAAGAAGTGCAAGGCCAAAACCTTAAACGCAATATGCAATACAACGAGTACCCAGATCAATCGCAGCATGAATGGTTCGGCGAATTTTTAGATTTGCAAAACAGTTACGGTAAAAACTCCGAATACGAAAACGGCCACCACGGCAATGCAGTATTGAGCCGCTTTCCGCTAGACCCCAAACACAATGTAAATATTACGGTTAATAAGCTTGAGCAGCGCGGTGTCTTGCACTGTGAGGTACAGCCTATCGGTTGGGAGATGCCAGTTGTCGTATTGTGTGCACATTTAAATTTATTTGAGCGTGATCGTATCAAGCAGTATCAAGCGATTAGTGATTACGTGCGAAATGAGATTGCGCCGGATCAACCACTTATCCTGGCAGGCGATTTTAATGATTGGAAAAAGATGTCTTGTGACAAACTGGCGTCAGATCTCGGTATGATAGAAGCGTTCAAGCATTGTCATGGCAAGCTGTTGCCAACCTTTCCCGCAAAACTGCCAGTACTTAGCTTAGATCGTATCTACGTGCGCAATTTGCTTGTGAAGGATGCTTGGGTACACACTGGAAAACCTTGGTCATCGCTATCAGATCATCTGCCCATTAGTGCAGAGCTGATGCTGCCCTAATACCTAACTATAATAATTCGTCTAAATGTATTATATTGGCAATCTATCGATATATGAACAATTGTCTTTATTGATCATATTATCGATTAATTATGCTCTCGATTGAAAGTGCTATTTGCAGCACAATGTTTCAATAAAATGAAGACCAAGTACAGCCTAATAAACAAAATATAAGGATATTCTACGATGGCAACAGCGTCTACTACTAATAACAATCAACAAGCTAACCACAACATACCTAAGACTCAGCACGCCGTACTCATACGCGAGTTCGGTGAGCCGGAAGTAATGAAATATCAAGATGGTGCTGATGTCCCTGAGCTACAGGACGACCAAGTACTGGTAAAAATTGCCTATGCTGGGATTAACCCTGTCGATTATAAAACCCGCCAAGGTAAAGGCTGGGGTGCGGAAAACATCCGTAAAGACAAGTTTGAGAATGATCAGCCAGCTATTTTAGGATTCGATGTATCAGGCGAAGTAGTCAGCAGCAATAGCGATGAGTTTGCTGTTGGCGATAGAGTAGCGGCCTTGACTTTTACCGGTGGTGGCTACGCGCAATATGTGGCAGTAGATGCCAAGTTGCTTGCAAAAGTACCAGATAATGTCAGCTTAGAGCAGGCAGGTGCTTTGCCTTGTATTGGACAAACGGCACTACAGTTTGTAGATTTTGCTGATATAAAAACAGAAGAGCATGTGGTGATTAATGCACCAGCAGGCGGTGTCGGTCATTTACTAATCCAATTGCTCATGAATAAAGTGGCGCAAGATAACATCAAGGTGACGGTAATTTGCTCACCAGAAAAGTACGCCAAGCTTGATGAGTTGATAGACGTATCTAAGCTAGCAGGTTGGATAGATTATACCAAAGATGAAGCGTTTCCTGACCTACAAGCCGATATGCTACTTGATTTAGTCGGTAATGATGCAGGTGTCCGCGCGCTTAGCGTGCTCAAATTAGGCGCCCGCGTAAATGTGTTACCAACTATCTGGGTTGATAAGCTCAAAGAAGCCGGTCAGCGAAAAGACTTAGCAGTAGCAGGCTATAAAGCGCAGCGTAGTGGTCAAGATATGGCGCGTGTTTTACAGGAAGTGGCCGATGGCAAGCTGACTTTAAAAATTCAAAAAACCTATCCACTCTCAGAAGTTGTTGCAGCGCACCATGAGCTACAAAAAGGCGATGCTTTTGGCAAGATTGTCTTGGCCGCTGCTGAGTGAATGTAAAGATTTCCCAAGTATTAGGTAGTGTTTGGTAGGATTTATTAGTAAAGGGATGTCTGTTGAAACCCAGTAAACTTAACTGATGACTTAACAAATCATACAAAAGTTTTATGTTGGACAACAGAACGTCCCTGTAGTCTTTGCTTATTTATCATAGGATAGAAAGCGAACGATACTAATAAAGGGAATAATATGACTATCAACAATAAGACCAGCAATGAAAAAACAGATGACCACATTGCTTATGAAGCAAAAGTACGTGCAGAGATAGAAGCATGGAAGAACCCTGATAAAGGTATTTTGGATAAGACGCTCGCAGTGCTTAATACCCCTGTGGTAGCAGCCGGTGATGCGTTGATGGAAGCTCCACAATTTGGCGATTCTCTAAAAAAAGCAACTGAGGAAACGATTAGTGCTTTGAGTGATGCAGCCAATTGGACACTGGACACTCAAGACGTTATTGATAGCTATCAAGAGGCAGCAGATATTAACGACTTCTCTATCAAAACGCTGTCTGACATCAAAAGTCTACCCATTGCTGTTATAGATAAACAAGTTAAGCTTTTTAAGAGCAAATATGTAGCGCTAACCAGTGCGCAAGGGGTGACTACGGGGGTTGTAGGCTGGGCAGGTATCCCTGCTGATGTCGTTGGGCTTATTACAGCTAATCTACGTGCGATTGGAGAATATGCAACGTACTATGGCTTTGATATCAATGATGAAGGCGAGCAGCTATTTGCTATGTCTTTATTGGCTGTAGCAACTTCTGCCTCTGTTGAGGAACGTAAAGCGGCGTTAGATGACACTCATGCAATGATCAAAGATCCAGAAACTCAAGCATTTAATCAGATTAATGAAGAAGTCATGTCTCGTGTACTGCGCCAGACAGCGACTAAAGTAGCCACTAACATCGTTAAGACAAAAGCCGCGCAAATTATTCCAGCAGTGGGTGCAGTAGTCGCAGGTGGTGTTAATGCTAGCTACACTGCCAATGTGTGTGAAGCTGCTTACCAGTGTTATCGTGAGCGCTTTTTAGATCGTCTCGCGTAAGATTTAGATGGCTCGTTAAGTCAGCGATAGTATCAAGATGTAAGCATATGCCGAAACGTTAAACTGATTCGCCCAGCATCGACCGTCTTTGTCTTGGTGATCGTATGTTTCCAAAAGGTTTGTGTGTCACCATGCATCACAACGAGCTGACCAGACTCAAGATAAAGTTCAACTTTGTCTTGAGTTTTTTTATGCTTAAAAACAAATTTGCGTGTGGCACCAAGCGATAAGGAGGCGATGACTGGTTGCTGACCGAGCTCTTTTTCGTCATCAGCATGGTAGCCCATACCATCAGCGCCAGAAGGATAGTAATTAAGCAGGCAGGTGTTGAAATTAGTGGTGACACCGATTTTTGCTAAAGCTTGCTCAATTCTCTGTTTCACGTGAAACACTTTATCTGACCATGGAACGGTTTGTCGCACATGTCCCGAGTATTGGTAATTGGCATTTTTGTCTCCCATCCAGACAATTTGCCGAGTGGTTATATGGGTTTTACCAAATAACGTCACGATGTCTGGCTGCCAAGGTAGCTCATTTAGTAGAGTGTTATAAAGGGCAGTGGCATCGTCGATAATTACGCCTAAATCATTCACCTTACCATCATAGGGTAGTAAATTATCCGTGGGTGCAGGGGCAAAGAGATCAGTCATAATTTAGTCGTTGTAAATCCTTATTTGCTGCTTTTGTAGTGCTCGTTAATAATTTGAGCGCATAGTTCAGGCGCTTCCATTGGCAATAGATGGCCATAATCTGTCAGCGAAATAAGACTGCTATCTGGAACAAATTTTTTCCATTGCTTGCGTACTTTGTCATTGATGAACAGGGTAGGCTTGCCTGTAATCAACGTGTAGGGACAGCGTAGTTTTTTAAGGGCAGCATCGATATGAGGTGCGCCAAAATAATTGGCCAGCTCTTGTTCTGGTGCAAACATAAGCGTATAGCTACCATCTGTGTTTTTGCTCAGGCTTTGTTCAGCAAATACTTGCAAGTGCTCATCGCTGATACGTTTATAAGCACGCTGCGCACGTAGGCTCTCGTAATAACTATGGGTACTTGGCCAAGTAGATTGCTTAGTTAAGGTGCTTTTGAAAGGCTCGCGGCTCAGTAGGACAGAGCGTGGCAAAAGGTTATATAAGGTGGCTTGGTGTTTGGTAAATGTGACTGGCTCGATCAAGTATAACTGTGAAAATAGCTCTGGACGTTTGGCAGCTGCCATCGCTGTAGCCGTAGCCCCTTGCGAATGACCAATACCTATGACAGGCTTATTTTGGGTCTTTTCTAAAAACTCAATCAGCAGATCAGCATCTTGCTCGCGCGTAAGACGACGGCTTTGAGGCTTATCATACCAGTAACCACGTAGGGCAAGTGAGCTGATATCAAACTCAGTGGCTAGCTTACTTAATAGTGGTGTATAAGTGCCAACGGTAAAACTATTACCACTATAAAAATGTGCTGGCGCGCGAGGAGTAGAGCTTGAGTCTAGCGGCTGATTAAACTGGCTAAGGTCATAGTAGCGTGCCTGTTTTCCGCCAAGATTAATGCGGTTTGTGAATGCTTCCATAAAATAAACACTTCCTTGTGAATTATTTTGAGTGATTTTTTTGCAGTTTGTCTTTTTATGATTGAACTGACTTAATGAATCCTAGTTGTCTTCACCTAAGAAGCCACCGCTTTGACGTTGCCACAGTCGAGCGTAGACACCGTTTAATGCTAACAGTTCATCATGACTACCTTGCTCAATGATGCGGCCTTGATGCATAACGACCAGTCTATCCAATGCGGCAATAGTAGACAGGCGATGGGCAATAGCAATAACGGTCTTACCGGTCATGATGTCATTTAAGCTTTCGGTAATAGCATATTCAATCTCAGAATCTAGCGCACTAGTCGCTTCATCTAAAAGTAAAATCGGTGCATTTTTTAGCATAACACGTGAGATGGCGATACGCTGACGTTGACCACCAGAGAGTTTGACTCCGCGTTCACCCACTTGGGTATCGAGACCTGTATTGCCTTTATCATCATATAAGTCTTTGATAAAGTCCCATGCCTGAGCTTGTTTGGCAGCGATCATAATTTCTTCATCAGTAGCATCAGGACGACCATAGGCGATGTTTTCACGTACAGTACGATGTAGCAACGAGGTATCTTGAGTCACCATACCAATCTGTTGACGCAACGATTCTTGTGTGACCTCGTCGATAGCTTGACCATCAATCAGAATCTTACCGCTATCGACATCAAAGAAGCGCAATAGCAAATTGACCAAGGTCGATTTACCAGCACCTGAACGCCCAACCAAACCAATTTTTTCACCTGGCTTAATATCTAAGTGGAAGTTGTCCAACAGTTTGATATATGAGTTAGGAGCGCGTTTAGCGATGCTGGTACTATCAACAGTCTCGCCAGTTTGTCCATTGTCTTCTTCGTCATTCTCATAACTGAAGTCAACATGGTCAAATACGATACGCCCGTCCGTGACGGATAGGGCTGGCGCGTCAGGTTTATCAATGATTGTCTGCGGCGCTGATAACGTACGCATACCATCTTGAACTGTACCGATACTCTCAAACAAACTGGCTGTCTGCCACATAATCCAACGCGTCAAACCATTTAGACGCAATGCCATGGCAGTCGCAGCAGCAATGGCACCAACACCAACTGCGCCTTGTTGCCACAAGTACAATCCAATACCTGCCGTACTACTGACCAAAATCACGCTGATAAGATGGGTCGATACTTCTAAATAGCTGACCCAGCGCATCTGCGCATGTACCGTACCTAGAAATTGCCCCATGGCGTTTTTGGCGTAGCCCAGCTCACGACGAGAATGGCTAAATAGCTTAACGGTCATGATATTGGCATAAGCATCAGTGATTCGTCCTGTCATCAAGGCACGGGCATCCGCTTGCACAATCGCTGTTTGTTTAAGCTTAGGGATAAAGTACCAAATGGTAATGGCAACCAAGACCAGCCAAATGACAAATGGAATGAGTAGTAAGCTGTCTAAATTAAACAAAATCACCCCTGAGGTGATAAAGTAGACAGAGACATACATAAACATATCGGTGACGGTCATTACGGTATCGCGTACTGCTAGGGCTGTCTGCATTACCTTAGCTGAGACACGACCCGAAAACTCATCCTGATAAAACTGCATGGATTGCCCAAGCATTCGCTGATGAAACCGCCAGCGCATCTGCATAGGAAACACGCCTTGCAAGGTCTGAAAATGGATAAATGATGACAAGGCGATCCACAATGGGCTAACTATCATGACAGCGAGCATGATGAGTAGCATATCGCCTT
This sequence comes from Psychrobacter sp. NPDC078929, assembly GCF_050267985.1. NCBI lineage: Bacteria > Pseudomonadati > Pseudomonadota > Gammaproteobacteria > Moraxellales > Moraxellaceae > Psychrobacter > Psychrobacter sp. NPDC078929. The sequence goes on along the minus strand of NZ_JBNNFX010000007.1, from coordinate 76,251 downwards.
TTTCTACCCATAAGTTTTGCGGCGTATAAACGCCCAACCAATCGACGATATTACCTATCCAAGCAAACAGCATGGCCTCGTAAATACCGATACCAGCGGACAAAATCATAAAAATTAGTAGCCAGCCGCGTAAGCCATTGGTACATGCCCACAAAAACTTCAGCATACCATCTTTAGGTGATGGCAATGGCATGGGTGTGTCTGGAAAGGCGGGTAGACGGTTTTCAAAAAAGCGAAATAAAGCATTCATAGGCAGTAATAAAACATCAATAGCAGTACGTCAAGATGAACGAGAGCACTCGTTATCTAGAATCTTTACTTTTGTGATTGGAATTAGGTGCTATTTTAGCAAAATTACTAATCATACCTGCATGCTAATTGTAATTTGCTTAAGAATAGCTATGTTTTGAGAGCTTCAGTTATAACTATAATAAATAGATTGCTGTAGAAAAAATATTTTGTTACATTCTATATCCAAAATTATTCATAGTTTAAATATTGCTTTTATAAGTATGATTTTATTGCAAATATCAGCTGATTAGCAGGTATTTTATTTAATAGTTTTTATCAATATACGAACAGTGATAACTCAACATTGAAGTTCAGAAGGTAGCAGTGAATGATGTATTTAATAATAGCGGTGCTATGTAGCGTCGCCGTCTCCGTACTTTTGAAAATATTGCGCCAGAAAAATATAGATATTCGTCAGACCATCGTGGCAGGCTATCCTGTGGCGTTTTTACTGACTTGGGTGTTACTAAAACCTGATGTAGGTGCCATTCATGCGCTTGATAGCGCTTGGGCAATCATCATTGCGCTTGGAGTACTATTACCTGCTGTATTTATCATTCTCGGACGAGCTATTGAAGCGGTGGGGATGGTAGCAACCGACGCCTCTCAGCGCTTGTCACTCATTATCCCCATCGTAGCGGCTTTTTTGCTATTCGGTGAGGTGCTGACTGGTACACGTATACTTGGATTGGCGTTAGGTTTTCTGGCATTAGGTGCGCTCGTCTATCGACCACAGCATAACGATATTACTCGCCAAGCAAAGCATACGCCACTATGGTTATTCGGGGTATGGGCAGGCTACGGCATTATTGATATTTTGTTCAAACAAGTGGCAAAACAAGGGGCGGCCTTTCCGTTGACTCTACTGGTAAGTTTTGGCGTAGCAGGTGTATTGCTTTTAATCTATTTACTGGTCACACGGGTACGTTGGCAAAAACAAGCGCTTATGACAGGTCTACTGCTCGGCACATTGAACATGGGCAATATTTATGCCTATGTGCGGGCACACCAAGTGCTGCATGATTCTCCTAGCATCGTCTTTACTGGTATGAATGTCGGTGTTATTGCCGTAGCGACATTGATTGGCGTAGGTGTATTGAAAGAGCAGTTAAACCGTATCAATATAGTAGGCTTAGTATTGGCAGTCTGCTGTGTAGGGGTACTATTTTTGGCGTAATGCGCATTGTCTAAAAGTATTGGTTTCATGATTTTTTGGCTATATTGTCACGTATCCTATATAGGCATACAAATCATCCTATGATAAGGTTATCTACAAATAACACGGCTTGTATGGAATAAAAAAGCTTAGTTTATGATATTTAATTTAACCAATAAAAATAGGATGCAGGCTCAATGGAATACGATAAGCAATTACAGCGTATAAAAAATAGTTCAGGTTTTATTGCTGCTCTTGATCAAAGTGGTGGCAGCACACCAAAAGCGTTAGAGACTTATGGTGTCAGCAGCGATGCTTATGATAATGATGAGGCCATGTTTGATTTGGTTCATGAAATGCGTGCTCGTATTATGACGTGTGACTGTTTTGATAGTGATCGTGTACTTGGTGCAATTTTGTTTGAAGACACTATGGAGCGCGAAGTCAATGGTAAGTCGACGGCCAATTACCTATGGGAAGATAAAAATATCGTACCATTTTTAAAGGTAGACAAAGGTCTGGCTGAGCAAATGAGCGGCGTACAAATTATGAAGCCAATCCCGAATCTAGATCTATTATTAGACAAAGCAAAAAACTATCCCGTATTCGGTACTAAAATGCGCTCAGTCATCTATGAGCCAAATGTCGATGGTATCGAGCTTGTGGTACAGCAGCAGTTTGATGTGGCTAAGCAAATTATTTCAAAAGGTTTGATGCCTATCGTCGAGCCAGAGGTCAATATTGAAAGCACTCAAAAGCATGAGTGCGAGTTACTGTTGAAGACAGATATACTGCGCAATCTGGAACGCTTAAGTGACGAACATCAAGTGATGCTCAAGCTGACGTTACCAGAAGAGGCAGGGTTTTATCAGGAGCTGATTGACCATCCTAAAGTGTTAAAAGTTGTGGCGTTATCTGGTGGTTATAGTCGTAGCGATGCTTGTGCCAAGCTTAAACAAAACCCAGGTATGATTGCGAGCTTCTCGCGTGCCTTTACTGAAGGCTTGAGTAAGCAACAAAGTGATAGCGAGTTTGCTGAAACCATTAATACGTCAATTGAAGAGATTTATGAAGCGTCGAAAGTGTAAACGTAGTAAATAAAAACTCGCACATAAATCATGAGTAAATAAGCAAAAAAGCCCTACTAGATAAGTGTGCAAATACTTAAATAGTAGGGCTTTTCTTATTTCAAAAGCATAGGTTATTAACACTACACCTCTTTATATAACTGGCGTCCTTCGTTGTTATATTTCTTAGTCATCTCCGCCATGCCTTGGCGAATTTCCTCAGCAGTGGCTTCACCAACTTGTCCAACGAGCTCTGTATCTACCTCTTTGATTAGATGACCAGCGTCAGTTAAGTCGCCTGTTTGCGGCGTTACTTTTTGGTTGGCAGCAGCTTTATCTAGTCCTGCTGCATATTCACGCACGTTTTGAGTGATTTTCATTGAACAAAACTTAGGGCCACACATGGAGCAAAAGTGTGCCGATTTGTGTGCGTCTTTTGGCAACGTCTCATCATGATATTCACGTGCAGTATCAGGATCGAGCGCTAGGTTGAACTGATCATCCCAGCGGAATTCGAAACGGGCTTTAGATAGCGCGTTGTCACGTGCTTGTGCTCCTGGATGACCTTTAGCAAGGTCAGCAGCGTGTGCAGCGATTTTATAAGTAATAATGCCGTCTTTGACGTCTTTTTTATTTGGCAAGCCTAAGTGTTCTTTTGGCGTGACATAGCATAGCATCGCTGTACCAAACCAACCAATCATCGCAGCTCCGATGGCGCTAGTGATATGGTCATAGCCTGGAGCGATGTCTGTCGTTAATGGCCCTAAAGTATAGAAAGGCGCGTCAGCACATAGCTCAAGCTGCAAGTCCATGTTTTCTTTGATGCGGTTCATCGCGACGTGTCCAGGGCCTTCGATCATTACCTGTACATCGTGCTCCCATGCCACTTTGGTCAATTCACCAAGCGTACGTAGCTCACCGAACTGCGCTTCATCATTGGCATCTTGCAAGCAACCAGGGCGTAGGCCATCACCTAGACTAAATGCTACATCGTACTGTTTCATAATCTCGCAGATGTCTTCGAAATGCGTATATAAAAAGCTTTCCTTGTGATGGGCTAAACACCACTGCGCCATGATAGAGCCGCCGCGTGAGACGATACCTGTCAGACGTTTTGCGGTGAGCGGCACATAGCGTAATAGCACGCCAGCGTGAATAGTAAAGTAATCTACGCCTTGCTCTGCTTGCTCGATCAACGTATCACGGAATATCTCCCATGTAAGATCTTCAGCGACGCCATCGACTTTTTCTAATGCTTGATAAATCGGTACCGTACCAATCGGCACAGGAGAGTTACGGATTAGCCATTCACGGGTTTCATGAATGTGATTGCCCGTTGATAAATCCATGATGGTATCCGCACCCCAACGTGTTGCCCACGTCATTTTAGATACTTCTTCATCGATAGACGAGCCCAGCGCTGAGTTACCGATATTGGCATTGATTTTCACCAAGAAATTGCGCCCGATGATCATCGGCTCAGACTCAGGGTGATTGATGTTGTTTGGAATAATTGCACGTCCAGCTGCCACTTCATCACGAACAAACTCAGGAGTGATGATTTGAGGAGTATTGGCACCGAAGCTCTCGCCATCGTGTTGACGCATATCAGTCAGTTCATGCTGCTTTTGCGTCTCACGAATAGCGATATATTCCATCTCAGGGGTGATGATGCCACGGCGTGCATAGTACATTTGCGTGACGTTCTGTCCTGCTTTGGCGCGACGCGGTTTATCAATATGAGCAAATCTAAGATTGGCAGTACTGATGTCGCGAGCACGTGCTTGTCCGTATGAGCTAGATAGGCCGCTTAATTGCTCGGTATCATTGCGTTCTGCGATCCAGTTCTCACGCAATTTTGGCAATCCACGTGTAAGGTCGATATCGACATTAGGGTCGGTATATACACCTGAGGTGTCATACACATAAAACGGCGGATTATGCTCACCGTCTTTATCTCCAGTACCGCCAACAGGCGTATCAGCCAAGCTGATTTCACGCATCGGTACTTGGATATCAGGTCTTGAGCCTTCGATATAGACTTTTCTTGAGGCAGGTAAAATACGGTGTAGGTCGCGCGCATCCTCTTCGAAACGGGCATCACTTGCGGCACGGTGAGCAGGGGTTTTTAGCGCATCTGCTTTTTTATCTGCTTTGACGTTGGTCGTGTCAGCAGCATTTGAAGCAAGCGTTGTGTTGTCGGCTGGGTTATGCGTTTGGGCTTTCGGTGCAATTGAGGTAGTGTCTGCAGTAGTCATATGCTGTCCTAGCGTGTTGGTTTTTTGAATAAAATCAACACCGCCAGTATCTGCGGGGGTAGGCATCCATCATCTAGACAAGTTTATATCATGAACCCACAACTTCGACCAAAAAGTATCGTCGCGCATGGTGATCATCAAATATTGGACGCAGCTTTATATCATCTCTTCTTATCTGTTTATGCATTACGCATATTAAGACAATAGTGACGATAAAAATGTATTTCTACGCGCCCTTTGTCATAAATAACAAAGTGCTTAAGACTTCCCTGCGTCGGTACTAACCGCATCAGGTTCGGCGGGTGATCTCTCAGCGAATGTATCAAGGCGACTACTTTGATAAAGCAAGTTTAATAAAGTGAGCCAAAAATACACCGCACCCCGAGTCTGTCAGTGTTGTAAATCAGCCTTCATACTAACAAAATTCTCTACCAACGGCTAATAGTATTTGGATACAAATATTCTGTGTCACACATACTATTCAATATTTTTGTGAATAATTTTTCTGAGTGTTGATAGATGAGAGTGCTTAATACTGCTAGGTTGTAGACGAATTATTCAAATATTATGTAAAGCGAATGAAGGATTCTAGAAGTTGTCATTAAACTGTCATAAAGATTTGGCAAGATAACACGCATATCACAAGCAATGCTTTTTTATACCGTTGTTAAACTTCAGGAGTCCTACATGCGTTATTCGTTATTAGCAGTGGCCGTCAGTTGTACATTAATGCTTACGGCGTGTAATAAGTCAACAGATACGGCGGAGCCAACTGCTGATACTAGCAGTAGCGCTGTGACAACAGCTGAAACAACCTCTCAGACAGCATCTTCTGCTACGTCAGATTTTAAATCAGCTGAAAATATCGCTATGAATATTACAGGTGCAGGTGCGTCATTCCCGCAGCCTATCTATGCGAAATGGTCATATGACTACAATGCTGCGACCGGTGGCCAAGTCAACTATCAGTCGATTGGCTCATCTGGTGGTATCAAACAAATTCAGTCAAAAACAGTAGACTTTGGTGCTTCTGATGCACCAATGACGCCTGAAGAGTTAGACGAAGCAGGTTTGATTCAGTTCCCAACAGTCATCGGTGGTGTTGTACCAATTGTCAACATCGACGGTGTTGAGCCTGGTGCACTGAAGCTAGACGGCACAACGCTGGCTGATATCTATTTGGGTAAAATCAGTAACTGGAATGACCCTGCGATTAAGGCGATGAACCCAGATTTGACCTTGCCAGATGCCCCAATCACAACAGTATTCCGCTCAGATGGTTCAGGTACGACGTTTAACTTTACTGACTATCTTGCCAAGGTTTCACCAGACTGGAAAGACACCGTTGGTGTTGATAAAACCGTCAAATGGCCGACTTCTGCTACTGGTGCAGGCGGTAAAGGTAACGAAGGCGTCTCAAGCTACGTAAACCGCATGAAAAACTCTATCGGTTATGTTGAGTATGCTTACGCTAAGCAAAATAAAATGTCACATACTGCGCTGAAAAACGCAGCTGGTAACATCGTACAGCCATCTGCTGAGACGTTTGCTGCGGCAGGTGATATCGACTGGTCACAACAAGAAGGCTTTTATAAAGTCATCACCAACTCTGAAACTGACCAAGCATGGCCTATCGCTGCTGCGACCTTTATCTTGGTACATAAGCAACCAGAAAATCCTCAGCAAGTCGCTGGCGTGTTGAACTTCTTTGACTGGGCTTATACCCAAGGTGATGACAGCGCCATGGAACTAGACTACGTACCATTCTCTGACACGGCAGTAGCCTTGTTCAAAGAGAAGTGGAACGAAGTAAAAGGTAGCGATGGACAGCCTGTCTACAAACCAGCTCAGTAATTTGTTTTTGCTAAATACTATTTAGCAACTGACAAGTTATCCTCTCGAATAACTATTCTCCGGTAGTTGTTTGAGAGGTTTTAACACAGCAAATTTGATGGATACATCTCGATAGATATGCTTACTCATACCGTTTAAGTTTGTTGTGTTAAAACCTGATATACATCTTTTTAATATTTCGATTCATCCCATTCAATGCTGAGACACTTATGACAGACTTAAGGTCCCAACTGGCTAAACAAAAACGTTACGACGCTTTATTTGTTAACTCTACCAAAGCGTTTGCCATACTCGTCCTCCTATCTTTAGGGGGCATTTTGGTGTCTCTAATTGTTGGAGCATGGCCGAGTATTCAAGAGTTTGGTTTGGGGTTTTATACCAGCAATAACTGGGATACAGTCGCCAATGAGTACGGAGCATTAGCGCCTATTTACGGCACCTTAGTCACGTCATTTATCGCCATTGTCATCGCGGTTCCAGTCAGTTTCGGTATTGCGATATTTTTAACCGAGATGTGCCCTAAGTTCCTCAAAAAACCACTTGGTATTGCCATTGAGTTGTTGGCTGGTATCCCATCTATCATTTATGGCATGTGGGGACTGTTCGTATTTGCGCCATTTTTTGGTGATCACATTCAGCCATGGTTCATTGAACACGTCGGCCCTTTGCCTATTATTGGTAAACTGTTTGCAGGTGCACCTATGGGGTTAGGTATGTTTACCGCCTCCCTAGTACTTGCCATTATGATCATACCGTTCATCGCCGCTACTATGCGTGATGTCTTTTCTGTCGTACCAGACCTGCTAAAGGAGTCAGCATATGGCATGGGCGCGACGACTTGGGAAGTCATGTTCAAGATTATCCTGCCTTATACCAAAGCTGGTGTCGTTGGCGGCGTAATTTTGGGTCTTGGTCGTGCATTGGGTGAGACGATGGCAGTTACCTTCTTGATTGGTAATGCGTTTAATATCAGTCCAAGCCTATTTACTTCTGGTGTGACGATTACCTCGGCCTTGGCCAATGAGTTTGCTGAAGCGTCTAGTGAGCTACATCTTGCGTCTCTACTACATCTAGGCTTAATCTTATTTGTCATCACCTTCATTGTGCTGTCTTTAGCAAAACTGATGCTCATGCGCATGGATCACAAAGCAGGTAACCGATAAGTCTGTTACCGATTTATTGAACCTTGATAGATATTGATAAAAGATATGGGAAATAAATATTATGCCTGCTAACAATGCGATCAATGCACCACTACCTACTAAGCCAAACGGCGCTACCCGCTACAATCAAAGCCTGTATAACAAGCGTCGTTTGACCAACAAGTTAGGTCTAGGCTTTGCTATGTCAGCGATGATTTTTGGCTTATTTTGGTTGTCATGGATTTTGGTGACTTTGTTTGTTGAAGGCTTCCAAGGCATGGTGCAGCTACCAATCTTTACCGCTGATACGCCGCCACCGATGAGTGCAGGCGGCTTACGTAATGCTATCGTTGGTTCGGTCATGTTGGCGTTTTCAGGATTGTTTATCGGTGCCCCTATTGGTCTTATGACAGGTATTTATTTATCTGAGTTTTCTAAAGGTAGTATGCTGGGCAAGGTTACACGCTTCTTAAATGATATTCTGTTGTCAGCGCCATCGATTGTCATCGGTCTATTTATTTATGCACTGATGGTAAAAGGTCAAAGTTTCTCTGGTTGGGCGGGCGCGTTGGCATTGGCGCTGATTGTTATTCCAGTGGTCGTGCGTACGACAGAAAACATGCTGAATCTGGTACCGAATAGTCTACGCGAAGCAGCCTATGCGCTAGGTACTCCTAAATGGAAGTTGGTCACTCAAGTTACGGTAAAAGCTGCACGAGCTGGACTGACCACAGGTGTGCTACTGGCCTTTGCTCGAATCACTGGTGAGACAGCGCCGTTACTATTTACCGCACTTAACAATCAATACTTCAGTACAGATATGGGTCAGCCTATTGCTAACTTACCCAATACCATTTACCAGTTTGCGATGAGTCCTTATGACAACTGGCATACATTGGCTTGGGCGGCAGCATTACTTATCACCGCGTCTGTCCTAGTGTTGAATATATTGGCAAGATTTATCGGTGGTAGAGGTCAGCCCAAATAAGGGCTGAGAGCAGACCGTAGTACGTTAAGCATTTACTTAAACTTATATGAAATTAATTGAGCTAGGTTGAAATATTATGAATGATGTCCTAAGCAACGTCCGTACGAACACGACTGCTGACAACTTTAATACGGCAACAGGCAGCCTATTAAATAGACCCATGTCTACTAGCGCCCAAGCTCAGCAACCAAACACTGCTGATTTTAATAAGCAAACGATTCAAGATATTCCTAAGAATATGCCTGCTGCAAAAATGGAAGTTCGAGATCTAAACTTCTATTACGATGACTTTCAGGCATTGAGAAACATCAATATCGATATCGCGGATAAAAAAGTGACCGCTTTTATTGGTCCTTCAGGTTGTGGCAAGTCTACGCTACTACGTACCTTTAACCGCATGTACGATCTATATCCAGGTATGCGTGCAGAGGGCAATATCAATCTAGATGGCAAAAACATCTTGGGTAAAGACATCGATGTGAACTTACTGCGTGCACAAGTTGGCATGGTTTTTCAAAAGCCGACGCCATTTCCGATGTCAATCTATGACAATGTCGCCTTTGGCGTACGACTGTATGAAAAATTAAGCAAAGACGAGCTGGATCATCGCGTCGAGTGGGCACTGAAAAAATCAGCGCTATGGCCAGAAGTGAAAGACAAGCTAAAAGCATCGGGATTGTCATTATCAGGTGGCCAGCAGCAGCGTCTGTGTATCGCACGTAGTGTGGCGACTAAGCCTGAAGTACTGTTGCTTGATGAGCCGACATCAGCACTGGATCCTATCTCGACGGGTGCTATCGAAGATTTGATCGAAGATCTGAAAAACGACTATACCATCGCTATCGTCACTCACAATATGCAGCAGGCAGCACGCGTATCTGACTACACGGTCTATATGTATTTGGGCGATATGATTGAGATGGGTGAGACCGATCAAATATTCACCAAGCCTACCCAAACCGCGACGGAAGACTATATTACAGGTCGTTATGGCTAACATTGATTGGGAATGAAATCGGTACAAGCAGACAAAGCTGATTAGCCATAAGCCGACTTTCTAACTTCATAGGCACACTGCGCTATTAAAATATAGATTCTAGGGAATACCTCTCATGCAAAGTGATAAGCATATCTCCAAAAGTTTTGACCAAGATCTTGATGAAGCCATCCGTTTATTTTTATACATGGGTGATAGCGCGGCCAACCAAGTGGCCAAAGCCATTCATGCTCTGATCGATAAAGATGAAACACTGGCGCAAGAAGTCATCGATATGGACTTCGATATCAATCGAATGGAAGTCGAACTCGACGAGCACATTTTATTATTGGTTGCCAAGCGCCAGCCAGCTGCCAGTGATTTGCGCTTAGTCATGTCGATTAGTAAAGGTGTGGTCGATTTGGAACGTATCGGCGATGAAGCGGTAAAAATTGCGCGAATGGCCAGTAAAATAGCGGCAGAAGGTAAATCAGCATACGGTTACGCTGAAGTTCAGCATCTGAGCAATCAAGTTCGTCTGATGCTAAACAACTCGCTAGAAGCTTTTAGTCAGTCGAATGCGGAGCAAGCGTTTGAAGTGATGCGTAATGATAGCGTGGTCAATACCGAATATCAGTCAGCCATTCGTGCCTTAATGACCTATATTATGGAAGACTCGCGCCACGTATCAAAAGTCATCAATATCATGTGGATATTACGATCGCTAGAGCGTATCGGTGACCATGCACAAAATGTCGCAGAGCTAGTGATTAACTATATCAGTGGACAAGACGTGCGTCATTCAGACTATGCCATGGTCAAAAAAGCGGTACAAGAAGCCAATAATCGCTTAGCTGCTCGTCAAGTTAGTACATTGTCAGCCAATGATCTTGAAACGTCAGATAGTGATGAAGGCTGCTAGGAATGACTGTGATCTTCACCTTATAATAAAAAAACGCGCTAAAGTAAGCGCGTTTTTTTATAACTACTAAATGTAGCTAGTAGAAAGCCAGTAAATACTAGCTTTCTGGTGTCCAGCCTTGTGCACGCTCATAGTCTTCGTTGTCTAAGAACTTATCACGCTGCTCTGTCAAAAACTTTTTGGCAGCAGGATCCATCATGCTTAGATGGTTTTCATTAATAAGCATTGTTTGATGCTCAAGCCACTCTTTCCACGCCTTTTCAGATACGGTCTCTTGCAGCTCTTGACCTTTTTTATTAGGGAAGGGTGGATGCGGCATTTTCGGTAAATCTTGCTTATATTTACGGCAAAACACGGTATTTGCTTGAGGGTTAAAAGTCTCAGTCATAAGGCATTCCTTATTCATTATATTAAGTGGTTAAATCAAATATCATATGAGTCTATGATAACGGTCTTGGTAGATTTAGCAAAGGGTACTAATGTATACCGTCAAGCCTCTATTCATTTGTTATACAGTCTCTGGTAGTTGGTGTATGACAAATATTATCCACGTTCAGCCTTTTTATTGAAATTTTCAAAGCTAGTGATATTTTGAAAATGACATTGGCTAAACCGGTAAAGGTCATAGGACAAATAAAAACACCCGCATAAGTAGCGGGTGTTAAATTTATATTAGCAGGTTAGCTTTTATTCAAAAGTACTGGTTAGGCAAAAGTTTTTAAGCGAGCACGGCCATTGATCACCGCTTGCTTGACTTGGTTTGGCGCAGTGCCACCTAAATGGTCACGAGCTGCTAATGAGCCTTCTAGCGTTAGATAGTCGAAGACGTCTTCACCGATAGCATCGCTAAATTGCTGTAGCTGTGCCAATGACAAATCACTTAGATCAACACCTTCTTTGATCCCTAAAGCGACGGCATGACCAACCACTTCGTGAGCATCACGGAAAGCGACACCGTTACGCACCAAATAATCAGCCAAATCAGTCGCTGTCGCATAGCCTTTCATCGTAGCAGCGCGCATGTTTTCTTTATTTGGCGTGATATTTGGTAGCATATCAGCGAACGCTAATAGCGAACCCGTTAAGGTATCGACGCAATCAAAGAGTGGCTCTTTGTCTTCTTGGTTGTCTTTGTTGTAGGCGAGCGGCTGACTTTTCATTAGACTTAATAGCGTCATTAACTGCCCGAAGACACGGGCGGCTTTACCGCGAACCAACTCAGGTACATCAGGGTTTTTCTTTTGCGGCATGATAGAGGAGCCGGTACAAAAGCGATCTGGAATTTGCACAAAGTTAAATTGCGCGGACATCCAAAGAATAATCTCTTCGCTCATGCGTGACATGTGCATCATTAGAATAGAAGCTGCTGAGGTAAACTCAATGGCAAAGTCTCGGTCTGAAACCGCATCGAGTGAGTTTTGACAAATACCTTCAAAACCTAGCAGTTTGGCCGTAATCTTACGGTCGATGGGGAAGGTCGTACCCGCAAGGGCGGCGCTACCGAGCGGCATTTGATTGATACGGCGACGCGCGTCAACGAGGCGTTCGGTATCGCGGTATAACATCTCAAACCATGCCATTACGTGATGACCAAAGCTGACGGGCTGCGCGGTTTGCAAATGGGTAAAGCCTGGCATGATAGTATCAGTATGCTGCTCAGCCAAATCTAGCAAGCCGCTTTGTAAACGTACCAATAGGGCGATGATATTATCAGTTTCTTCACGTAGCCACAGGCGGATATCGGTGGCGACTTGATCGTTACGGCTACGACCTGTATGTAGCTTTTTGCCCACCGCACCGACGATATCTGTCAGGCGTGATTCAACGTTCATATGCACGTCTTCAAGCGCAATCGACCAGTTAAACTCACCGGCTTCAATCTCACGTAGTACTTGTTGTAGACCGTCAATAATAGTCGCAACGTCCTCGGCGCTCAAGATATCGCACTCTTTAAGCATGGTGGCATGCGCAATCGAGCCTTGAATATCGTGCCGCGCGAAGCGTTGGTCAAAACCAACCGAAGCGGTGAAGGCGGCAACGAAGCTATCCGTCGCTTCACTAAAGCGCCCGCCCCACATCTGTTGGCCTTGGCTGTTTTGTGGCGCTGCGTTTGTTATAGGGGCATCTGTGCTAAAATCAGTGGCAGATGAATTTTTATTTGAATCGGGATTACTAGGATTTGAAGAATTGGCGTTCATATCGGTCTAAGACAAGTCAAGAGAATAAGAGCTCAAGTATAGCAAATGATGAGGTTGCCTTACTAGCTGCGCGCTTAGAGTTTTTTATTCCCAAGCTCATGGATGTCATGAGACCTTGGCAGTGGCTGCTGTATATCTTTTTTTGGTCACTGTTTGTGACGGTGATTGAGCACCATGGTCTATCAGGCTGGTCTGATTTTATTATCAAGTTTTTTTCTCGCGTGATACAAAATGCACTGACAGTTATTCCCGCACTATATTTGGTCGATTATTTGCGTCCTGTCTTCAAAAACGCGAGCATTCCTAGTGTGAGTTTGCGTATTGTCATGCTAATGATGTTTTCTGCCACGGTCTCTATGGTGTTGGTGGTTTTGGTTATGATCAATCTAGGGTGGATGGAGTATAACCGTCAAGCTTTTGTCATTAATTTGCTTTTCAACACAGTGCTTACCGGTGGTTTTACTGCTGTGTTCTTATTGTATTTTTTGCGTAGCTACCGTGAGCTTAATGCGCTTAAGTTGTCCTTTGAATATAAATTGACTGCGCAAAACGATCTAATAAAAGCGCGTACGGCTCCACACTTTTTCTTCAATACTATCAATACACTCGTATCACTGATTGAGTCAAACCCGCCTAAAGCCGCTGACTTATTACAGCACGTCTCTGCATTGTTCCGTGCTAGTTTTAGTGGTACACGCGAGATTAGCTTTGAAGAAGAGGTCGATCTCTGTGAGCATTATTTGGCAATCGAATCTAGTCGTTTAGCAGACAAGCTCGAAGTCAATTGGACGTTACCTGAAGAAGATATCATGTATGACATGGTTATCACTGCACTAACGCTACAAAGCGTGCTAGAGAAAATACTGCTCAATGTGGTAGAGATGACGACAGAAACTATCTGCATTAATATCGAAGTCATGTGGGAACAACACCGAGTTAAAATCATGATTGATGTTGCGCTTCCCAAAAAGACATTAATTATCAATCATGATTTGCGCCAGCATATGAATTTCTATATTCAAGCTGATCGTTTGCGTGCCCATTTTGGTCAAAGTGCTGACATTCAAAGCTCGGTAGCCAGCACTCAAATTATCACCATCATCGACTATCCTCTACAAGACGTCGGTTTATAACCTACTGTTCTTTATTAGCTTTCTCCATTTTTTCAACTCTTAAAAGCCTATTTGGCATACTTATTGCATCGCCATGTATAGACGTCATAATTTATGTTTGATAAATAATGATTACGAATAAGTAATATCATAACTACCGTGAAACACAATTACACCATATAAAATCTACCGATAGCAGGAGTATATTGTCCGCTATAAAAACTGGTGGTTTTTGTCAGAATTTTATTAAATAATTTAGATTTTATATTCTAAGTGATTGATAATGAGTGCTAATATATCCGTAATATTATTAAATAAAATATTAAGTATGTCCTTGGATGGGAGTTTGCATGCGTATCGTAGTTTGTGATGATGAGCCCCTAGCGCGTGAGCGCTTGGTGAGAATTGTACAGGAGTCAGGCCATGAAGTCGTTGCTCAGGCCACAACAGGTGCAGAAGCCATCGTCGCTGTAAAAACCCAGCAGCCAGATATTATATTATTAGATATCCGAATGCCTGAAATGGACGGCGTACGCTGTGCTCAAGAACTTGCCAAACTTGAGCATCCACCAGCGATTATATTTGTGACGGCATACGATCATTATGCGATCGCAGCATTAAAAGCCAATGCAATTGGCTATTTGCTGAAACCTGCAAACAAAGATGAGCTACTAGAGGCATTAAACAAAGCAAAGAACCTAAATGCCGCTCAACTAAACGAAATTCGCAAGCTTGAAGACCCGATAGCACGTCCGATACGTGAACATATCGCTGCTCGTACGCATCGCGGTGTTGAACTGATTAAGCTAAAAGATATCTACTATTTTGCAGCAGATCAAAAATACGTCAAAGTGCGTCACAAAGATGGCATGGTATTGATTGATGAAACGCTAAAAGAATTAGAGCAAGAGTTTGATGATCGTCTGTTCCGAGTACATCGCAATGCCATCATCAACCTTAGTTATTTGGACTTTTTAGAAACTCTAGATGCAGGCCAGTATCAGATACGTTTTAAAGGCATTGATGAGACGCTAGCGGTAAGCCGTCGTCACTTACCTGCCTTACGTGATAAAATCCAAAGCATGTAATAGGCTATCCTGATAGCGACCAATCATTCCATATCATCAAACCCTTATTTATGCTTAAATAGGGGTATTTTTTTGCGTCAGCATCTACTATTAATCATTTGAGTCGCCTAAGCTTTGGCAAATTTGCCCTATCGAGTAATATCGATATTATTCAGTATAAAGATGAACAGTACTGACATTGGGAAATATAGCCATTATAGTATTAGTATCGAACTTATTGAGGCCCTTTATGAGCAATCCGCAGCAACCTGTTTTGACTACTCTAAATATCGCTACACGTCAAAGTCCTTTAGCCTTATGGCAGGCCGAGCATATTCGCGATCGTTTATTGGCGTTGTATCCCAATCTGACGATTAATTTACTAAAAATTGTCACTAAGGGTGACAAGATTTTGGACACGCCTTTGGCCAAAATCGGTGGTAAAGGATTGTTTGTAAAAGAGCTTGAGCAAGCGCTGTATGACAAGCAAGCCGATATTGCAGTGCACTCGCTAAAAGATGTACCGATGCAGCTTCCCGAAGGCCTCACATTAGGCGTCTACTGTAAACGCGCCTCACCAACAGATGCCTTTGTCTCAAACACTTATAATAGTATTGATGAGCTACCACAAGGTGCAGTCGTTGGGACATCAAGTTTACGTCGTCAATGCCAGATCAAAGCCTATCGTCCTGACCTGCAGATCAAAACATTGCGCGGCAATGTCGGCACTCGTTTGGGCAAGCTAGATGCTGGTGAATACGATGCCATTATTCTGGCAACTAGCGGCTTGCAGCGTATTGAGCTAGACGAGAGAATACGCGGTGAGCTTGATATCGCAGCTTGCTTGCCTGCAGTTGGACAAGGTGCCTTAGCAATCGAATGCCGTGAAGGTGATGAAGAAGTCCTCAAATTACTTGCACCACTCAATGATGATAAAGCCCGTATTCGACTTATCGCTGAGCGTGCTCTGAACCGTCATTTAGAGGGCGGCTGCCAAGTACCGATCGCCGCTTATGCAGTTTTGCAGACAGCTGAAGAAACCAGTGTTAATAATGATAACAATGGTGATAATGGCAATAACGATAGTGGGAATGTGCTGTGGCTACGCGGTCGAGTGGGTCAAGCCGATGGTAGCGAATTGTTGAAGGCAGACAAACGAGCTACGTTGGTTGGGACACAAGCTGAGCAAGAAGCCCAAGCCAATCAATTGGGTATCGATGTTGCAGAAATGCTACTTGCCGATGGCGCAGGCGCTATTTTGTCAGCGATCTATCAGCCTGAGTAGTAAAAGTACAGTCGCTATAGGCTTGATTAATCGCAAGATAGACTGATCTAAGCATCAGCCATTTTTGTATACTTAAGCCTTTTTCATTCGTTTTTTGTCATGGTATATCGATGTCATCAATGCCAAATCAATCTACATACACAACTTCTCATAAGAATTGTTCTAATGATAAGTCAAACGTAATGCCGCAAATTGTCATCAATACTCGCCCAGTAGAGCGAGCAGCACCGTTGACGCAGCATTTGCAAGTAGCAGGATTGATAGTGGTTGATATGCCAATGTTGACGCTACGACCACGTCAAACAACTGATCTAGATATTGCATTAATGCATCAGTGGATGGCGGGGGAGTACAAAGCACTTGTTATCGTCAGTCCAACTGCGGCAGCTTCAGGGCTAGTCGCTTGGCAATCACTTGAACATGAAAAGCGTGAATACAAAGCGAAAGACGGTAATGACAACTATGCGCAGAGATTGTCAAAAGGTTTGTCATTACCTAGCCCTCTGGTTGCAGTTGGTGAAGCAACGGCAGCAGAGTTCAGTCAGGTGCGTATAGATACAACAGACTATCAAATACTTCAGCCTGAGACGGCCAATAACGAAGGCATGCTAGCAATGACTGAAATTGATAGCTTACAAGCAGGCGATAAATTGCTGATATGGCGCGGGCTTGGCGGACGACGATTATTGGTTGATACATTGCAGGCGCGCGGTGTACATATCGATAGTATTGCGTGGTACGAGCGTACGATGCCTATCGATGCAATGGCTCAGTATCAGCAATGGCAACAAGATTTTCTTACTCATAGTACTACGTCATCACAGCAGCCAAAGCCAATTGTCGTCATCAGCAGTGCGGCAGCTTTTGAGCATTGGTCAAATATCGTCAATGACGACCAATCAAAGACGTTAAAAATAGAGCAAAATTCTGATGCAGTGGCTGATATAGCACAGCGGCTTTCGTTTACGTTAAAAGATTTCTCCTACGTTGTGTTGGGTGAGCGTCTGGCCAATATGGTTGCCGCACAGCAGTTGAGCTACTGGCGAGTAGAGGACTTATCGCCAGATACGATTCTCTCAGCCATTAACTCTAAAATATAATACCTTAAACTTCTCATTTGCTTTAAACATGTTTATCTATACCAATAACGGTACTGCCTTATGTCAATGAATTCTGAGTCCTTATCTAAGGATCTTTCTACTGTTCAGCAGCGCCGGCAAGCAAATATTTTGCTGCTACGGATGCAATGGCTGGTTATCTTATTACTGATCGCTGCATTATTGTGGTTATATATTAGTCAGCAGCGCTTTCAGCATAGTGTCAACGATCGTTTGCAGAGCAATGAGCAAGTAATCAGTCGACTAAACGAAATGGACGATCGTCTATTTGCTATGAGTCAGCAGACGCTGCCAGAACCTAGAGTTAAAGCCAGTAGCCAAGCTCAGAATCAGTTGGACCTATTGCGTATCCAAATCAAAGCTGCTGATAGACTGTTGGCGGATAGCAATGACAGTGCCGCGATTGAGCTATTGCGGGGTTTACATTGGCAATTATCGCAAAGCAGTAATGAGATTGCGCCTGCGTTAACCATCGTTATCAAGCAAAGTTTGCTAAAAGATATTGAGCGTCTGCAAGCACAAAGCTCGCAGCCAAGCCCGTGGCAAATACAAAATCTTGCGATTCAGAACATTCAGGAATTTTTGCACAGTCATGAGCGTCTTGGCAGTTATGAAGGTACGGATCTACAGCGTCGAGAGCTGGTAGATGCAGCTATTGAAAATAAACAGCAGCCTAAAGCAACCAATGCCACTGATACTTCAGCGACTAGTGATACAAATTTAACGCGTCGTCAGCTCACTATTCATGAAGTCATCATGACGTTAAATTTAGCAAGCCAAGCCAGCAATATGCGTAAGCAAGATCAACTGGTCAGCTATTTGACGCAGGCACGCAAACAGTTAAAAACGTTGGTACCTAAAGCTTCAACTAGCGACAATAAAAAGTCAGCACAAGCTGGTGCGATTGGCATTGTACAAGCAGATAAAAAACGAATCGATGGTCAAAGTAATCTTGAGACAATGAAAGCACCAAGTGACATACCAGAAGTAATTGTATGGCTAAATCAGTTGATTGCTCATGCACCCAAACCAACGCCATTATTGACGACAGAAATCTTAGACAAGCCGCAACGCTAAAGAGAGTTAGTCACAATAGTTAATACAGAAAATATAAAATGTAAGGTAAGTAATGACCCATTCTAATGAAAAGTCAGCATCTATATCTGACGCAGCAAACGATCACCGCCCCGAATTACTAGCTCATTATCCTGTTATTCATCATCAGCCGATACAGTGGGGAGAGATGGATGCCTTCAATCACCTGAACAATGTGGTTTACTATCGTTACGCTGAGTCAGCACGCATTAGTTATTTGCATGCGCTAGGTATGTTTGATGGCAGTATGGTCACCGTTTTAGCCCAGTCTAGCTGCCAGTATTTACGTCCAGTCACCTATCCTGATACATTATTATTAGGGGTTCGTTGTAAGCGTTTGGGCAATACAAGTATGACGATGGAATATAGTTACTATAGTACCGCGCAAGAGATCATCGTTGCTACGGCAGAGGCTGTGGTAGTACGTCTGGATAGTGATGGAAAAGGTAAGTTGCCATGGACAGCAGCAGAGCGTCAACAGCTGCTAGCACTGGAAGCCAAGTTTGGTCATACGCCTGAGCTTTAGGGCATGTTCTATATGAACCGATTGTTCATTTCTTCAAAAAAACTATCCCAAATTAGAATCTAAAAACAAAAAAGGCACGCTAACATAATGTTAGCGTGCCTTTTTTATCACTCATTCTGCAACCAGTTTCTTAAACAGTTTTTAGTCTTGTTGCGGTGCATGAACGAAATCAACCACGTTTAGATCAAAACCTGATAATGCAAAAAACTTCATTGGTGATGATAATAAGCGCATATCACGGACACCTAAATGACGTAATATCTGTGCACCAACACCGATACTACGATATGGCTGTTGCGTGATGGTTGATTGCGACTCGTTGTCTGCGGCTTTGTCCAGCGCATCTCCCAAATCAACTGGCTGATTGCTACCAATCCATACCAGCACACCGCGATCTGAAGCACTGATTTCTTCTAGTGCTGACTGTACGCTCCAGCCACTACGGCCAGTCATATCGTTTTTAGCTGCAAACAAATCGCGTAATGGGTGGAAGCCATGCACGCGTACAGTGCTGACGCCTTCGCTGACATCACCTTTTACCAAGGCTAAATGTGTTTCTTCAGCCCCAAACTCACGGAAGCGATGTAGCGTAAAAGTACCATGTTCAGTTTCAAACGGATGTGACTCAATCTCTTCTACCGTTTGCTCATTAGCGATACGGTAGTTGATAAGGTCAGCAATCGTGCCTATCTTGATGTCATGTTCTTTTGCAAATATTTCAAGGTCGTCACGGCGCGCCATCGTACCATCTGCATTGATAATCTCTACAATCACCGCTGCTGGCTCTAGACCTGCTAAACGTGCTAAATCACACCCTGCTTCTGTATGGCCTGCACGGTGAAGAACACCGCCGTTTTGTGCCATAATTGGAAAAATATGTCCAGGCTGAACGATGTCTTCAGGCTTTGCTGATGAAGATACCGCTGCCTGAATAGTACGTGCACGATCACCAGCAGAAATACCCGTGGTGACGCCTTCAGCTGCTTCAATCGAGACAGTAAAGTTGGTGCTGAATTTAGCTTCGTTACGATCTGACATTAGTGGCAGTGCCAATTGCTGGCAACGTGCTTGTGATAAGGTCAAACAAACCAAGCCGCGTGCGTGAGTAATCATAAAGTTAATATCTTCAGGGCGGACATGCGTCGCTGCCATGATGATATCACCTTCATTTTCGCGGTCTTCATCATCCATCAAGATGACCATTTTTCCAGCACGAATGTCTTCGATAATCTCAGGGATTGCATTTAAACTCATAGTAAATCTCAATATTTTATTATTTATAAATAGATGTCATTTGGAATATAGGGCTCTATCTGCTTATTGTAGCAGTAGATAATACAAAGCGCTGTTACGGTCAAGCAAAGCGCTACTACGGTCAAGTAAATCGCGCTATAAGCACTATCATTTGATATAAAAGTGACTCGCTTAATTGCCTGTATATATCATTATGAGGTTATTTTAACGCTTTTCAGCGTCACGTGCTGCGCCATCTTCCCACTATATCGTTCAGTATGTCAAAAATAGTCATAAATATTATCAATGAGCATTAAAACTGACTCATAAATCTGTGCGTTAACTTTTTTATTAACTTAGATTTTACGCGATTACTCATTACTTGCTGCTTGAGTTTTTAGCCAGTCCATAAATTGTTTGCTGTGCTGCTCTCGTTGATTGTCTGCAAACTCATAAAATCTGGTACCAACCAAATTATCTGGTAAGTAGCTTTGAGGATAGTAATGGTTAGGATAGTCGTGCGGGTAAGCATAACCTTGACCATAGCCTTGACTACGCATCAGTTTGGTCACGCCATTGCGCAAATGTAGCGGTACAGGTGAAGCATCTTTTTCAGCCAACGCCATCGCAGCATTGATTGCTTTATAAGTGCTATTGCTTTTGGCACTGGTCGCTAAATACACCACAACTTGCCCTAAAATAATACGTGCTTCTGGCATACCAATAGATTGCACACTACGTAATGCTGCATCAGCTAGGAGTAAAGCATTAGGATTGGCATTACCGATATCTTCACTGGCCAAAGTCACCAAGCGCCGCGCAATAAAATCAGCAGGTTCGCCGCCTACGAGCATACGTGCCATCCAATACAATGCCGCATCCGGATCTGAGCCACGGACTGACTTTATCATTGCTGAGATAATATCGTAATGCTGCTCACCATCTTTGTCATATCTTACCAAAGCAGTCTGTGCCACTCGGCTAATCAATTCATCATCGATAATCACTGGCGACTGCTTTGCATCAGCTGTTTGAATCACTAACTCTAATAAATTTAGCGCTTTTCTAGCATCACCATGAGCCAGCTGACTAATGGTATCTTTTGCTTGTAAGTCGACGGTTAACTTTTTGAGTATATTGTCTTCTGAAAGCGCTCGTTGTAGCACGGCACTTATCTGCTCAGGTGTTAACGGCTCTAAACGATATACTTGGCAACGTGATAGTAGAGCGTTATTGACACTAAATGATGGGTTCTCCGTAGTGGCACCAATCAAAGTAATGTCACCAGACTCTACCGCACCCAAAAGTGCATCTTGCTGTGCTTTATTAAAGCGATGAATCTCATCAATGAAGACCACAGGTGATTCAAATGCCAACGAATCTTTATTATCTAGGACTTCGCGTAACTGTTTGACCCCAGTATTTAACGCGGAAAGCGCGTGAAAAGGTCGACTAACGGCATCGGCTAACAACATCGCAATGGTTGTTTTGCCAATACCTGCTTCACCGTGCAGGATAATAGATGGCAGATGCCCTTGATCTACTAAACGTCGTAACGGTGCGCCAGCTGCCAGCAAGTGCTCTTGACCAATGATTTCGGTAAGAGAAGTAGGGCGCATACGCTGAGCAAGTGGGGTATCGGCATGGAAGTTAGGTGACATAAGACTCTCTATCGGAAAATGAAAAAACTATTTACTAGCTGCAATGGTAGTAACGGCAAGGTCTCTATAGTTAAATCCAAATAACAGCATGCTAGGCTACCTTTATCATTTTTATTGAGTTTCGACACTCATATACGTTTGGCATGATTTTCGCAGCAATTTTATAATAGCAATGAGTATTAGACATCAGCAGTAGAAGTAGGCTAGTTTATAAGGATGGTACTTGTTATAAGTCATACGCGCTAGGTTAGCGCAAAAATATGTTAATGAAAGCTAACTAAGCGTATAGCTTGTGTCCCGAGCACTTTAGTTTTCATCATTCATCTATATTAACGGCTCTACTATTAACAGTTTTACCGTATCGATGGGAAAAGTTGGCCAATTGCGACTGTTAACTGTTAACTATTAACTATTAACTATTAACTATTAAACACTAAAAATGGCTTATCAAATATAAGGTATTGCATTAACGATGTCTGAACCGACTCTTAAACGCTTATTCAATCGTTACTTGCGTAGTGATACGGGCAAACAGCAGTCACGTTATCTGACAGCTGGCGAGATAGCATTGGCGCATTCAGTATTTGGTGACAGCATCAAACTTGATGAAGTGCAGTTAAAGACAGCGTGGTGGGTACTAAAACATTATGCCGTTAGCCCCAATGGCAATATTTACTTTAATTCAGTCGATTGGATTACGGATTTTAGCGAAGCTCCATTGAGTAAACAAAGCTGGCTTATACATGAGCTAACGCACGTATGGCAGATACAGAAAGGCTTAAAGGTTGTACGCGGAGCGATTATCAACCGACAATATGACTACGTGTTAGAAACAGGCAAATCATTTTTTAAGTATGGTATTGAGCAGCAGGCACGCATGGTTCAAGACTATTTTGTACGTCGTCAGCGTGGTCAGAACTGCCAAGAGTGGGAAGCTTGTATTCCATTCTTGACGGTGCAGTCTATTGTTAAGGCAAAAAGTACTGATGATCCATCAGTCATCTAATTTTCAAAAGTAACAGTAAGCTTGGTAGTGATAAGCATAACCGAACTATAGAACGATTGAGCTATACATTAACTGAAATACAGGTCAGTTGGATGAATACTGGATAACTATATTGGACAATTTAACAGTTAGTTATGTTGCTAAAAATCAAAGAATAATGAACCGTAATTGTAATTTACCCTTTAATAATTTTGCTTTACCAAAGGATATGTACTCTCATGTTTAAATTTTTGTCAGTAAAGCCTAATGTTGATACCCGCTACCCACCGACTTTGCTTGTAGCCGCACTGTCAGGAGTATTGTTTTTGACAGGCTGTCAGCAGTCTGACACATCACCTGTAGCTGATGACAGTCAAACCAGTGAAAAAACAAGCGTAGAAGACAGTCGGCCTATGCCAAAAAGTGACTCAGCTGCTGCGCGCATAAAACAATTTCAGCCGATATATGTCGCACAAGCGCAGAGTTTACAGAGACGATTGCAAGCAGAGTATGAGTCATTGCAAGCAGCAGATGCGTCAGACAGTGAGGAACTATTATTACTGAATACTAATAATAGTGAAAATACAGATAGTAATAACGAAGTAGCGACCGATAATACCGCTCCTATTGCAAATACTACTGCTACCAGTTCTGAAGAAGTGGTGTCATCGAATAACGATATCGCCCCGATAGACAGCAATTCAAATGTAGATGCAGAGGTTGACGTCAATACTAGCACTGAAGTTGGTGAGCGTGATTTAAAAGTTTTGAAACGCATCAGTCTTGAGCCGCGTAAACCTGTTATGTTGACCGAGGATCAAATCATAGAGCGCTATCAGCAAACTATGGACGCCTTGTATCAACCGGTGACTACACCGCTGAGCGCAGAGAATTCTGATACATTAATCAATGTGGCGACCTTGGTTCCGCAGTTATTTGAGCATGCAGAGATTGCTGGTAGAGTAAGTGCAAAAAGTCCGGCACTTGCCCGTTTAATCATCCAACATCAGGTATGGGAACAAATAGAAGCCCAGCAAGTGGTTGATATGCAGCAAATGAAACAGAAGCAGCAACAAGAGTTTGAAGCTTTAATGGCTAAATTTAATGAAACTATCGAAGGATACGATGAACAGATTGCCAAATATGAGCAAACGTTAAAAGAGTTTCAATAATTGACTATAGTTTTATGAACTGATTGAATTAATCATTTCTCATAAAACAATCAATATCAAATAACGAGAGTTAAGACAATAAAAAATCCCGTACGATGGCGGGATTTTTTATTGGATAACGATTATTTTTGCTTACTTGCGATCTTCAACTTTTACAAAATCACGGCGCGTTTCACCAGTGTATAACTGACGTGGACGACCGATTTTGAACGGTGCACTGTGCATTTCTAACCAATGGCTGATCCAACCTGAAGTACGAGCCAATGCAAAGATTACGGTAAACATTGACGTTGGGATACCAATGGCTTTCAAGATGATGCCAGAGTAGAAGTCAACGTTTGGATATAGGTTACGCTCGATGAAGAACGGGTCTTCTAGCGCAATTTTCTCTAGTGCCATTGCCAATTCAAGCTTAGGATCGTTGATACCTAGTGCTTCTAGTACTTCATCACAAGTCTCTTTCATTACTTGAGCGCGTGGATCAAAGTTTTTGTAAACACGGTGACCAAAGCCCATTAGCTTCACTTCACGGCTCTTCACTTTTTCCATGAACTCAGGCACGTTCTCAACAGTACCGATTTCGTCTAACATCTCAAGAACAGCTTCGTTCGCGCCGCCATGTGATGGTCCCCAAAGGGCTGCAATACCAGCAGCGATACACGCATAAGGGTTTGCGCCAGTAGAACCAGCTAAACGTACCGTTGAGGTAGAAGCGTTTTGCTCATGGTCAGCGTGCAAGGTAAAGATTTTGTCCATTGCGCGAGTGATAACGTCGTTTTTCTCGTAGTCTACGTCAGCAGGCGTTGCAAACATCATGTATAAGAAGTTTTCTGCGTAGTTAAAGTCATTACGCGGATACATGAACGGTTCGCCTTGTGAGTATTTATAACTCATCGCAGCAAGCGTAGGCATCTTAGCAATCAAACGAATCGCTGTGATTTCGCGATGTTCTTCATTGCTTACGTCTAGGTCTTCATGATAGAACGCTGATAAGGCACCAACAACACCAACCATAATAGCCATTGGATGCGCGTCACGGCGGAAGCCTTCAAAGAACTTACGCAATTGATCATGAACAGGAGTATGCTCGCGGATTTTTTCAAAAAATTCTGCTTTTTGTTCAGCAGTAGGTAGGTCACCATGTAAAAGTGCATAAGCAACTTCTAGGTATTCAGCATTGTTCGCTAGCTCGTCGATAGGGTAGCCGCGGTGTAATAACTCGCCTTTGCCACCATCAATATAAGTAATCTTTGATTCAACAGGAGCAGTTACTTTAAAACCAGGGTCATAAGACCAAAATCCTGATTCTTGTAAAGCAGCAATATCGATAACTGGGCGCCCTAAAGTACCTTTAATAATAGGAAGTTCGTATTCTTCACCATTCACGGTTAGTTTGGCATTAGTATCAGCCATAAATTGCTCTCCATTGGTTTGACTTGTTAGAATAAATTACTACAGACGCATACCCTCGCGTCATTGTCGGTTGAACGGTAAAAGTGCATTCAACTCATTTAGTACGCAGGGTATATTAGCAGCAATTCTTGATGATTTGAAAAAACTTTTATGGACCATGTGTCCAATTGGCGCGGTGTGGCGGTAGTTATTCGCTGTAATTTTTGTATCAAAATATGTCTGTCAGGTTATTTTGCTTAAAATTCCTCTGTTTTTGAGCAAGTTTACAGCAGCATTACCGGAACAATATTTTGGGTTTCTAAATATATTTAAGAGACAAAACTTATAAATAATGACACCAAAAACTGGCAGACTATGCCTAGTAAGCGGATTAAAGTTTGTCATAATAATCACTGTTAAAACCAGTATTATCCTTATCCATTCATTTATTGATTAAATATGTATATATTCTTACTGAATGGATAAATTTGTAATTATTGCTCAGGCATTTTATAATTGTAGGAATTAACTGGCACTAGCTTTGCGCGAATTAATAAATGACCATGTTATAGTGTCGTTCAGAGCGTCTTCTATTCATGCTTATTTACGATTGTCTGGTGTTACGATAGACCAAACCGCATTCTATGGTTTGAATTTTCTTCTTAACCAATCTTTTTTATTTGTTTGACACGGGATTTCAAGTGTCTAGTATAAGGTCTGCTCTGATATAGAAGACATAGTAACGTTGTCTTACTATTGATACGACCTCTAAAATAGACTGGTTAGTCGATGTTACTCATGTTTATTCTCTTTGTTGTATAATAGATAGGTTGTTTGATAGGCCTGTCGATTCGACAAGCGACATTGAACAGTCTATCAATACCTTTATATACATGATCCTTTCTTCATATTTAGCGCAAACTAAACGAAGTCAGCTAGCTCTTCCTTACTTTATTCGTCTCGTGTGTTGCTCAATGCTCAATTGGCACTATTTATATTTATGTCAGGCGTTGATAGCAGATACAGGAGTATAACCGCAAAAGGATGCCCGCTGTGAAAAGCAACCGACCTATTGATCTGCCTTTAAGCCAAGTGATTAGCGTTAATCGCTCACCGATCGCGATCGCCTCTATCTTGCATCGTATCTCTGGCATTATTTTATTTTTATTGATTCCTGTCATGCTGTGGTTACTACAGAACTCATTGGCATCGCCTGAGAGTTTTGCGACCGTATTTGACAACGTACTTGTGCGCTTTTTGGCATGGATATTTGTTGCCGCCATTGCATATCATTTTGTAATGGGTATCAAACATTTATTTGCTGATATGGGCATGAACGAAGAGCTAAAATCTGGCCGCACTGCCTCTATGGTCAGTTTTGTGATTGCAGCGATTTTAGTTGTCGCGTCATTTGTATGGGTGATGTTCTAATGATAAAAAATGATTCAGGAATCAAAAGTGCTACTGGTCTGACAGGCTCAGGCTCACGCGATTGGATTATCCAACGTATCAGTGCTGTCGTTTTAGCCGTGTATAGTGTGGTATTGCTGGGCTTCTTTTTGACCCATGGCGATGTCACTTATCTTGAATGGTCATCATTTATGACAAGCTTGCCGATGCGTTTGTTCAGCTTAGTGGCTGTACTTGCATTGGCTGGTCATGCTTGGGTAGGTATGTGGACGGTGTTCACTGACTATATTACCACTGGCAAAATGGGCTCAAGCGCAGCAGGTCTACGTTTAGTGCTACAGTCATTGATGATTATCGCTATTTTAGTCTTTCTATTTTGGGGCATCATGATTTTTTGGGGTAACGGTTTCGGCGTCGTTGCGGTTTAACGGTTAAGTTACTCCCTTAAATAATGATAAAACAACGGATGACTGTAGCAGCATTATTCATTGCTTCATTACTATAGTCACTCGTTGATAGCCAAAATAGTCATAGCGTTGGGCGTATGCTGGCTTAACCACTCATCTCATCGGTGAGTCGTATAATAAGCACATTGCAGTACCAGTAGCGTAGCCCAGTATAACGATAGATATGCAAATTAAGTGGTTGAAGGTTGTTTGTCTCACGCTATCTAAAATTTTAGATAGCGGCCGAATTATAGAGATTAAGTTCTGCCACAAGATAATTTATCAGACGACCTTTTTATTTACTTCTAAGCATTAACAGGCATTAGGAAAACCGTAATGGCAACTAGACAAGATAATACCATTAGTAATATCAAGACCCTAAACTACGATGCAGTCATCGTTGGTGGTGGTGGCTCAGGTATGCGTGCTTCACTACATTTGGCTGAAGCAGGCATGAAGGTTGCAGTCTTGACCAAAGTATTCCCAACCCGTTCACACACCGTTGCTGCACAGGGCGGTATCGGTGCAAGTTTGGGTAACATGAGTAATGATAACTGGCACTTTCACTTTTATGACACCGTTAAAGGGTCAGATTGGTTGGGTGACCAAGACGCCATTGAGTACATGTGCCGCGAAGCGCCAAAAGTGGTCTATGAGCTTGAGCACATGGGCATGCCGTTTGACCGTAACGAAGATGGCACGATTTATCAGCGTCCGTTCGGTGGTCATACCTCAAACTATGGCGAAAAAGCAGTACAACGTGCTTGCGCCGCTGCTGACCGTACTGGTCACGCATTATTGCATACGCTATATCAGAAAAACCTAGAGCAAGGCACTGAGTTTTTCATCGAGTGGATTGCGCTTGATTTGATTAAAGACGAAGCCGGCAACATCAATGGTGTCGTCGCACTTGAGCAAGAGACAGGTACCGTTGCGGTATTCCAGTCACCGATTACTGTCCTAGCGACAGGTGGTGCAGGTCGTATCTTTGCGGCATCTACCAACGCTTATATCAATACTGGTGACGGTATTGGCATGGCAGTTCGTGCAGGTATTCCATTACAAGATATGGAATTTTGGCAGTTCCACCCAACTGGCGTTCATGGTGCCGGCGTACTATTGACCGAAGGTTGCCGCGGTGAAGGCGCTATCTTACGTAACAAAGATGGCGAAGCATTCATGGAGCGTTATGCGCCAACCGTGAAAGACTTGGCACCACGTGATTTAGTATCACGCTCGATGGACCAAGAAATCAAAGAAGGCCGTGGTTGTGGTCCTAATGCGGACCATATCGTGATGGATATGACGCATTTAGGCGTTGAAACCATCATGAAGCGTCTGCCATCAGTCTTTGAGATTGGTAAAAACTTCGCCAACGTTGACATTACTAAAGAACCAATTCCAGTTATCCCAACCATTCACTATATGATGGGTGGTATTCCAACCACGATTCATGGTCAAGTGATTGTACCGGATCTAGATGCAGGTACTGATGAAGACGGCCTATATGCTAAAGGCAACGTCGTTAAAGGTCTTTATGCAATCGGTGAGTGTGCTTGTGTAAGTGTACATGGTGCTAACCGTCTAGGTACGAACTCTCTACTAGATCTATTGGTATTTGGCCGTGCAGCTGGTAAGCATATTGTTGATGAGTTCCATCATGCTGATCATAACTATAAACCACTTGATCCACGCGTACTTGATTTTACAGTGAAGCGTTTAGACAAGTTGCAACAGTCTACTGAAGGCTACAATGCTCAAGACGTGGCTGATGAGATTCGTGCTACGATGCAAAAGCACGCTAGTGTATTCCGTACGCAAGCGATGATGGACGAAGGCGTTGAGAAGATTTTAGCGCTAGGTGAAAAAATCGACAAGATTCATCTTGGCGATAAATCACAAGTGTTCAACACAGCACGTATTGAAGCATTCGAAGTTGCTAACTTATATGAGGTAGCAAAAGCGACAATGATATCTGCAGCGAAGCGTCATGAAAGCCGCGGCGCACACAGTGTATCTGATTATGATCGTCCAGAAGATGATGATTACGCACCTAACGGCCGTAATGACCACGATTGGATGAAGCATACTTTATGGTACTCTGAAGGCAATCGCATCATTTATAAGCCAGTACGTAAAGTGCCATTAACCGTTGATTATATCGAACCAAAAGTCCGCGTCTACTAATTCTAGACTGCATGCTTTATATATAGTTGATAGATAACAGCAGTGTTAACGTTTTATCCCTTATTAATTTATTAAAAAGGTGACCGCCAGCTACATGCTCATGCCAGCGCTTGTATGCTATTAATTGGTATCCGATATTGGTTATCAGTACTGATTAATAGCTAGCGCAAATATGTTGCAATCTTTGTATGCCCGCCATCACCTACGTGTGGAGTTTAGCATTATGAGCCGAGGTACTCGCACCATCGAAATCTATCGCTACGATCCTGATCTGGACGCAGCGCCACGCATGCAAACTTATACGATTGAGCTACTTGATTCAGATCGTATGTTGCTTGACGTACTATTACGCCTAAAGAAAGAAGACGAAACGCTTACTTTCCGTCGCTCTTGCCGTGAAGGTATTTGTGGCTCTGACGGCATGAACATTAATGGTAAAAACGGTTTGGCATGTCTAATCAACATGAACACGCTACCAGAAAAAGTAACGGTTCGTCCGCTACCTGGTTTGCCAGTGGTTCGTGACTTGGTTGTCGATATGAACCAGTTCTATGAGCAATATGAGAAAGTACATCCTTACTTGATCAATGATCAGCCAGCACCGCCAACTGAGCGTTTACAGTCACCTGAACAGCGTGAAAAACTGAACGGTTTATACGAATGTATCCTATGTGCTTGCTGTTCAACCAGTTGCCCATCTTTCTGGTGGAACCCTGATAAGTTCCTAGGACCATCAGCGTTATTACATGCCTATCGCTTCGTTGCTGATAGCCGTGACGGTGATACTCAAGCACGTTTAGCTCGCTTAGACGATCCGTTTAGCTTGTTCCGTTGCCGCGGTATCATGAACTGTGTATCAGTTTGTCCAAAAGGCTTGAATCCAACCAAAGCGATCGGTCACTTACGTAATATGTTGATTGATCAAGCTGGTTAAGCATAAGTAATCGATCTTTATAGTTACTATACGAAAAACACCACCTATATATTAGGTGGTGTTTTTGTTAGTTAAAAAGCTGATATATAGATTTATCACTGTTTATAGCTAACTTGTCATTTAAAAATATGATGAATTTAGCCTATTGAAAAATAGGTATTAAATGATTTAAGAGTAAAACTGTATGGTCAATACGTTGGTCGTATGTAAGAAGAAATAATATATAGACAATCACCCTATATAATCGAATATAGACATAGTCGAATTTTGTTATAATTGTATTTGGTATTTAATGAGATGGTTAAAGCGTCTTTTTCAGCGCTAAATATGTGCTGTTTGAACACATTGTGACATTATCGGGCTAAAATACTATGCGCACAATGATTATGCGTTTATAATTGATGATAGATATTCATTACATAAATACCTAGTATTGAACAAACAAACTATGTCGCAAAAAATGGGCATGATAATCTATACAGCAATGTATGTCTGTCTGAAAAGGCAGGATTTATCAGCAAATTTAGGGTAATCCAGCATCAATGACCAGTTTATAGGTTAGCTGAAAATATAATTATCTATTAATAGCTTATCATTAATGGATTGGTTATGACTCAAAGAAGTATATATAAATTAATGTTGTGAAACGAGCTAGATGAGAAAACTGAGCGTTCACAAATAGTTTTATTTTTAGACGGGTATTGCAATAAGACTTGTTACCACTATTTAGCATCACTTGCTCTTGTAGACAATGACAGCAATATTCTATGGTGATGGCAATACTTAGGGATAAAAGTGTTTTATCGAATAGTATTTAACAGGATATGACACATTGTCTAAGTACCTGAGCATACAACGACTGACACAATAATAAGCACGATTCCATTCATTTATCTATCAAATAGACGATTATTATGAATAGTATAACCAAAGAAAAATCTGGCCAAGTACATACCGAACTGGCTGCCGATAACGCCAACTATATAGAAGCTCTCTACGAGCAATACCTAACAGACCCTGATAGCGTTGATACTGACTGGCAAACGTACTTTGAACAGTATAAGTCGCAGAACGATGCTCAGCACAATGCTATCAAAGATCAGTTCTTACTACTTGCTCGTAATCAAACGGCAAATAAGAGTAGCAGTACTGATACCGACTCTAGCAGCTCTGTCAACTGTGATCCTAAGCAGATGGGCGTACAGCAACTAATCTCAGCATACCGTCGTCGCGGTCATCGCCGTGCCAAGCTTGATCCTTTAGATTTGCATCCACGTGCAGAAGTAGAAGATTTGACGCTTGCTTATCATAATTTGTCAGAAGCTGATCTCGATACCGTATTTCCAACCAATGATTTAGTTATTGGTAAAGATGAAGCGACATTGCGCGAAATCATCGAAATCATGGAACGTGTTTACTGTGGCCATATCGGTGTCGAGTACATGCATGTTACCACCAGTACCGAAAAACGCTGGATGGAAGAATACCTAGAAACCAATCTAGGCTATATCAAATTTGACAAAGAAAAACGTTTATCTATTCTTGAGCGCTTGACGGCTGCTGAAGGTCTAGAAAAATACCTTGCTCGTAAATATACAGGTGTTAAGCGTTTTGGTTTGGAAGGTGGTGAGAGCTTCATTCCTGCTATCAATGAAATCATTCAACGTGCTGGCGGATATGGCACAAAAGAAATGGTCATTGGTATGGCTCACCGTGGCCGCCTAAACCTACTAGTTAACATCTTAGGTAAAAACCCTGCAGACTTGTTTGATGAGTTTGATGGTAAAGTACAGCCAGAAAAAGGCTCAGGTGACGTTAAATACCACAACGGTTTTTCATCTAATGTGATGACACCAGGTGGCGAAGCGCATTTGGCTTTAGCATTTAACCCATCGCATCTTGAAATTGTCGCGCCAGTACTACAAGGCTCAGTACGTGCCCGTCAAGTACGTCGTAACGATCAGCCACTACTAGATAATACTGGTGGTAATTCAGTATTACCTATCGTGATTCATGGTGATGCTGCTTTTGCTGGTCAAGGTGTGGTTCAAGAAACCTTCCAAATGTCACAGACCCGTGCTTATACCACTGGCGGTACTGTGCATATCGTGATCAATAACCAAGTTGGTTTTACTACTAGTCGTCAAGAAGATGTTCGTTCAACTGAATATTGTACTGACGTTGCCAAGATGGTTCATGCTCCTATCCTTCATGTAAACGGTGATGATCCTGAAGCAGTCGTATTTGCTGCTCAGTTAGCATTAGATTATCGCCATAAGTTTGACAAAGACATTATCATCGATTTGTTCTGCTATCGTCGTAATGGCCATAACGAGGCAGATGAGCCATCTGCAACTCAGCCATTGATGTATGCTGTTATTAAGAAGCTTCCAACTACTCGTACTCTGTATGCGCAGAAGCTTATCGCAGAAGGTATCTTGAATGCCGAAGAAGAGAAACAGTACGAAGATGACTATCGTGAGTCGTTAGACCGTGGTGATTATGTTGTTAGCTCATTGGTTCAAGAGCCTAACGAGCAGTTGTTCGTAGATTGGAAACCTTATCTAGGTCATGACTTGGTTGATGACTGGGATACCAGTGTTGATATCGAAAAGCTTAAAGGCTATGGACGCCGTATGGCCGAAATGCCAGAAGGATACAAGTTACAACGTCAGGTTCAAAAAGTCGTCGAGCAGCGTCTAGCGATGCAAACGGGCGAAGAGCCTCTTAACTGGGGTGCAGCTGAGACATTGGCTTATGCATCATTGGTTGATAACGATGGCGTATTAGTACGTATTACTGGTGAAGATGTAGGCCGTGGTACTTTCTCACATCGCCACAGTGAAATATACAATGTCAATGATGGCAGCATGTATGTACCGTTGTCTCATTTAAGTGAGAACCAAGCACGCTTTGCTACTTACAACTCATTGTTGTCAGAAGAAGCGGTACTAGCTTTTGAATATGGTTACGCGACCACCGTACCGAACGCATTGATCGTTTGGGAAGCACAATTTGGTGATTTCGTTAACGGTGCTCAGGTTGTGATTGACCAGTTCATCTCAAGCGGTGAGACCAAATGGCAGCGTGTTTGTGGTTTGACGATGTTGTTACCACATGGTTTCGAAGGTCAAGGTCCTGAGCATTCATCTGCACGTCTAGAGCGTTTCTTACAGTTATGTGCTGAAGACAATATGCAGGTCATTACCCCAACGACTCCTGCGCAAATTTATCATGCATTACGTCGTCAGGCAGTACGTCCTATTCGTAAGCCACTGATCGTTATGTCACCAAAAAGCTTATTACGTCATAAGCTAGCGACTTCTAATCTAGAAGATCTTGCTAATGGTAAGTTTGAGACGGTATTGCCAGAGATGGACGATCATAACGCAGATAAAGTGACTCGTATGGTTCTGTGTGGTGGTAAGGTTTATTATGATTTGTTAGAGCAGCGCCGTGCATTAGGTCTTGATCATGTGGCTATCGTTCGTATTGAGCAATTGTATCCATTGCCAGAGACTCGCTTAATCGCTGAAATCGAAAAATACAGCAACCTAACTGAAATCGTATGGACGCAAGAAGAGCCATTGAACCAAGGCGCTTGGTACTATTTAGCACCGCATATGTTCCGTATTGTCGTACCGCATCCAACCAAAGCAAAAGTCATGGAGCCAGTAGCGCGTCCTCCTAGTGCAGCCCCTGCAACAGGATCACCGAAACTGCATGCTCAACAACAGCAAGCACTCATTGCTGGTGGCCTTGGCATAAGTGTTGATGAATTAGCTCAGTAACACCTTGTCTAATCAAAGATTATAGAAGATAAATGAATCAGGCGATGACAGTTAGTGTTTTTTAATAAAATATAAGCAAAGTTATTAAAAGATTACCGGCTGCTTATCACGACTTAATAATAAGTATGAATATCCAAATCTAAGGAGTATATCGATGGCTGACATCAAAGCCCCCGTTTTTCCAGAATCGGTTGCCGATGGCACAATCGTTGAGTGGCACGTCACTGAAGGTCAACAAGTTAATCGTGATGACCTATTGGCTGAAATTGAAACTGATAAAGTTGTATTAGAAGTTGTGGCACCTGATGATGGTGTATTGACCAAAATCGTAAAGCAAGTTGACGATACTGTATTGTCTGACGAATTGATTGCTCAGTTTGAAGCTGGTGCTAGCGCAGAAGAAGCGCCAGCAGTAGATCCAGACCAACCAGCTGCGCCAGTTCAAGCTAAGCAAGCTGCAGATGGTGGCGAGCCAGTACAAGTCACTGACAAAAAAGATGAAGCAGAGCACAAAGATCAAAGCCCAGCAGTTCGTAAAGCAGCAAAAGAGTCAGGCGTAGACCCTAAAGAAGTTGAAGGTAGTGGCCGCGGTGGTCGTGTAACCAAAACTGATATGGCTAACCCAACATTGAAATCAGACAGCAGTATCAAGTCTGATAGCGGCCGTCCTGTTGCTGAATCAATGGGTGAGCGTACTGAAAAACGTGTTCCAATGACTCGTCTTCGTAAGCGTGTTGCTGAGCGTCTATTATCAGCATCACAAGATACAGCGATGTTGACGACGTTTAACGAAGTGAACATGAAGCCATTGATGGACATGCGCGCTAAGTACAAAGAGAAGTTCGAAAAGCGTCATGGCGTACGTTTAGGCTTTATGTCGTTATTCGTAAAAGCAGCGACCGAAGCGCTAAAACGCTTCCCAGCAGTAAATGCTTCACTAGATGGCGATGACATTGTTTATCATGGTTTCTATGATATCGGTGTAGCAGTATCTTCAGATCGTGGCTTGGTTGTTCCAGTACTACGTGATACTGATCGCATGAGCATGGCTGATGTTGAAAGCACAATCCGTGAGTTTGGCGGTAAAGCACAACAAGGTAAGCTTGGTCTAGAAGACATGACTGGCGGTACGTTCACTATCTCTAACGGTGGTGTATTTGGTTCATTGATGTCAACACCTATCTTGAACCCACCACAAACTGCTATCCTAGGTATGCACGCTATCAATGACCGTCCAATGGCTGTCGATGGTAAAGTTGAAATTTTACCAATGATGTACCTAGCGCTATCTTATGACCATCGTATGATCGATGGTAAAGAAGCAGTACAGTTCTTGGTAACTATCAAAGAGTTGGTCGAAGACCCTGCAATGCTACTACTAGACCTATAAGCTTTTAAGCTTGTATTGGCAACCGCTAATACAAGCTTTTTAACTTTGGTATAGATAATGATTTTTATTAATCAGCAATCGTTTGATGCGCTGATAACTGTATTTAAATGAATTTAATAATGGTGATTTGCTATTGATAAGTGAATCTATCTCATTGACATAGTGTATTAACTATTCAGTGTAGATAACGCTGATCTATCAGCGAGATAACAACCAGTTTAAATGACACATACAATTAAAAATAGGAACGTACTATGAAAGACAATTATGATTTAGTCGTCATCGGCGGCGGTCCTGGTGGTTACGAAGCAGCTATTCGTGCAGGCCAGCTCGGTATGAGTGTTGCTTGTATCGAAAAGCGCGTTTATAAAGGCGAGCCAGCACTTGGCGGTACTTGCTTAAACGTTGGTTGTATCCCATCAAAAGCCCTACTTGACAGCTCACATCGTTATGAAGCTACTAAGCATGACCTTGACGAGCACGGTATCAGTACTGGTGACGTTGCTATCAATATCGAAAAAATGATAGAGCGTAAAGAAGGTATTGTTAAGCAGTTGACTGGCGGTGTTGCCGCGTTGCTAAAAGGCAATGGTGTTGACTGGTTACAAGGCTGGGGTACTTTAGTTGACGGCACGGGCACTGACAAAAAAGTCAAATTTACTGCTCTAGAAGACGAAAGCGAAACAACGATCACTGCTAAGAATGTCATTCTTGCGGCAGGTTCTGTGCCTATCGAGATTCCTGTTGCCAAAACTGACGGCGACCGTATTGTTGATTCAACTGGCGCACTTGATTTCACTGAAGTACCTAAGCGTTTAGGCGTTATCGGTGCTGGTGTTATCGGTCTTGAGCTTGGTTCAGTATGGCGTCGTCTAGGTAGCGAGGTCGTCGTATATGAAGCACTTCCTAGTTTCTTAGCTGCTGCTGACAAAGATATCTCAAAAGAAGCTGGCAAAATGCTGAAGAAGCAAGGTCTTGATATCCGTGTCGATACCAAAGTAACCAATGCTGAAGTACAAGGTGACCAAGTTGTCGTCACTAGCGAAAGCAAAGGCGAATCGAGCGAGGAGAGCTTCGACAAGCTAATCGTCTGTGTTGGTCGTCGTGCTTATTCTGAAAAGCTGCTTGGCGATGACAGCGGTATCACGTTGACTGAACGTGGCCTTATCGATGTTAATGACCAATGCAAAACCAATCTTGATGGCGTTTATGCTATCGGTGATTTGGTCCGTGGTCCTATGCTTGCGCATAAAGCTATGGAAGAGGGCATGATGGCTGTTGAGCGTATTCATGGTGAAAAACCTCAAGTTAACTATGACACTATCATCAATGTCATTTATACTCACCCAGAAATCGCATGGGTAGGTTTGACTGAGCAAGAAGCTGAAGAAGCTGGCTATGAAGTTAAAACAGGTTCTTTCAACTTGGCTGCTAACGGTCGTGCATTAGCGCAAAGTGAAGCGCAAGGTTCTGTGAAAGTAGTTGCTGATGCGAAAACAGATCGTCTATTAGGTATGCATGCCATCTCTGCTGGTGCTGGTGATATTGTCCATCAAGGTATGATCGCGATGGAGTTTGTCTCTAGTATCGAAGACTTGCAGTTGATGACATTTGCTCATCCAACTATTTCAGAAGCAGTGCATGAAGCTGCTCTATCTGCAGATGGCCGTGCTATCCACGCTATCCAGCGCAAAAAGCGTAAGAAATAAGTCGTTGCTCGTTTAGTTATTATCGATTTACAACCTGATTGGGGTATCGCTATTTTGGTGATGCCACAATCATGAGTGCGTCAGACGTATGATTAATATGTATATGTGCGCACTTGATTTCACTTTTTATTAATTGTAAAAAATAAAGGATACAATCAATGAATTTACATGAGTATCAAGCAAAAGAGCTATTAAAAAGCTACGGTTTGCCAATTCAAGAAGGCATCATCGCTCATAACGGCGAAGAAGCTGCTGCAGCTTTTGATAAAACCCCAACTGACATTGCGGTAATTAAAGCGCAAGTACATGCTGGTGGTCGCGGTAAAGCTGGTGGTGTAAAGCTGGTTAAAACTCGTGAAGAAGCTAAGCAAGTTGCTGAAGAGCTGATCGGTACTAACCTAGTAACGTTCCAAACTGATGCTGATGGTCAGCCAGTAAACTTCGTATTGGTTGCAGAAGATATGTATCCAGTACAAACTGAGCTATATCTTGGCGCAGTCGTTGATCGTGCAACTCGTCGTGTAACCTTCATGGCATCTACCGAAGGCGGCGTAGATATCGAAGAAGTAGCACACAACACACCAGAAAAAATCTTCAAAGTACACGTTGATCCTTTAGTTGGTCTAATGCCTTTCCAAGCGCGTGATGTTGCGTTCAAACTTGGTCTAGAAGGCAAGCAAATCAATCAATTTGTTAAATTGATGACTGGTGCCTATAAAGCATTTGTTGAAAACGACTTTGCATTAATGGAAATCAACCCATTAGCGGTTCGTGAAAATGGCGAAATCGTTTGTGTTGATGGCAAAATCGGTATCGACTCAAACGCACTATATCGTTTGCCAAAAATCGCAGCGCTACAAGACAAAACTCAAGAAAATGAGCGTGAGCTTAAAGCTGCTGAATTTGACCTAAACTATGTTGCTCTAGAAGGTAACATCGGTTGTATGGTAAACGGTGCTGGTCTTGCAATGGCGACCATGGACATCATCAAATTGTATGGCGGCAAGCCTGCTAACTTCTTGGACGTTGGCGGCGGCGCAACTAAAGATCGCGTTGTTGAAGCGTTCAAAATCATCCTAGAAGACAGCAGTGTTGAAGGCGTTCTAATCAACATCTTCGGCGGTATCGTACGTTGTGACATGATTGCAGAAGCTATTATCGCTGCTATCAAAGAAGTTGACGTACAAGTACCAGTTGTTGTTCGTTTAGAAGGTAACAACGCTGAGTTAGGCGCACAAATCCTAGAAGAGTCTGGTCTGAAGTTGATTTCAGCTCAAGGTTTATCTGACGCGGCTCAAAAAATTGTCGATGCTGTTAAAGCGTAAGTCTTTACACATAAGTGTTTAGAGATAAACGCTTAAGCATAGTAGTCAAATCGTAATAGTGGTTTTTATAACAAAGATTGGTTATCAAAATTTGATAATAATAGTTGTAAAGACCACTGTTACAAGACAACCGAATACAAGGAAAATATAATGAGTGTATTAATCGATAAAGATACCAAAGTATTGGTACAAGGTTTTACTGGTAAAAATGGTACGTTCCATTCT
Source organism: Psychrobacter sp. NPDC078929 (assembly GCF_050267985.1). Taxonomy (NCBI): domain Bacteria; kingdom Pseudomonadati; phylum Pseudomonadota; class Gammaproteobacteria; order Moraxellales; family Moraxellaceae; genus Psychrobacter; species Psychrobacter sp. NPDC078929. The sequence continues at coordinate 37,336 of NZ_JBNNFX010000007.1, read as the reverse complement.
GAACAAGCCATCGAATATGGTACAAAAGTAGTTGGTGGTGTGACTCCAGGTAAAGGCGGTCAAACGCATTTAGGCCTACCAGTATTTAACACTATGGCGGAAGCCATGGAAGCGACTCAAGCTGACGCTTCTGTTATCTACGTACCAGCACCATTTGTACTAGATTCTATCGTTGAAGCAATCGATGCTGGCGTTAAGTTGATTGTAGTGATTACTGAAGGCGTACCGACTATCGATATGCTAAAAGCAAAACGCTATCTTGAAGAAGCTGGCGACGTACGTTTGGTTGGTCCTAACTGCCCAGGCGTTATCACTCCAGGTCAGTGCAAAATCGGTATCATGCCAGGCCATATCCATCAGCCAGGTAAAGTAGGTATCATCTCACGCTCTGGTACATTGACTTATGAAGCCGTAGCTCAGACTACTAAGCTTGGTTTTGGTCAGTCAACTTGTATCGGTATCGGTGGTGATCCTATCCCTGGTATGAACCAGATTGACGCGTTGAAACTGTTTGAAGCTGATCCACAAACTGAAGCTATCATTCTAATCGGTGAGATCGGTGGTACTGCTGAAGAAGAAGCTGCTGCTTACATCAAAGACCATGTGACTAAGCCAGTTGTTGGTTATATTGCTGGTGTTACTGCTCCAGAAGGCAAGCGTATGGGTCATGCTGGTGCTATCATCTCTGGTGGTCAAGGTACTGCTGAAGAGAAATTCAAAGCGTTTGAAGATGCTGGTATCGCGTATACACGTGACCCATCTAAACTTGGCGATAAGCTAAAAGAAGTTACTGGTTGGTAAGATAGGCATTAGTCTACAGTTAAACTACTAAATCTATATTGAAATATGATAAAGACACCCCTACAATGGGGTGTTTTTTTATATATTATATTTGGTATAGTTCGAATCACTTTAATACCGTAGTCTCTCAAATTTATATCATTTTCTATTTGAATTTACTAAATAATAATACTTTTATACTGGAAAATTAGGTTTTTAAAATGAAAAAAGTAATTACATATGGATCGTATGATTTGTTACATGAAGGGCATGTTCGCCTTTTGAAACGAGCTAAGGCATTAGGTGATTATTTAGTAGTGGGTGTGACCTCAGAAAGTTATGATAGATCAAGAGGTAAGTTAGATGTTGTAAATACAACGACTGAACGTGCTGAAGCAGTACGGGCTTTGGAATATGTAGATGAAGTCATCATTGAATATGATAAAGAACAAAAAGCTAAAGATATTCAGGAAATGGGAATAGACATATTTGCTATAGGTGATGATTGGGTAGGTTCTTTTGATTATCTATCTGAACATTGCGAAGTAATATATTTACCACGCACTCCTGCAATTTCTAGTAGTAAGCTTAGAGAAGATTTAGTACGTGAATTTAAGATAGGAGTGATAGGTACAGGCAGAATAGCTAAGCGTTTCTGTAATGAAGCTAAACATGTGCCTCATTTGGTTATTCAAGCTGCCATGTCACGAGACATAGTTAACGTCAGAAATTTTATCGAAGCTACTGGCATTCCTAATGGACACTTAATTTTAGCAGATCTCTTAAATGATGATATTGATGCAGTATACATTGCCTCCCCTCATGAATTTCATTATGAACAAGCTAAAGCCGCTTTATTAAGTGGAAAGCATGTATTGTGTGAAAAACCAGTCACTTTAGAATCAGAAAAACTCGTAGAGTTGCTTAATATCGCGAAAGAAAAAGAACTAGTATTTATTGAAGCTATTAAAACTGCATTTGTATCCGCATTTCATAAATTATTATATGAAGTAAAAAATGGCAAAATTGGTGAGATAAGAGAAGTAAGGTCTTCTTTTACAAAGTTAGTCGAAGACAAGTCTAACAGAGAATGGAAAAAGCCTTATGGTGGGGCAACGAATGAACTTGCCAGTTATCCATTACTATTAGCCCAAAAAGTGCTTGGGAAGCCGTCTAAAATCCATTATTTTGATCAAATAGACGAAGAGACTGGTGTTGATTTATCTAATCGTATTATTGGAGAGTATGAGTCAGGTGCTATTTCAATCAGTACTGTTGGTATAGGCACTAAAACTGAAGGCTCAGCAGTTATTTCGGGCTCAAAAGGATATATTTATATCCCTGCTCCATGGTGGTTAACTAAGAAGTTTTTTGTTAGATATGAGGATCCCAATCATATTGAAGAGTTTGAGTATTCATTCGAAGGGGATGGATTAAGATATGAGATTTCAGAGTTTGTTACTTTAGTCACTCGCAATATGAAAGCTTCTGAGCAATTAACTCATGAAGATATGCTGAGTATTAATTTTATAATTGATGACTATAATAAACATCATAAGAAATTGAAATAGTATTAGTTTTAGCAAAGCTGGTGATTGTATAGTATGGAGTGATATATTTTCCAAGTTATTATTCGAGATTTTGATAGTGTTAAGTTTAATGTCTTATACTTAAAGCAACTGACATTACGCTAATTAATAATTTAATAAGTGTATATTCATAACAGTTGCATTTTAATTATAAATTGAAAAGTATTATTTTGATTTAGGTGGTATTTTAGATGTGTTGTGACAATTCACATTGATAAACTATATAAAGATATATTTTACTTAATCTTATAATTTTCTTGTTTTATTAGCTTTATATTTCGTAAAAAAAAATATTATAATTCGTAAAAATGTTATTAGTATTTAAAAAATAGATTAAACGATCAGAGCTTAGAATTAGCTTATTTGAAAACAAAGCAACTTTGGAGTTTTATAAGAATGAATAAGTATAAAGTAGCATTTATAGGCTGGAATCCTTTTCAATTTATACATATTAAATTATTAGCTAGCAAAATTCCAGGAAGCGTTTTTATATTAGAGAAGAGAAGAGATCATCTTAATGATTTTACAAAAGAAATTCTAACCAATCAAGAAGTTCCTGTTGTAGTTTGGGAGACTGGAAAGATTAAAGAATTAGATGGCGTTTTTGATGTTATTGTATGTCAAACAATGTTTCTTCACTTACCATTATTTGAGAAAACAAAAATTGTAATGCTTCAATATGGTTATGCCAAAGAGCCACATAACTATGGCACATGGAGAGCGTTAGCAGATTTGTGTCTTGTATATGGATCTTATCCAGAAAAAAAATTGTCTACTTATGCGCCATCTAAAGCTGTTGGTAATCCAAGATTGCAGTTATGGTATGATGAAGATTTCCATCTAATTGCAAAAAATAAGTATATTCATAGTATAGATGATGGTTTGCTAACAGTCTTATACATGCCAACTTGGGGAGAATTGTCTAGCATAGATGAGTATATAGGTGCAGTTCTTGGTTTATCTGAACGTTATAATGTACTTATTAAATTGCATCACAATACAGATCTTTTGGAAGATGGTAGATTAGAAAAAATAGAAACTGATAGGATACATTTCTTTGGTGCCAATGACGATGCTCTAGAACTTCTTAGTATTTCTGATATCGTCATTTCTGATTATAGTGGTGCGATTTTCGATGCTATTCATTGCGAAAAGCCAGTTGTTCTTTTAGACAAGAATGAAAATGAAATTTTAGAAGAAGCTAAGATTGATACGCATAGTCTAGAGTTTAATAGAAGAGATGAGCTCGGATATAGAGTAGCTAGACCATCTGATCTGATTGACGGTATAAAACATATAGAAGAAAATTATGATTATATAGTTGGTGAGAAAAAAGCTATAAAATCTGAATTATATGAATATAGTGAAAACTCTGTAGAGAAATGTATTGAAGCGATAAACAGTCTAATATCTGGTGATATCGTGCGTACCCAAATGCAGTCTTATATCCATGATTCAGTAAAAGAGCTACACCAGTTAAAACGTCAATACAATATTTTAAAGAAGAGTCAAAATGGCAGATAAATCACTTTTTAGTATGTTTTCTATACCTAATCTTAAAAATATTCATCCTGATTCTATTAATGATAAAGTTTTGAATGTTTTACCATTAGATAAGATAAAGCTAGTTTATAAATTAGCTATCAAAACAAACAATAGTGCATTACAGGAAAAATGTATTTCACATGCTAGGACAAGGTTCCCTCAGAATACTTTCAGCTATATTGAAGAGGCAAAAATTAAAATCAAGTACGAAAAATTTAACGAAGCTTGGAAAATTCTAAACAAAGCCCCCAATAATAAAGAAATTAATGCACTAAAGAAAAATGTAGCATCAAAGAGAAATGTAGCATTAGCTGACAAGGAAAAACCATCTTTAGCTTATCTTGATATTGCTAAGTTAGAAAGTCCTACATTGAGCAGACTGAAAAAAGTTCACAGCTCAGCTGTTGATGCAAACAATGTGAGATTACAAGAAGAGTGTATAGCAAAGGCGATAACTAATTTTCCTCAACATACTTTCGGTTATGTTGAAGAAGCGAAAATTCAAATACAACGTAGGCAGTTTAATGACGCTTGGAAGGTCTTGACTAAATCACCTAACAGTAAAACAGTTGAGTCATTAAAACAGAAGATCCTTTCTCATGATGGTGCCCATCTAACTACTATGCTAGAAGAAGAAATTATGAGAATAGGTAAATTAATTAAATTAAAGCCTTTAAACTCTAAGTACTATGACGATTATATTTTATTTCTAAGTAAGTTGGGTAGGAATAAAGAGGTTGAAAAATTAATCAAATGGCTCCCAATCGATGTAGATTCTTTTACTATGAAAACTAGGTTTGCCATTATTGCAAGCTATCTAGATTTAGGAGATCAAAAAAGCGCTTTAGATCACCTACTTTTGATGCAAAAGAAATACATGATGGATAGAAGGGTTTTACATAGAATATCCGATATATATAAGTTCGATAAACAGATAGACAGAGCCTATTCGTATCTGCTGCTTGGTGAACAGACCTACCCAATCTATGGTGCGATCAAAAGATTAACTTTTGAATCTGATCACAATATGCTCGACAAAGGAAATGAGACTCTAGATAGAGTACTCGATTTTAAAGAAGCCGAGTTGGCAAGATTTCTTAGCATGATTAACAGGGTGTCTTGTTTTTACCCTGAGAGAAAGGATGAGCTTGTTGAATGTAGGATAAAAGTCAGAAGGGTTATTATACAAAATATACTTAAGAACAATAGTGAATTTAATAGAAATCTTAAGTTTTTACTTGCTAATAGATGGTTTGCCGACGCAATGGAGTTTATGAGCCAAGGCTTAGAACTTGGTTTTCATCTTGATGAGAGCGTATCAGCACTATATAAAAAAATAGAAAAAAACCTTGTTTATAGTGACTCGAAAAACATTATTGCTTGGTTAGAAGTAGCAGATCAAAATGAAAGATCTGATGTTTTGCTAGGGATGATGAATGGCTTTCCAGTTGATGCTAATAAAGTAGAAAGAGAAGCTGTAAAAATTGAACTGTTTATACCAAATGCCTTTTTTACACCTCCTGAGAATGAGAAACCAACATTCAAAATTGCGCAAGAGTATTTCAGAAAAATATGCGAGATAGTTGAATCGTTTGATAGTGTGATAATTATTCCAAGACATCAATTTAATTGGAGAAAGGCATATAGAAAAACAGATTTTAAGGCTATTAGCTATCATACCTTTAATGAAGTGGATAACCCTAATTGGTTGCATGTGCAAGAGTCTACATTGGCAGGTCGTTGCTCTATTGATACCCAAGGGTTTGCAGGCTATTCTAAAATGGCCAATGACTTTTCAAAAATAGAAGAGTATACAAGTAACATTGACCAATCTACTTTAGATGAAAATTTTAACTACTTGTATCAAGAGTACGTCGTTAATAACGTATCCAAATATCACCAAAATGAGAAAGCCTTTGTCTCTGAAGGTGAGTATGTATTTGTAGCACTTCAGGTTCTAACAGACATAGTAGCAGATATCGCATTTTTTGATGGTATACAAATGCTCAAAACGATTGCTGAATATTATAAAAATACAGCTACTAAGGTGGTTGTAAAGCGTCACCCTTATTGTAATTCTCTCAGTATGCAGGTATTGATTGAAACACTTGTAAGTGAGGGTAGTATTATAGTTTCAGATGCATCGATTCATAACATCATAGAAAATGCTAAAGCTGTGTTTGTAGTAAACTCAGGTGTTGGTTTTGAATCTCTTATGCACTTAAAACCAGTAGTCGTATGTGGACAGTGTGACTATGCCTATGCTGTGTCCAACCAAGTAAAAACTCCAACAGAGTTGTTGCAATATTTGGAGACAGATGATTTTTCAGTCAATGAGAAAAAGGTGAAAAAGCTCCTTTATTATTATGCAAATATATATAACCCAAAATTAGAGAAGTTGCCTGCTCTGTTAAAAGAATGGATTAATAATTAAATAATTTGTTATCAAGGTAACCACATGAAAGTTATATCTATTTTGAATAATATATATGAGAAAGCTGGTGGTGTTACGAGAGTATCGATGTATAGAACTGAATCCTTTGAAAGTACAGGGTTTGATTCCGCTGTTGCTACTCTTGCACTTAACAATAAGCTAAATGAAATAATAAATAATTTAATATCGATTTCGACAATTAGTGAAAAGTTAAAAGTTATTAATTTTTATAGTTCTCTATCTTATGCTCACAAACATAATTTAAACTTACCAGATGTTTTTTCAAGCCATCATAAAGAAAGTCTAAAAGAAAAAGTAAAGAGAAAGACGGTTTACCCTAGAGGTTCAATGTCAACTTTAGTTAAATATTTTAATTCTAATGATGAACTATTTCTAGAAGAGTACTTTAATGAAGAAGGTTTTTGTACTTGTGTATTATATTATCATCGAGAAAAGGGTTGCTTACAGTTTTCTTCGAAAGACTCCATTCATGCTTTTTGGTTATCAGAACTAAAAGGGACTTCGGATGGTTACTATATTGCAGATGCTATAATGGCGGCAAAGTCCGTTTGTATGATTTCAGATTTAAATGCTTATAAGATACTAATGGCACATAGCAATCACTTATTGCTACCAAGAACTATAGGTTCAAGGCTAGCTCCCAAATACAAAGATGTATTTGATTATAACAAGCTATCTGATGCTTTCGTGCTTCTTACTCATCATCAACTTGAAGACATAAAAGCACAATTCAATATAAGTAAAAAATGCTATGTGATACCTAACCCCATAAAAACTGTTAATAAAAATTTACTAGGTAATAAAACAGAGAACTTCGCTATTATTCTTGCGCGATTGGATAGAGTGAAACAGATAGATAAAATAATTAAAGCATTTAAATCCATTGTATCTCTAAACCAAAATGCTGTTTTAGAAATATGGGGAGATGGGGCAGAGCGAGATAATCTTAAAGCTTTAGTCAAAAGCAATAAATTAGATAATAATGTGAAGTTTATGGGCTTCTCAAAAACTCCACATAGAGAACTGTCTCGTGCTACTGTTGCATTGAGCATGTCTTCGGCTGAAGGATTTGGAGTTAGTATTGCTGAAGCGTTGTCCTGTGGGACCCCTGTTGTATCAATAAAAACTAAATACGGGCCAACAGACATTATCACAGATGGTAAAGATGGTTTTTTGGTCAATAATGAAAAAGAGTTTATAGAAAAGGTTTCATATCTATTAAATAATCCAGATATAGCTTATGAAATGGGGAAAGATGGTATAACTAGCTCCTCAAGATTTATGTCTGAACAAATTATTGAGCAATGGGTAGGTTTGTTTAATAAATTGAAAAAAGACAAAGCAAGTGGAGTTGAATACAGCTTTCCAGGAAAATCTATTAAAAATACTATTGGAACAAAATTAGGCTGGATTTATTTAGATAAAAATATAAAGCAAGCAGCTGCTCTCGAAGAGTCAGGATCAATTTTTATAAGAGATGTAAACAAAAATATAAGTTTTGATGGTATATGTGAGTTAGATCCACAGATTTATGATATAGAGAAGGTAAGTTTTGATGCTAAAAAAGAAGTTTACCGTTTTAGGGTTTTGTCTAAGGGTGAAATTTATAAAGGTGTTATTCCACCTAAAAGTATAGAGTTTGTGATCTTAAAGTAATTTAAAGATAAATTAGAATAATAAATGACAAAAATTATCTAAAATATTTTTCAAGTTAATATTAAAACTATAATTTATCCTTATATATTATTGTAAGAAATTAGGATTGAATTAATCCAGTTGACTGAGGAGCATATAGTGCACCCACAAGATAATAACTACCTAGTATCTGCTCAAAGAACTTTTGATATTGAGCTTAAAGCATTGGCACTGTTAAAGATAGATTTAGATCAGAGATTTACGTTGGCTTGTCAGACTATCTTGAGCTGTCAAGGACGTCTGATTATTACTGGTATGGGTAAGTCAGGCCTAGTAGGACGTAAAATAGCAGCAACAATGGCATCTACTGGTACACCGGCTTTTTTTGTGCATCCTGGTGAAGCAGGGCATGGCGATCTTGGAATGATTGTAAAAGGTGATGTTGTTTTAGCCATTTCCAACTCAGGCAATAGTGATGAAATCAATGTTTTATTACCAGTTATTAAGAAACTAGACTTACCTTTAATAAGTATTAGTAAGAGTTTATTAGGTAGGTTACCTCAAGAAGCAGATGTTGCTTTGACACTTGGTGACTTTGAAGAGGCTTGCCCAATGGGTTTAGCGCCTACCTCTAGTACCACAGCCACTATGGTGTTAGGTGATGCACTTGCTATTGCATTGCTTGAAGCACGCGGCTTTAAATCTGATGATTTTGCTTTATCTCATCCGGCTGGTTCTCTAGGTAAGAAACTATTGACCGATGTTTCAGATATCATGAAGTCGGGTAAAGATATTCCTTTAGTTACAGGAAATACCAGTATCATAGATGCCTTATTCGAAATCACAGAAAAAAGATTAGGCATGACGGTGGTAGTAGATGGTGAAAATAATTATGGAGTTTTGACAGATGGTGACATACGCCGACTGCTTACGATAAACCAAGATATGAGCCAACCTATTGCCAGTGTCATGAAGGCTGCGCCTATAACTACCTCATCTAACACCAAGGCCTCAGAAGCACTTGATATAATGAGGCAGAAAAACGTTAATCAGCTTATCGTTTTGGACAATGATATGTTAATAGGTGTCCTTGCTTTACGTGATTTAGTGCAAGCTGGTATTAACTAGATAACATGATGTGATCATAAATTTATAGTTTTGAGGAATAATAATGAAAATAACGGAAAATATAACGGTAGGCAATGATTTACCTTTTGTGCTGTTTGGCGGTATTAATGTCATTGAATCAAGAGATCTTGCCCTAAAGGCATGTGAAGCGTATGTGGAAATTACGCAAAAGCTTGATATACCTTATGTATTTAAAGCTAGCTTCGATAAAGCCAATAGGTCTTCGATCCATTCTTTCCGTGGGCCAGGATTAGATGAAGGGTTGAAGATTTTACAAGAAGTAAAAGAAACCTTTGGTGTGCCGATTATTTCAGATGTACATGAAATAGCTCAGTGTCAGCCAGCTGCTGAAGTTATTGATATTTTACAACTGCCCGCATTTTTGGCGCGTCAAACTGATTTGGTTAAAGCCTTAGCAGAGACTGGTCGTCCAATTAATATTAAAAAACCACAGTTTCTAAGCCCAGAGCAGATGAAAAATATTATCAATAAGTTTCATGAAATGGGTAATGATAAACTCATGCTTTGTGAACGTGGTAGCTGTTTTGGTTACGATAATCTGGTCGTCGATATGTTGGGATTAGGCGTAATGAAGCGCATTAGTAATAATGCGCCTATTATCTTTGATGTGACGCACGCACTACAAACCAGAAGCTCAGGTAGTGATGCATCAGGAGGTCGTAGAGATCAAATTATAGAGTTGGCTCGTTCAGGTATGGCTGCCGGACTTGCAGGACTGTTCTTAGAGGCGCACCCCAATCCTAGTGAAGCTAAATGCGATGGACCAAGTGCATTGCCGCTAGATAAATTAGAGCCATTTTTACAACAGATGAAGCAGGTAGATGATTTAATTAAGTCATTACCAAGCATTGATATTCAGTAAATATATAAAGGTGTATTAGATGGACTCTGTTGCTATTATTATCCCTGCACGTTATGCGTCTTCACGGTTTCCTGGTAAGCCACTTGCTGATATTTTGGGTAAACCGATGATTCAGCATGTATATGAGAAAGCTCAATCAGTCAAAAATGTTGAAGTGATAGTAGCAACAGATGACGAGAGGATATTCGAGACAGTTGCAAATTTTGGCGGTAAAGGGGTGTTGACTGGTTCAACTCATATTTCAGGTACCGATAGACTCGTGGAAGTGATGAGTAAGGTGGATGCTGATTTATATATCAATTTACAAGGTGATGAACCCTTAGTGCGTTCTGATGATATTGAAATGTTGATTAACGCCATGCGTAGCGATGAGTCCATTGAAGTTGGAACCCTTTATCACTTTATCAATGAACGCCAAGCTCAAGATCCCAATACCGTTAAAGTGGTTACATCACATAGCGGCCGTGCATGTTACTTTAGTCGCTCTCCAATACCTTTTATTCGAAACAATGAGATACAAACTAACTATAAGCAGCACGTTGGTGTATATGCCTATCGCAAGTCTGTCTTAGAACGATATGCGCAATTACCTGAATCTAATGTCGAATCAGCAGAACAATTAGAACAATTAAGATTATTAGATAGCGATATAGATATTTATGCATTTGAAGTAATGAAGACAGGGCCTGGTGTAGATACTCCTGAAGACCTTCAAAAAGTAATCGCTATTCTTCAAGGTAAACAGTCAGAGAGTGAAAAGTCTTTACTCTCTAATACCGAACTTGTTATTACCGATATTGATGGCGTATTAACAGATGGTGGTATTTACTATGATGAACATGGTGAATGTATCAAGCGCTTCCATGTGCGCGATGGTCTAGGTATAAAGCTATTACAACAGGCAGGTATTCAAGTAGCAGTATTATCAGGTAAAGATTCAAAGCCATTAAGAAAGAGGATTTCTGATTTAGGCATTGATATCTTTATGCTAGGTATCAAAGATAAAGAAGTAGCCTGTAAGGAAATTATTCAGCGGGCAGGCACTACCAAAGTGAATACTGTGTATATCGGTGATGACACCATTGATTTACCAGCTTTCATCAGTTGTGGTGTTGCAGTGGCTGTCGCTGATGCTCCTGAATACGTCAAAGCTAAGTGTGATTTAGTGCTGGAGACCAAGGGCGGTTTTGGCGCTTTACGTGAAATAGCTGATAATATCTTGATTGAGCAGGGTCACTCTAAGTTAATAGAAGATCCTACTACATTCTTGAAAATTCATGCCAATGTGACACAGTAATCTTATTGACTATATAGGTAACATAAGAGAAAGTACTGACGTCTAATAGCTTCTGTTTTACAAAGATTTTCATAAAAAGGTCGCCCTAATACGGTGACCTTTTTTCCTCTCAGTAACGCCTCAAATCCACCTAGTGAAGTAATCGTATAGACATGATCGATAGTTTCCAATGCGTCAACCAAATGTATAGATTGAGTGAGGATAAGGCAATCTAGTTCTATGAGTGCACTAACGATGTCAGGGTTGTCTAACGTCATTGGATGTGGTTTGACGATTATCTGAGCGTCAGGATTTTCTTTGATTGCCTTCTTCACTACATCAAGTAAAGTAACACCCTCACCGCCACCGTATTTCAGTGAGTCATCATGTGGTACTTGACCTAATACCAAAATACGTTCTTTATCCTTAGTACCATATATTGGTGCGACATCGACATAAGGTTGATGATTATATTTGCTCACTCTATGCGATAAATAATAATCAAGCATCTCTTGTGCTAGCACCTCATCATAGTTATCCTGCTCAAAGTCAAAATTTGCAATGAGGTCGGTCAGATCGTTTGGTCGCGTTGTGTCAAAATATGGCGCTTGGCTATCCATTACAATAGATAATGGTGGCGCGCTACTATCATCATCAGGACCTGAACGGATAAAACCATCTTCTAAGAAAAAAATGTCTACACCTTGCTCGCGGACATACTCAATAAAGTATTGAGGCGCTTTATAGCCCCAAATATAGATGACTGGATTGACCTTTTGGATAAAAGGTTTGAGCCAAAGATTAAAATATTGCTTATCAAAGTGTCGTTGTATTTGTACATGTGCCGACTCAAACACCCATTCGTTGACGATATCTTTCCATGGCAGCATACCAACCACTAGCGCCAAACGCTGGTTAGGGTAGCGATAGTGTTTATAGTAACCTGACAATAATGGTTTGACGTAGTTGTTGAATTTCATGACGTAGTCGACGGCTTGGTTTGGTAGTGGAAAATTGGATATACATTATTAATATATTTACGTTGGTAATGTATTATAGTTCCCAGTATAGTTGCATTTATGAGCAAAGACGAATAACTAATTCATAAAGTAACGGATCGATGTTATGAGAAATAAAATATTAGTTACTGGCGGTGCTGGATATATCGGTTCGCATACTTGTATAGCACTACACGAAGCAGGCTATGATATTGTTGTGTACGATAATTTATCTAATAGTAGCTGTGAAGCGATTAACCGTGTCTCTACGCTTATTGGTCAGCCTATTGAGTTTATCGAAGGGGATATACGAGATCCTGAGTTACTGAGAGAAGTCTTTGCTTCGCACGAATTCTTTGGCGTGATTCACTTTGCTGGGTTAAAAGCAGTTGGGGAATCAGTAGTAAGGCCATTGCTGTATTACAATAACAATGTCAGCGGTACCATCACATTATTAGAAGTTATGGCAGAGTATAATATTAAAAATATAGTTTTTTCATCATCTGCCACTGTCTATGGTGATCCTGAATCCTTACCCATCGATGAGAGCTCGAAGCGCTCTTGTACCAACCCTTATGGACAAAGTAAACTTGCTGTAGAACAGATCTTAGAAGATTTAGCTGTGCCTGATGACAGCTGGAACATGATAGCTCTTAGGTATTTTAATCCAGTAGGCGCGCATACATCAGGACAGATTGGCGAAGACCCCAATGATATTCCTAATAATTTGATGCCTTATATTTCTCAAGTGGCCGTCGGCAAACTTGATAAGCTCAGTATCTTTGGTAATGACTATCCTACTGTCGATGGAACAGGTGTTCGTGACTTTATCCATGTCACTGATTTGGCGCAAGGTCATGTGGCTGCATTAAATTATCTAGATAAACAGGCCAGTCTAACTGAAGATGGTAAAACACAACAATACTCAGTAGGCTTTTTACCTATCAACTTAGGCACTGGCAAAGGTACTTCTGTATTAGAATTGGTATCTGCATTTTCTGAGGTATCTGGTCAGAGCATTCCTTATCAGTTTGTAGAACGTCGTGCAGGAGATATCGCCAGTTGCTATGCCAGTGCCGATAAAGCGAAAACACTGTTAGGGTGGCAAGCTGAATTATCGATTGCTGATATGTGTCGAGATACATGGCGTTGGCAGAGCATGAACCCGAATGGATACAATGTATCTTGATACTTGTTAAGCTATCATCGTCTATCTGTTACCTTATTCTCACTTAACTTTTGAAACAGTCTTATTTATATGAAAAAAATCACTCACGCCGTTATCCCCGTCGCAGGCTTTGGTACCCGTATGCTGCCATTGTCAAAATCTGTGCCAAAAGAGTTGTTACCGCTTGGCAATCGTCCTGCTATTCATTACGTGGTCGAAGAGGCCATCGCTGCCGGTATTAAACATATTGTCTTGGTCGGTCATGCGCAAAAGAGCGCAATTGAAAACTACTTTGATATCAATGCGGAGTTGGATAATCAATTGCGTCATAAAGGCAAAGATGAGCTGGCTGATAGCTTAAACTGGTTGCCAGAAGATGTGACGGTATCGATGATACGTCAAGGTAAAGCGTTAGGTTTGGGTCATGCAGTACTGGCAGCGCGACCAATCATTGGTGAGCATGACTTTGCCGTATTGTTACCTGATGTCGTGCTTGATCCATTTACCACTGATATGTCTGCTGATAATTTGGCCTTTATGCTGGATGCCTTTGCTACAGATGGTCATTCACAGATATTGGTTGATCAAGTAGCGGATGAAGACGTACATAAGTATGGCATCGCCCAATTAAATGAAACGTATAGCAATGCGGGCGATATCGATGACAAAGCAGAGGTTAATGCTAGCTTTAAAGTCGCTGGCTTTGTAGAAAAACCTAGCTTAGCAGATGCACCTTCATGCTTAGCAGTGGTTGGTCGCTATGTGTTTAGCAATCAAATCTTTGATTATTTGGCCAATACCAAAGCGTCGGTTGGCGGTGAGATTCAGCTGACCGATGCGATTGATGCGCTGATTAGCGAATACGGGGTCAATGTGACGACGATGCGCGGTGATAGTTATGATGCAGGCGATATGCGCTCATATATGCAGGCGTTTATCTATTTTGCCCAGCAGCAATTAGCAGAAGATGAATAGCTGATGGATGAGATAAAGGACGATAAGCGTTATAGCAGTGCTCGCAGCTCTCAATATTGGCAGCAGTTGCAAAGTCTGGCTAAGCAGCCGTGGTCACTGGCAGCCTTGTTTGCGCAAGATGATGAGCGTGCGACACGCTTTAGCAGGCAAGCGGGTGCGCTATATATGGACTTTAGTAAGCAGCGTATCGATCAGACAGTATTGTCTAACTTACTGAGTTTGGCCGATAGTTGTGAGCTGGATGCTCGTATTGATTCGTTATTACAAGGGGCGATGGTAAATACCAGCGAGCAGCGTGCTGCATTGCACACAGCATTACGATTGCCAGAGACAGCGACATTACAAGTCGATGGACAAAATATCGTCACTGATGTACATCATAGTTTGTCACAAGTGGCACGCTTATCAGAGCGCGTGTGCAATGGCACGTGGCGCGGGTTTTCTGGCAAGGCAATTACAGATGTTGTCAATATTGGGGTTGGCGGCTCTGATTTAGGACCGCTGATGGCAACTACAGCGCTTGATGAATGGGCAGATACCAGTATTGAAGTGCATTTTGTCTCCAATATGGACGGTACGCAGCTTGATAATCTACTCAAGCATTTAAATCCTGAGACGACATTATTTATTATCTCTTCCAAATCCTTTGGTACGGTTGACACTTTATCGAATGCTAAGACGGCATTATCTTGGCTACTTGCGACGGCAAAGCTCCGTGCAGGTACAGAAGACAGTGTATTACGTCGACACTTTATCGGCATCTCAGCCAATAGTGAAAAAATGAGTGCTTGGGGAATTCATCCTGAGCATCAGTTGCAGCTTTGGGAATGGGTCGGCGGTCGCTTTTCTTTATGGTCGGCGATAGGCCTTGCCATTGCTATTCGTATTGGTATGAGTGGCTTTAAGGCATTATTAAGTGGTGCTCATAGTATGGATGAGCATTTTGCACAAGCTGACTTTGCCGACAATTTACCCGTACTGTTAGGTTTGCTAGCTGTTTGGAACAGTACTTTTTTACAAGTAAATGCGCATACCGTATTGCCTTATGACGGTCGATTGGGCTATTTACCCAGCTATTTAACCCAGCTAGAGATGGAGAGTAATGGCAAGTCAGTTACTCGGAATGGGGATCATATTGACTATGATACGTGTCCAATTCTATGGGGTGAAATCGGCTCAAATGCGCAGCATGCATTTTATCAGCTGTTACACCAAGGCACGCAGCAGGTTTCCTGTGACTTTATCGCTTGTGTACGTCGCTACGGTGATGAGGCGCAAAAATCCTCATTGCAACAACAGCACGAATTGTCTTTAGCAAATTGTTTGGCGCAAAGTCGAGTATTGGCATTTGGCAATGCTGCTGTGACAGATCTGGTTGATCCACAGACAGTGTCCGAAGCAGACAAATATAAGTACTACCGTGGTAACCAACCGTCAACCACATTACTGATTGATGAGCTGACGCCGCATAGTTTAGGCGCATTGATAGCGCTCTACGAGCATAAGGTCTATGTCATGGCCAGTATCTGGGATATCAATCCGTTTGATCAATGGGGCGTCGAGATGGGTAAGCAAATGGCAGACTCCGTACACCATGCTATGCAGCACGTGCAGAAAGATTCTCAAGGTCTATTCGATACATCTACTGACCAATTACTAAAGCGTATCAAACAGCTGTCCTAGCGATAGTGGTGTGTCAATAATATAGGAAAGCACGCTCATGGAAACGGTTTTAGATGGTAGCCATATGAATAAATACAATAATGAATCTGAACCAAACCAATTAACTGATTCCACAGTTTGTGTGCTTATTGGTCACAGCATAGAGGCAATTACCAGTGCAGTGGTGCTAGCAAGTCTCGGTCAGCGTGTGCATCTCTACGCAGACAAGATACTACTGACGCAGCAGATACAGCAATATAGTTTTGAGCATCATCTGCAAGCGCTATGGCAAATGTATGAGCAGCAGCAGGTTATTACTAGTAAGGAATTACCAGCTAGTGCCGATATGCTAATAAAAGGCTATGAAGTAGCTGGTCATAACGAAACTGATGCTCAAAGTAGGGTAACGCTTTATTGGTTGTTTTTAGACAGTATTAAGCCGTCGTGGACAGAAGACAGTTGGATTACCGCTTTTAACCAAAGCCATCAGCAAGCGCTACCTGTGATTATGAGCGGCATTGAGCAATTAGGCCATGTAGCAGGATTGGCTCAGCGTTTACAGCGTGCTTGGGTCTATTATGTGCCATTTGTATTCTTACAAGATGGCGATGCGTATAGCTCGATGTTGAATCCTTCGTTATGGCTACTGGGTGAAAAGACAGCAAGTAGTAGCCAGCACTTGAATGTGTTTAAGCCTTTAATGCAGCATGCACGCGCTACCCATCATGCTGATATCGCAACGATAGAGTTTGCTCGCAGTAGTATCATGGCGATGCTAGCGGCTAGAGTGAGCTTTATGAATGAGATGTCACGTTTGGCTGATAGTCAAAACGTCGATATCAGTCAAGTTAGTCGTATCATGGGATTGGATGAACGGGTAGGCAGTAGTTATCTAAAAGCAGGGTGGGGATTCGGTGGTAATACTTTGCCCACCGAGCTGGCTAAATTGCAACAATCAAGCCGTACACACAGTTTGGATATGCCTTTATTGCAATCTATTGTACATATTAACGAAGATCAAAAAGAGCGGATATTCCGTAAGTTTTGGCAGTATTTTGATGGGTTCATTGACAATAAAACTGTGATGATTTGGGGCGGTAGTTATAAGTCAGGCTCAGGACGTACCGCTGGTTCAGCTATCCATCCGTTGTTAGCATTACTGTGGTCTTATAATATTCGCACACTGGTTTATAGCGATAAGGCACAGCATGAACTTGCCGAGCTTTATCAGCAACAACCTTTGCTTGAGCTGATTGCTAGTCCTTATCAACAGCTTTGCGATACTCATGCTGTTTTTATCGTTAGTTGGTCACCGCGAGATCAATTAGATATTGGCAAAATTAATCAACAAGCCATGCCCGTATTTGATGCGCAAAATGTACTGACACGCTCGCAAATTAATAGCTTAGTAGGTGATTATATGGGTATTGGTCGAACTAAATAGTTTGATTTAAGGTTTTCTGTGTATAGAAAAAAGGCTCGCTAATACTCATTAGCGAGCCTTTTTCGACTGCAAATCAGAATTATTTTTTACTGGGTTAATGACTTTATGCTGGTACAGCACCTTGAGTTGCTAGCCACTGCTCTATCTCTTGAGTTTTAGCAGCCAGTAACGGTTGGTCGCCGCGACTTTCGATATTTAATCTGATAAGTGGCTCGGTATTCGATGCTCGCAAATTAAAGCG
This sequence comes from Psychrobacter sp. NPDC078929, assembly GCF_050267985.1. Taxonomy (NCBI): domain Bacteria; kingdom Pseudomonadati; phylum Pseudomonadota; class Gammaproteobacteria; order Moraxellales; family Moraxellaceae; genus Psychrobacter; species Psychrobacter sp. NPDC078929. The sequence goes on along the minus strand of NZ_JBNNFX010000007.1, from coordinate 19,557 downwards.
CCACTCTCCAAAGTTAAGACTTAAACCATCAAGTGTTGATTTAACTGGTTGCTCGTTGCTGAATTTATCTTCAATTGCGCTAATAATTGTTGTTGCATCGTGAGTGGTGAGGTGAAAGTTTAGCTCGCCTGAGCTGGGATAGGCGGCAATATAGCCTGTGACCAAATCGGATAGTGTTTTACCAGTGATAGACAATAGCTCAATGGTCAATAACCATGGAATCATACCACTATCGCAATAGAAGAAATCACGGAAATAATGATGCGCAGACATTTCACCGCCGTATACAGCACCTGAGTCCCGCATGACTTGCTTGATAAATGAATGTCCAGATTTACTAATGACAGCCTTACCATTATGTTCATCTATCACTGCTTCGGTATTATAAATTACCCGTGGATCATAGACAATTGACTCGCTTGGGTATTTATTCAAAAATGCTTGAGCGAGCATACCGACGATGTAGCTACCATCAATAAATTCGCCACGTTCATCGAATAGGAAGCAGCGATCAAAGTCACCATCAAAAGCAATGCCAAGATCCGCGTTGTTTGCCAAAACGGCTTGCTGGGTAGCCACTCTATTGGCTTCAATCATTGGATTGGGGATGCCATTGGGGAAGCTACCATCTGGTGTATGATGCAATTTAATCACTTCAATCGGTGCGCCAGCTTGTAAAAGTTTTTCAATCAACAAATCGACCACAGGACCTGCGCTACCATTGCCTGAATTAACGACCAGTTTGAGTGGTTTTAGTTTATCAGTATCGATAAAAGTCATGACATGATCGATATACGCGCTTTTATCCGTCAATAACTGCAATTTGCCTGATTGATTATCCGTAGTGAACTGCCCAGATTCTGCCAGTGCTTGAATCTCTGCCAACCCATCATCAGCGCTGATTGGTTTTGAATGTTCTTTAACCAGTTTTAGGCCATTATAATTGATAGGGTTATGACTGGCAGTCACTTCGATACCACCTAACGCCTGATAGTGACTGGTGGCAAAATACACTTCTTCAGTACCACTCATGCCCAAATCAATAACATCAACGCCTGCATCCATCATACCTGTGATAGCGGCTTGCTTTAACTGCTCACTAGAGTGGCGAATATCACTACCGATAACGATAGCAGGTTTTAGAGTTGCTATATCATTGGCTTGGGTTTGAGCCGCTGCCTGATAACGCTGATATAAAATCTGTGCGAACGCCCGCCCGATACGGTAGGCAATATTTTCATCGAGATTGACCCCAAGCTCACCGCGAATGTCATAGGCTTTAAATGAGCTGATAGTAACAGGGTCGAATTTTGCGGTTGGTTGATAGTTGGTGGTCGCAGAAGTGGGCATAATGATAAAGTTCCTCGCGCATGAGCAGTGGTAAAATGAAGAGGTTAGTAGCACAATTATAAGCCAAGCTGTGTTCAATGATACACTAACTATTAGACGAATCATCAAACAACATATAAAACGATAAGAGCCGCCCTTATGAGTATCTCAGACAATAAAATTACCGTGCCTAAGCCTGTACAAGGAACGCCAGACGCCACTGGCCAGCTTGATGATTTGTTAGCGTTGATGGCACGACTAAGAACAGACTGTCCGTGGGACAAAAAGCAAACCAACCATAGCCTTATTCCGTATGCCATCGAAGAGGCTTATGAGCTAGGTGAAGCGGTACAAAGCGACGATGATGAAGACATTAAAGGTGAGCTTGGTGATGTGCTGCTGCAAGTCATCTTCCACTGTCAGATGTATGCGGAGCAAGGGCGCTTTGATATGAGTGATGTTATCAGTACTTTGCAAAAAAAACTGATTCGCCGTCATCCACATGTGTTTGAAGCCGAAACGCTCAAAGACGATGCGGCAGTAAAAGTACGCTGGGACGAAATTAAGCTCGAGGAGCAGCAGGCACGCGAAGCACGTGGTAAATCAAAGCGTCGCTTAGATCAAGTCAAAGCGGGTAGCGCATTGATGCAGGCGCAGGATGTACAAAAGCAAGCGTCAAAGTTAGGTTTTGATTGGGAAGGTATTGCAGGTGCTGTAGACAAGTTAGACGAAGAGATTGCTGAGCTAAAACATGAGCTAACAGATAAGTCTACAGCTGAGGTCAAAGCTAACATCAGAGAGGTCGAAAAAGAATTAGGCGACTGTATGTTTGCACTCGTAAATGTTGCACGCAAATTAAACCTTGATGCAGAAGCGGCTACCTTAACCTGCGTGCACAAGTTTAAATCTCGCTTTGGTTATATTGAGGAGCAGCTAGAACTCTCTGGCAAGCGTATTGAAGACAGCGATATAACAGAAATGGATGCACTGTGGGAAGCGGCGAAACGACATGAACGCTCATCGTAAATTTTCATTTACCAGCTTACTGACGACCACCGCTTTTAGTCTCCTATTGTCTGTGGTCGCACTCAATAATGCCAATGCAGATCCTTGTTTTGACGACCCTCAGCGTGCTTATGAGTATTTAATCGCAAAAGAAAAAGCTGTTACACAAGCGCGTGAGCAGAAAGTTATCAATATCAATCGAGCCAATGAAGGTGAACTTGTTTCGTTAGATGGTATCGGTAGCAGTAAAGCGCAGGCGATAATTTTATATCGTGATATGTTTGGTGATTTTAAGACAGTGGATGAGTTAGCAAAAGTGAAAGGTATCGGTGCAAAAACAGTCGAGAAAAACCAAAGACGTTTAAGTGTGCGTGATTAATGGCGGTGTTTTGCACTAATTAACCCCAATATTGACAAAATAGCATGTAAGTAAATGTCATAACACCCCCAGTAGGTCCAAAATTTGTTAAACTAGCGGGTACATCCGCCTGATAAACGCTGTGTTATTCAGGGGTAGTTAAAGAATACCGGCGAGGAGTAGATGCATGGCCGAGCGTGCCGCCAAGCAGTTAGAACTGAACAAATCTGAATTACCCAATTCCATTACTGAAGTGATTGCCACATTGACCCGTGCTGGGTTTGATGCGTATATCGTCGGTGGTGGTGTGCGCGATACTTTACTAGGTCTGCGCCCGAAAGACTTTGATGCCGTCACCGATGCCAAGCCGCATGAGATTAAAGATGTCTTTGGCAAGCGCTGCCGCATTATTGGTCGCCGCTTCCAGTTAGCGCATGTATATTCAGGTCGCGAGTTGATCGAAGTTGCTACTTTCCGTGGTCCACCAACCAGTGATGCCAATACCAATCAAGACGGTATGATTCTGCGCGACAATGTTTGGGGCGATATCCAACAAGATTTCTCCCGTCGCGATTTCTCTATTAATGCGCTTTATTATCAACCGCTCAAAGGCATCGTCCATGATTTCTGCGGCGCGCTTGATGATATTGATAACAGAATCATTCGTCTATTGGGCAATGCGCCAGTACGTATCGAAGAAGATCCTGTGCGCTTGTTACGTGCCTTACGTTTCAAAGCCAAGTTGGGTTTTGAGTTTGATGAAGCGTTGTCTGCTCAATTCAATGATGGGAACTGGGCGCTACTTGAGCAAATATCACCGCATCGTCTCTATGATGAAACGCAAAAGATGTTTACCGGTGGCTATCTAGTACCTCTATTGCCATTATTGTTTGAATCAGGTGCGATTGATAGTCTCATTATCTATCCACCGTCTGAGCCAAGTGCTTTAGTCAATCAGGTAGCTATCAATACCGATAAGCGTATTGCAGCGGGCAAGAGTATCAACCCTGCGTTCTTCTATGCTGCCTTACTGTGGGAAAATTACCTACATCAATTAGCAAAAGCTAAGAAACGTAATATGCCGTTTGCCGAAGCGCAAATGCATGCGGCTGGCAAAGTCATCGACCGTCAGCGTATCAAAACCGCTATTCCGAAATTTGCTGAGCAATTCATTCGAGATATCTGGATATTGCAGCCAAAACTTGCAGCCCCACGTAGCAAACAGATCGTTCAGCTATCAGAGCATCCGCGTTTCCGTGCGGGCTTTGACTTTTTATTATTACGTGAGCAGTGCGGCGATGCAGAGCATCCGCTATCAGAGTCAACCAACGATATGGGTGACTGGTGGCAGACGTATCAAACCTTGTCTGAACAAGAGCAGCAGCAAGCGATTGATGAATTTGACGAAAATATTCGCCGAGGTGCTTATAAAAAAGGGCAACGTGGTCGCGGACGTAATCGTCAAGAATCAAAAACACAGACTACTGATAATGCAGCACCCAATCAGAACAGTACAAAGCAAAACAAAGCCGATGACCGTGCTGAAAAAGGTAGAAATGACCAAACAATGGTAAATGATTCGTCAAATATTCCAGCCCGTCGCCGCCGCGCTGCAAGTCAATCTAAAGCTGGTCGCACTGACAGTGGTAGACATAACGTGCAGCAAGTAGAGCAAGATAATAACGAGCTTGCTCAGCTACAGCAGTTGTCTCTTGCTAGTAACAAGCAATCGGCAAATCAACAGGTAAAGCCTAAGCCGTTATTTGTTATAGAGCACGAGAACGTTGTGCCACCTTTACAGAAGCAACTGTCAGCTGATAATGCGTCGAAACGTAGTAAAGCACCTGTGCGAAAGCCAGCATCAACCAATCAAGATGCACCAAAGCAAGCGGTTAAGTCTGAACGCTCAAATAACGTTCAGCCGTCTAATACTAATCAGCCAGAAGCTCAAGCTTCAGCTAGTCAGGCTAGACCAGCTCGCTCGATTGCAAGATCACCTGCGTTAGTCAGTATGAATAACGAGCCGATCCCGCATAAGCGTCGCCGTCGTCAACCTACTGTAGATAGTGCGAGCAATATCGAAGTACAAGGCAATAGCGATGCGAAGGGTAGTAATAGCAAAGCACAATCAGCAGCGAAGTATGCGAAAAAAGCGCCTAAGCCCGCCGTTAAATCGACGGATGAAGGTGATGCTAACGCTGTAAAAATAGTAGCACGTAAAGACGCAGAGAAGGCCACTGCACCTGCGAGAGCCAAGAAATCGGTGAAAGCAACTACTGCAAAGGCTGCTAAAGCGAAGCAAGATATGAGTGATCAGATGCCTGCTGTGAAAGTCACTGATAACAAAGGCCCTGTACCATCGAAGCGCCGCCGCCGTCAGCCTAGTACCGAAAGCGCATAATATGGATAATAGTACAGATAATAGTAACTGGGTTACCTGTTATGTGGGCTTGGGTAGCAACCTCGCTAATGAGCTAGGTTCACCTACCGATCACTTGCAGCAGGCGCTTGCAATGATGCAATCACATGAGCAGGTACGTGAGGTAAGTGTCTCTTCTTTTTACGCTTCAGCACCGATGGGTCCGCAAGATCAGCCGGATTTTGTTAATGCAGTAGCTGGTTTTGAGACAACGTTTCCCCCTTATGAGCTGCTTGCTTTTTGTCAGCAGTTAGAGAGTATGGCCAAGCGGGCACGTTTGCGCCGTTGGGGTGAACGTAGTCTGGACGTTGATATTTTGCTATACGGCGAGACACAGATTATTGATCCAATACTGACAATACCGCACGCTGGTTTAAGTGAGCGCAATTTTGTCTTAATACCACTGCGAGAGTTGGCACCAAACTTAACCATCGCCGGTAAGTCGATAGGTGACTATTCCCAAAGTCGTGATTGGACAGGTTTAACATTACTATCAAGCGATTGATTATAAGTAAATGATGCTGAGTGATAGAAGATTGGTCTAAAACATCTCGATCATAGCTAGAATAGTAGCAGTATTGATAATCAAAGGCATTGCAGATTAATTGAGGGTCATATGACGACATTATCTACTCTAAATAAGTTTAAAAAAGACGGCACCAAGTTCACGTGCTTGACCTGTTATGACTCGATGTTTGCACGAATGATGGAAAAAGCCGAGATTGATACGATTTTAATTGGCGATAGCTTGGGCATGGTTGTACAAGGCCATGACTCAACACTACCTGTGACAGTCAACGATATGGCTTATCACACTGCCAATATTGCTCGTAGCAACAAACACGCGTTGATATTGGCTGACCTGCCGTTTATGAGTTATGTGACACTACCAGAAGCCGTCGCCAATAGCCGCACATTAATGCAAGCAGGGGCGCATGTCATAAAAATCGAAGGTGGTAGCGAGCTGTGTGAATTGGTAACGACCTTGGCGCAAGCAGGTACACCAACTTGTGTGCATCTTGGTTTGACTCCGCAATCAGTCAACGTATTTGGCGGTTATAAAATTCAAGGTCGCGGTGATGAGGCGGCTAATAAACTGCTTGCCGATGCCAAAGCAGTCGTCGATGCTGGTGCTGCATTACTAGTACTAGAATGTGTTCCAGCCGCGCTTGCAAAAGCCGTTACTGAAGCTGTTGCCGTGCCAGTTATTGGTATTGGTGCTGGAGCCGATACTGATGGTCAGGTACTGGTGATGCATGACATGCTAGGTATGGCGCATGGCCGAGTGCCACGTTTTGTCCATGACTTTTTAACTGATGAGCGTAATAGCGCACACAGTATCGAAGGTGCTTTTGCGCTCTATCAGCAGTCAGTACGCGAAGGTAGTTTCCCGACTGAGCAGCAACAATTTAGCTGATTTTGACGTTATTAAAGTTATTTACGCTATTGAACAACAGAACGTTTGAATAGAAGAAAAGTAATCATGTCTCCAATTATTTATCATGATATCTCGTCACTACGTGAAGCGCTTCAGCCTTATCGTGGTCAGCAAAGTGACAAACAAGGCCGTCAGCAGCGCATTGCGTTAGTACCAACGATGGGTAATCTGCATGACGGTCATCTTGAGCTAGTAAAGATTGCCAAACAGCATGCAGATGTAGTGGTGGTCAGTATCTTCGTTAACCCCACTCAGTTTGGCGTTGGGGAAGATTTTGACAGCTATCCGCGTACACTAGATGCAGATGTGGCTAAGCTTGCGACAGTGAATGCAGATTACGTATTTGCACCTAGTATTGATGCAATGTATCCAGTATTACCACCACCTACTGCTGTATTAGCTGGTGCTGTTGCCAATCAGTTATGTGGTCAATCACGTCCTGGACACTTTGATGGTGTTGGTATTGTTGTCGCTAAACTATTCAATATCTTACAACCAGATGTGGCAGTATTTGGACAAAAAGACTATCAGCAGCTTGCTATTATTAAGCAGTTGGTACGTGACTTGAGTTATCCTATTAATATCATTGGTGCGCCTATTGTTCGTGCTGATGATGGCTTAGCGCTATCATCTCGTAATCAATACTTAAGTGCAAATGAGCGTCAAGTTGCCCCTGTATTACATCAAGCATTGCAAGAATTAGCGCAGAGTTTGAAAAGTACGGCTCTTAGTCAGCAAGCATTTGATAAGCTATTAGTAGATACGCGGACACGTATTAGTGACGCAGGTTTTATTATTGATTATCTGGAAGTAAAGACTGAGGAGTTAGGTTCTGTCGTAAGTGACTCTAAAACCTTTAATACAGAGAACAAAAACATCGTTATTTTAGTTGCAGCATGGCTAGGAAAGGCGCGTTTGTTAGACAATCAATTGGTAGTGGTAAATTAGCTTTTATGACGTAGCAGTAGACTAGATACAATAGACTTGGATGAGTAGATCATGGGTGTAAGTCAGGATCAAAATAGTAATGCGGCAGCAACGATAGCGGATCAGACGTCTACGAATAAGCTCAGTATACTGGTGGTCTCAGGGCGTTCAGGATCTGGTAAAACCTCAGTATTGAATATCTTAGAAGATCTAGGCTATTACTCTATTGATAATCTGCCGCTGTCTTTGTTACCTAATGCCGCTCATAAACTGGTCAATGAAAGCGGCATTCATCGTATTGCGCTGGGTGTCGATATTCGAACGCCACGTGCTGATTTATCTAACTTTGCAGTAACGTATGCTTCTCTCAAGGAAACTTATGGGTCTCATGCGGTACAAATTTTATATGTGACTGCACAAGAGAGTACGCTGATAGCCCGTTTCAATGCGACACGCCGTGTACATCCGCTAATGTCTCAAGATATTGATAGTGACAATGCTAAGCATATTGCCTTTAATTTACCTGCTGCTATCAAAAAAGAAGTTGAGCTATTAGAGCCAATTGCTGGTCATGCTGATATTAGGATTGATACCAGTAGCCTAAATATTCATCAGTTAAAAGACAGCTTGCGTGAACACATAGGCATGGACAATCAGATTGTCATCAATCTACTGTCTTTCGGTTTTAAATACGGTAGCCCTATCGATGCTGACTTTGTATTCGATGTTAGAATTTTACCGAATCCGCATTGGAACCCTGAGTTACGTGACTCGACAGGATTGGATACCGAAGTAGGCGCATTCTTCTCAGATTATCCAGAAGTAGCAGAAATGATGAATGACATTGATAAGTTTTTAACTCGTTGGCTACCAGAGTTTTTGCACAATAATCGTCATACGGTCACAGTTGCCATAGGCTGTACGGGCGGAAAACATCGCTCTGTTTTTATCACTGATCATCTACAACGCCGCCTTGCTGACGCCATGCCTAAAGGCGTGAAGGTATTGGCAAAACACCGCGAAAAAAGTCGTTGGTAGTGATGTCAGATACTATTTAATTTATTAATTATTATTTTGGAAAGCTTTTATGATTGACTGGAAAGAACAGGATATGCGCGTCTCGCGCACAGAACTCAAAAAAGCCCATGAGCGCTTACAGCAGTTATCTATACCGCTTGCTAGCTTATCGAAAAAACAGCTAAAAGCTTTACCTGCCAGTGATTATTTTATGGCGGAGCTAATGGCACTTGCTGATATTACCAGTGCCAATGCCCGCAATCGTCAGACCAAACGTGTTGGTAAGCTGATGATTGAAGAAAATCGCCATGAGCTGATAAAGGCGTTATTTGATGCCTTCTTTCCTAAAGAGCAAGTCTCAAAAATAGAGAGCTGGTACGAGCGTCTAAATATCAATGATGAAGGTACGCTCAAGCAGTTTGTGAAGCAATATAAAGCTTCTGAGCACCACAGTATGTATCAGTTGCTGTTGTGGATAGAATATGCCAAACATATGCAAGACGATGAGTTGCTAGCAGAATCTAAAGCAGATTTGGCGAGTTATATTCGTGAAGTGGCTATTTTGTCGCAGCTGAAAAAATAATACCTACACCAAGCTAGAAGGTTATTAATTGAAAGATTATTAGTTGACAGGTTAGTAGTTAAAAAATGAATAGCTAAAATGTTAAGATGCAAAAAAGCCAATCAATTTATGATTGGCTTTTTTGTGCATGACGTACGGATGTACTGTGCGTTATGTCTATTATTCAAGTATTTATTGCTTGAGTTATTTCTTTTCAGCACGGGCTTTGTCGACCAAGTAGTCGACGACTTTAGGTACTTTAGCACTCTCACCAGTGACTACATATTTGCCTTGCACCACCACAGCTGGTACGCCAGAAAGCTGATAACGTTTAGCGCCTTCTTGTGAGCGACCAATTTTTGTACCAACAGCGAATGAGTTATATAGGCTGTTAAATTTCTTTTCATTCACGCCTTTTGACGCGTACCATTTGCTCAATGATGATTGATCAAACAGTTTTTTACCATCTTTGTGGATAGCATCAAATAATGCAGAATGAGTTTTGTCTTCGAACCCTAAAAGCTGAGCCGCATAAAAACCGCGTGCATTGGCTTCCCAAACAGGGTTAAGTGCCGCTGGTGTTTTGAAGAATACGACATCTTTGTCTTTAGTCTTTGCCCATTTTTCCATATGCGGATCAAGCACATTACAATGTGGGCAACCATACCAAAAGAATTCACGAACAATGATAGCATCACCGCTGATTTTCTCTGGGTTGTCTAGCACACGGTAATCTTTTCCAGCGACATAGTCTGCAGCTTGTGCGCCCATAGAGGCAAGTCCAATGGCCATGGCTAGACCAGTCAGTGTGATGACACGTTTCATACTTTATCCTTGAGGTGTGGAGACTTAGAATGGGTTAAGAGGTTTGTGTCTATATGGTTGTTAAACATGTGACACTTTAAAATATATAGCTTTTAAAGCGTCTAAACAAGACAGTGTCGAGTATAATCGAACAATAGCAAAGTATCGACTATGATAACGTAAAATGTATGTACTTGTGAATCGCATTCTTAACCGATAGTTGTAAAGCTGTTAGCTATTATTTAAGGTATATTGCTTGTTACTTTTTGAATCTACTGTTTCTCAAGTGTCTGCTTTATTTCTATATGGAACTTAAGAGATTCAAAAGTATCAGAATGCGATATTGTCACAAGGATACGTATCTTTTCTATATCAAGATACTGCCCAAAAAACAGGGTAAAGTTTAAGCCTATTCACAATCGCTGACGATGTGCTTACGACAAAACTGCTACTCTCATGCTAATATTAAGCACATAATCATGCACTGTAAACGATAATAACGATAGTGACAATCAAGGAATATACCATGAGCTCTGCTTTAAATTCTTCATCAACTTCAAATGATCAAAATAATAATAGCGCTTTCAATAGTACAGAGTCTACCACCATCAACGTAGATCCTAGCGAAGTCGAAAAATTTAATAACTTGGCGAGTGAGTGGTGGAGCAACACAGGGGCGTTTGCAACGCTACACGAGATCAATCCATTACGTTTAAACTGGATAGAAGAAAACGTCAAACGTGGCTATCAAAACGATGCTAATAAAACCACTGAGCAAGGACTTTCTGGCAAAAAAGTACTCGACGTAGGGTGCGGCGGCGGAATATTGTCAGAATCTATGGCACGCCGCGGTGCTGATGTGACAGGAATTGATTTAGGTACAGAAAACCTAAAAGCTGCTGCGTTACATGCAGAGCAAAGCCAGTTAGAGAATACGCTTCGCTATCAGCATATACCTGTTGAAGAGTTAGCAAAAACGCAGGCTGGTCAGTTTGACGTGGTGACTTGCATGGAGATGCTAGAGCACGTGCCAGATCCTAGTTCGATTGTGCAGGCTTGTTATGAGTTGTTAGCTCCTGGCGGTGTCTGTGTACTATCAACGATTAATCGCAATCCTAAGTCTTATCTGTTTGCCATCGTTGGTGCAGAGTATGTACTGCGGTTGCTTGATCGCGGCACCCATGACTATGCCAAATTTATCACGCCAGCAGAATTAGACAAAATGGCACTCAATACTGGATTTGTTCGTCAGGATATTATCGGTTTGCATTATAATCCGCTGACCAAACGCTACTGGCTTGCCCAAAATGTCGATGTTAATTATATGATAGCCGTACAAAAGCCATTGGTTTAATGCTGCACGCAGCCATTTATTTGCCATACTTTCACTAAACACGTCATCAATCTCAAGAGCATTCACTATGACCCAATTTGTAAAAGCTGTTTTATTTGACCTTGATGGGACATTAATCGATACTGCTGCTGATTTTGTTCGTATCATTGGTAAAATGAGTCTCGAAAATGACTGGCAGGCACCGCCTGAAGCGGAAATCCGCGAGCAAGTCTCTGCGGGTGCCTCGGCCATGGTGCAATTGATGCTAAGACATAACGATCAACTCGAAGTCAGCGAGGAAGCATTGCTTGAGTTTCGTCAGCAGTTCTTAGATGATTATGAAGCAGATATCTGTGTCGATAGCTGCGTGTTTCAGGCGCTTGAAGCGGTACTGACTGAACTTGAAGCAAAGGGTGTGCCGTGGGGTATCGTTACCAACAAGCCGCGTTATTTAGCTGAAAAGCTATTAAGTGAGATGCAACTGGATCAACGCTGTGCGGTTTTGGTCTGTCCAGATGACGTATCACGTACCAAACCAGACCCAGAGCCAATGTACATGGCGCTAGAAAAACTCGGTATTCCGCGAGGGGCTGCAGGCTGCGTACTTTATGTCGGTGACCATGTACGTGATATTGAAGCTGGCAACGCTGCTGGCATGCCAACGATTTTGGCCGCTTATGGATATATTCCACCTGAAGATCAAAAGTCTTTGAAAAAATGGGGCGCCGACTATATTACGGATACGCCTGAGCAGCTAAATAAATTGCTGCTATCGTCTGGTAAGTTTGAGTATTTATAGACTGCTATATATCACCAGATTTACAACCATAAGCACATATCCTCAACGATTTAATGATAAGTAGTGAGTAATGCCATGAGTGACAATAATAATCAACCAGTCGATCCACAAGACAATAAAAAAACGGTTCAAAGTCCTATTCAGCCTTTGACTCATGATGATATTCGTAGCTTTGTACCGTCAAGTAACTGCTTAGATGGTAAGACTATTTTGGTGACTGGAGCAGGGGATGGTATTGGCCGCGTTGCGGCATTGACCTATGCTCGTTATGGCGCCACTGTCTTATTGTTAGGACGCACTAGCAGCAAGCTTGAATACGTCTACGATGAGATTGAGAGCCTTGGTGGTAAGCAGCCTGCTATGTTGCCGATGAATCTAGAAGGGGCGACTTACGCTGAAATGCAGCAGCTCGAAGGGTTAATCAATAAAGAAGTCGGCCAGTTAGATGGCATATTGCATAATGCTGGTGTATTAGGACAACTGACGCCGCTTGAGATGTATGACGTCGATACTTTTGCCCAAGTGATGAAAGTCAATTTCACAGCGACTTTTATGCTGACTCAAGCGCTATTGCCATTATTGAAAGATGCTGACCATGGCTCTGTTGTCTTCACCTCTAGCACGGTAGGTACACATCCTCGCGCATTTTGGGGTGCTTATGCACTTTCCAAACAAGCAGTAGAAGGTATGAGTGATATCTTTACTCAAGAGACGCAGAACACAACCAATCTACGTTTTAACTGCGTTAATCCAGGTGGCACTCGTACCAATATGCGTGCGCATGCTTATCCAGGTGAGAACCCTATGAGCTTAAAAACACCTGAAGATATCATGGCAGGCTATGTCTGTCTGATGAGTGATGAGAGCATTGGCGTACGCGGTCAAGTCATTGAGCTACAACCTAAAGATTAGTAGCAAAGTTTGTAAATCGATTACGTCATTCTTTATTGACGGTTTTATACACTATCGCAGGTTGCAATTAACCATAGCTAGCCCCATCTATTTGTTATTAAAGACATTTGTATTGTCTAATTATAATGAATAAAAAATAGGATAAGATTATGGCAGGTGGCTGGTCAAGAGATGGTGCTGAGCACGAACAAATGGATGCAACTGTAAATGATGCATTGGAACGAGCGCGACGTTCGTTACCGACAGGTGTGAGTGCCGAGCTGTGTGACGAATGTGGTAAGCCTATTCCAGAGGCACGGCGACTGGCAGTGCCCGGTATTCAACATTGTGTTAGCTGTCAGACGGAGCTTGAGCAGGAAGCAAAAGCAGCTGAGCTGTTTAATCGCCGTGGTAGTAAAGACAGTCAATTGCGTTAAAAATAGTTAGTTGCGTTGAAAAGAAAGTGCGGACATTGCTAGCTAAAATAGCAATGTCCGCACTTTTTTGTCTGTTTCTATATAACCAGTGCCATCAGTTCGCGATCGCACTCTTCCCAATCTATCCATATTGATGACGCTTTGGCATCATTCTCAGTTTCTTCTATATCTGTATTGGCAGCATTTGTATCGACAGCATTGTCTAATTGCAAAATAATTTCCAATCGACTATCCGTCTGTGGGTCGATGGTTTTGGTGGTTAGACTACCAGGGTTAAAATTGATCTGCATCCAGCCGTCAGAAGTATGTACCACGCCTTTGATACGTTGCCAGTTTGGCAGTGCTAATAACCAATCCTGTAAATCGTTAGCGTTTAGTATGTAGTGAGCGGGTAGTCGCCATCCAGCCAATTGAAAATCTTGCTGCTCTTCATGGTAGCGATAGGGCAGATCACTATTAGCACTGGTCTGAGGATTGGCCTGAGCCTCGCTCTCATCGGTAGATGAGCTCGATGATGGCGCAGCTGCTAAAGAATTGACTTGAGACTGTACACCAATCATCGATTTTTTAGGATTAGAGATACTGACTTTTCGTTGATTCGAAATGATAGAGCTGGGCTGATTCAGTTGGTCGTTCAACGTGGTCAAGTATGCCTCTGCTACAAGTTTATTTGCTACAAACTTATCTGATGAATGGACATCTGATGAGTCTGTTGTCTCAGATGCCGTTAGTCCTGATGCCGCCCAAATAATTTTTACTTGTGAATTTAGCTTGGTTATCCATTCTACCAAGGTTTGTTTTTCGCTAGTATTTAATTGGGTATAACGATTGATTATCAGCACATCGGCATCACGGACATGCGCTTGAAAACCATCATGGTCACGATACTTAATCTGTTGCCACTGCTCGCCACTCAGTACGGTTATCACCGCATTCATTTTTAGGGCAGTTTGCCAGTGCGGCGCACTAAGTTGTAGTATCAGCTCACGTGGATGTGCCAACCCTGTGGGCTCAATGAGTAATCGCTGCGGATGATGCTCACTGAGCAGACGACTGATTGCAATTTGCAAGGGTAGCTGACTGGTGCAGCAAATACAGCCACCACTAATCTCACGAATGGCAATATTTTTTTGGTTAAGATCGTTATCTTGGGAGCTTGCCAAGAGTGCGCCATCAATACCGATACGGCCAAACTCATTGATTAAGAGGGCCCAGCGTTCGTCATCAGGTTTCGAGGCCAGTAACTGATTAATTACGGTAGTTTTGCCAGCACCTAAAAACCCTGTCACTAATGTGCAGGGTGTGTTTTGAAAAATAATTGGGTTTTTCACAGGTATGCTCATCATATTGGCACGTGTTTGTGAGTAACCAAACACGGCCTATATTAAAAGAAATTAGATCAGTTAAAAGCTATTCACTTTTGATGGTTTCTGCGTCAGCTTCATCAGGAACGAATACATAACCAACGCCCCACACGGTCTGGATATAACGCGCTTGTGAAGGGTTGTCTTCAATCAGGCGACGCAGACGTGATACTTGGACGTCGATAGAACGCTCCATCGCACCCCATTCACGACCACGAGCAAGGTTCATCAATTTATCGCGGGTCAATGGCTCACGTGGATGCTGTACGAGCGCCTTTAGCACTGAAAACTCACCTGTTGTCAAAGTGACTACGTTACCATCGCGTTTGAGCGTACGAGTCGATAGATCTAATGTCCATGGACCAAACTCGACCACTTCCATTTGATGACTTGGCGCACCTGGCAACTCACGGTTTTGACGACGTAGTACAGCTTTGATACGAGCCAATAGCTCTTTTGGGTTAAAAGGCTTAGGCAGATAATCATCTGCACCCGCTTCTAGACCTGCGATACGGTCAGCATCGCCACCTTTGGCAGTCAGCATAATGATAGGAATATCTGCATTGTCTTCACGCAAACGCTTACAGATACTGATACCGTCTTCGCCTGGTAGCATCAAATCGAGCACGACTAAAGAGAAAAGCTCACGTTGCATGAGTTTGTCCATTTGACTGCCATCATGAGCAGTACGAACGACAAAACCGTCGTCTTCTAGGAAGCGTTGCAACAAAGAGCGCAGACGAGCATCGTCATCGACGACTAAAATACGCTGAGTTAACGTGTCAGGGCTGTTGTTATCAGTCATACAGGCATCCTTTTATAAAAATTATTGTTATCAGAAACTACAAGTAAATAGCTATGAGCAAAAACACTGCCACTAATTATCATTATTTAATTATTGGTTATGAATAAGCACTTCATAAAATTAAAAACTATTGTTCAATATGTCAGCACATATCAATATTTGTGTTATTGATACTTTAGTGTATAAGATTGCACCGAGAATTGCATCACCCATGATAATAAATGCTGTATGCGTTTGTTTAACAAGTCCATAGGATGTGTGATATAGAACGATTTGCGTCCTAAAATGCGCAATAAATAACGAAAAGATAAAAAGGATTTTTATTCATGCAGCTTTTGCTATAATGCAAAGCTACATTTCTCAACGATTGATACGTATATGAGTAGCACTGATACCTTAACGTCATCTCAAACCTCGACAAATGCACAGGTTTTAGATGCAACCACACACGCGAATATTCACGACAAGCTTGCTCGCGCGCTTGGCATTAAGACTGCTCAAGTCAATGCGTTTGTCAAACTTTATGATGAAGGCGCGACGGTTCCTTTTATTGCGCGTTACCGCAAAGAAAAGACTCAGAATCTTGATGATGCGCAGCTACGTGCTTTAGAGAAGTCGCTTAATTATGAGCGTGACATGGCAACACGTCGCCTCAAAATTACTGAGCTGCTAAGCACACAGGGCAATCTGACCGATGAGCTACAGACGCGTATCGATAATGCGACGTCTAAGCTTGAGCTTGAAGATATCTATCTGCCATATCGTCCGCGTCGTCGTTCACCTGCTGCCAAAGCTCGTGCCGCTGGTCTTGATACTGCTGCCCAAGCGGTCTTGACCCAAGAAATCACCCCGACGGATGCATTGGCTGATTATCAGATCCAGTCAAGTATCACTGATGACAGTGGTAATGAAATTGAGGTTGATTTTAGCGATATCGGAAAACAGCTCGCTGGCGTACAAGCGATTATCGTTGATGAATGGACACAAGCATTGGGTTTGTTGGACAACTTACGCAGTGGTTTTGCCAAAACTGCCAGTATCGTATCGAGCGTTGCGAGCGAAGAAAAGCGCGAAGTTGGCGAAAAATTCAAAGATTACTTTGAGCATAGCGAAAGCCTTGCTCGACTGCCAAATCATCGCCTATTAGCGATGTTGCGCGGTCGTCAAGAAAACGTCTTGGTTCTAAAAATTGAAGGCGAAGATGCACCGTTTATCGAAAAAATCATCAGCCATTTCGACGTCGATGCCAAAGCCCCAGCAGCATGCCGTGAGTTTTTGGCAGAGGCAGCCAGTAGCTTGTGGAAAGACAAATGGCGTCCGCATATCGAGCATCGCCTATTAACTGAAAAGCGCCTAGCCGCAGAAGCGGATGCGATTGATGTGTTCGCTAGCAACTTACAGCATTTGCTAATGTCTGCACCTGCAGGTCCTAAAGTCATCCTAGGTGTCGATCCTGGTATCCGTCATGGCGTAAAAATGGCTATCGTCGATGCGCAAGGTCATGTCATGTCAGATAGCGAAGAGAAGCCTGTCATCGCGACAGTGTATCCATTTGCACCTGATAATAAGATGGATGAAGCTAAAAAAGTCATCGATGAGCTATTAAGCACTTATAACGTTGATTTGGTCGCTATCGGTAATGGTACGGCAAGTCGCGAAACAGATGCGATGATCAAAGAGATTTTGTCTGCGAACGATGCACTAAAAGCCAAAGCCGTCATTGTTAATGAGTCGGGTGCGTCTGTTTATTCAGCGAGTGAACTTGCTAGTGATGAGCTGGGCAATCTAGACGTTTCTGTACGTGGCGCGGTTTCTATCGCGCGTCGCTTGCAGGATCCATTATCAGAGCTTGTGAAAGTTGATCCAAAAGCCATTGGCGTTGGTCAATATCAGCATGACGTCAATCAAAACCAGCTTGCAGACAGTCTTGATAAAGTAACTCAAGATAGCGTGAATGCGGTGGGTGTGGATGTAAATACAGCCAGCCCAGCTATTTTGGCTCACATCGCAGGTCTTAACCGCAATGTGGCGCAGCAAATCGTCACCTATCGCAAAGAGCATGGTGCATTTTATAGCCGTGAAGCGCTCAAAAACGTCCCGCGTCTAGGCGCTAAGACATTTGAGCAGGCAGCTGGTTTCTTGCGTATTCATAATGGTAGCAATCCATTAGATGCCACTGGTGTGCATCCAGAGAGTTATGCATTGGTTGATAGCTTACTCGCACAAGCGGGCAAGCCGTTGTCAGAAGTTATCGGTAATGATGGCGTGTTAAATACTATCGATACGACTACACTGGCTGCTAATGACGATAATGTCAGCGTAAAAGCGATTATCGAAGAGCTTGCTAAACCTGCTCGTGATCCTCGTCCTGAATTTAAAACAGCCAATTTCCGTGATGACGTCAATAGTATCAAAGATTTGAGCGAAGGCATGACGTTAGAAGGGGTAGTCACTAACGTAACGGCCTTTGGTTGTTTCGTTGATGTCGGTGTGCATCAGGATGGCTTGGTACATATCTCGCAGATGGCCAATGACTTTGTCGCCGATCCTATGAACCGTGTCAAACCTGGCGATATCGTATCGGTACGAGTTATCTCTATCGATGAAAAACGTGGTCGTATCGGCTTTAGCATGAAACCTGAATCTGAAAAACCTGTCCGTACTGATGCCAAGTCTACGACAGCTAGTACAGATGGCGAGAAAACCAGTCGTCCACGCAATAATAACGCAAATAGTGACCGTCCAAATAATAACCGTCCAGCTGCTGACAAACGTCCGTCTAAGCCACGTGGTAAGCGTCAAGATAAAGATAACGCGAGCAATCGTAGTAAGCCGGTGAAAAATGATAAAGCTGAAGCCCCAAGTAAAATGGGTACACTTGGTGCTTTATTACAAGAAGCTGGCGTGACTAAAACTAAGAAATAAATGCTGCTAAAAATAGCTAAAATTTATAGTTTGGTATAACAAAAAAGGCAGCCATATGGCTGCCTTTTTATATAAGTAATACGCTTACAAACTAATGAAATAAACTACTATCTGCTTAGCGTGATACAGCGATACGACGGTTTTCTTTGAACTGTACGTTTGCTGGCTGAGTAGCTAATAACTCACCACGCTTGTCTTTTTTCTTTTCTTGCAACGTACTAGCAGCATCTGCAACTTTATTCTCAGTAGCCGCTTCACCAGCGATTAAAGGCTGATAGTCTGCATTACTGTGTTGCATGTTAGGCGCTTGAGCGTTCTGGACAGGAGCCTGAGCAGTTGTAGCAGTAGTCATTGCTGGCGCATTGGCTGTTGCTTGAGCGTTATTCCTCAAAGCTGCATTGTCATCGCTTGCTTCATTATCCATATCGTCAGTTTCGTCGTTCATTTCATCTGCTTCGTTACCCATGTCCATATCGACATCAGCAGTATTTGACGCTTCGACATCTACAGTGCCAGGTTGAGTCGCGAGCAACTCACCATCAGGACCTTCTATTTCGGCTTGCACAGTGCTCTCGACAGGAGTATTACGCATATCTGCTGGCATTAGATCGCTATTGTTAACGGGTGCCGCCATTGCCATAGTTGGTAATACAAGGGTAGCGCCGACGATTAGTGATAAAACATTTTTTTTCATTATAAAACTCCATGATACATAATTAGCAATAGTTAAAAACGGTAACTCATATCCAATGATGAGCTGTTTTTATTTAAAGGTATCTATAAATACTGTATGCAAATTATCAACGATGTAGTTTATATTTCAGTAGCAAACTCATTAAGGTTCTAACAGTTTAATGTTTTCTTGTGACGTTATGAAACTGCCATACCTAGAGTCTAGCTGATATTTTAATTTTTAGATTTTTTAAAAAATCATTAGTAACAAAGGTTGATTGTGTTATTAAAGCTGTTAATAAGTGAGTCTGTTAATTATGAAGATCTATCAATGTCTTTAGTATTCAAAATATAAATATTTGATTGCTTGTAGTTGTTATAGTCACTGCACTACAAAAGAGTTATGTTTTGGATGAATATCATAAAACAATTTAGATAAGTCATTTTCCATCCAACCTTGGCGTAAAAACTT
>NZ_JBNNFX010000006.1:0-155119 GCF_050267985.1 Psychrobacter sp. NPDC078929 | reverse complement strand
ACCTGTTTGCGATAGTCTATTGAATAAGTCATCGTTTATTTCATTAAATGCAATTGTTAATAGGGTTGTATCGGTTTTATTTGGATTAGACTATATCTATGAAATTCTTCCTCAAAAAACTTCATTTTTAAATTGAATGATTTATGGAGCATTTTAAATAAATAGAAAAATTGGTTGACTCAACCATATATTCGTATTATAACATATACTATGTATTTAAAATAATGAATATATAGGGCAGCTTTACTCTGCGTAAGATCAATGTGAAGCGATCAATAGAAAGCTTAGGGAGGAGATAACATGATTCGTTTAAGCTACACTCTCAAATGCTGGGCACTTGGCATCACTTTTTTTACAGTGTTCTACTTTATGGTAGTCATGAGTGACCCTGGCTTTAGCAAGTACATTTACATGTTGGCTTTCAGCACTTTGCTATTCCCTATTGCTAAGCGTGCCGTCGATGTTATGACCGATTTTTTCGCACCAGATATTGAATTGTTCAATGGATTGTTACCATCACTTTTAATCAATATTGTGATTTGGATACTTACTCCATTTATCGTCGCATTAACTGTGATTGCCTATATACTTTATAGCATGGGTGTATTGACAGAAAAAATTAGCCATTAAGTACCAATCATTAAGTATCAATTATCAAGTACCAATCATTAAATACTAGTCATTAGATACCAGTCACTAATTATCAAACATTAAACCTCAATAATTTATAGAGAAGGTGGTTCGTAAACTATCTTCTCTAACTATGTTAGCTACTAAAACGACCAATAGCTTTAACTTACGACGGCTAGTTGCTGACTTTTTTGCCGACAAACTGTACTACAGCGCTAAGCCCTTGATGCCGCTTTCCTTCTGATACCATACGCAACTTTTCTATACCCATAACTTCTTTCAGCCCTACAAGCTCATGTTGAAAGTTCTGTAAAGCGCCAAAACGCTCCCTTTGACTGGCAGGTGGTCCACCGACTGCCTCTGTTTCAAGCTGCCGTTCTGTATAAGCTTCGACGATAAATACTCCCTCTGGCTTGAGAGCAGTGCCAACTTGTGCGTGTACATATTGACGTACCGTTTTAGGAACGTGTGCCCAGATAGAAACTATGGCGTCCCATTTATCCTGACCAAATTTGTAATCTGCTAAATCAGCTACTTGGGTGGTAATAGCTACGCCTCTATCTTTGGCCAACTTGTTCGCTTTGTTTAACCCTACTTCGGACATATCCATCGCAGTCACCTTGAAGCCTTGCTCAGCTAAAAATACTGCATTCCTACCCTCGCCCTCTGCTAGACAAAGTACGTGTCCACCTACAGGTATCTGCTCAAATGTCTCTCTCAAAAAATCATTAGGTTCAGTGCCAAATGCGAACTCTGTACCGCTATAGCGTTCATCCCACATTTTAATTGTCCTTTTATTTGAGATTGATATCTAATTTAGTAGGTAACATATGGCATTTAGAACGCTTAGTTATAGAGCCCGTATCTTAAGATCAATGTGTGCTCTATAACATGACGTACCATACAAAACTAAAATTTAGCCTAACTCACCTTGTCCCACATTTTGCTTAGACGCTTGGGCGATACTGCCATACGAGTTTTCATAGGCTGGGCAAACAGTTGAATACGATACTCTTCCACCATCCAACGATACTCACTAATGGCTTCTTTGTCCGCACGTCCTGCTAGCCGCTCCATATGCAAATCAAGCGCGTAGACACCATCAAGGTCGGCGTCGAGGTTGTGCTCCAAACGCTCTAGTCGAATCTGTAACGCTTCAAGATAGCGTGGATACTGTTGCCAATGGCTGTAATCCATCCGATAAACAAAATCAGCCAAATGTAAATCTTCTAACTGATCTTCGATATCATCGATAGACTCACCAAATATCTCACGATCTAACATCAGCAACCCTTGGCGAATACGCTGCCAACGAGTGTAGACATTCTTAAGCGTTTTGATGACGCTTTGACCAGTTAATAAGAAGTTATTGACTACCACTTCGAGCGTCTGAGTATACTCTTCAGAGGTAAACGGTAGCTCCTCGCTCAATCCAACTGCGATGTCATCAGCGCTTTCTGGTAAATTTTCAGAATGATCAAATAAGACGTAGTGCTCTTCGAGAGCCGCGTCTAACGCAGCATCTATAACGATCGTTTTAAGTTTATCCATGTCGCCAAGTGGCGCAAATGCCAGTTTAAATATACTGTCGATTTGGCTCGTTAACTGCTTTTTCTTTGCACCAAGTTTTCCTTTGATTAAAGTCAGCACCCCGATGCGATGTGCTTGAAGTGCTGCATTGACATCAGTGTATTGATGAATCGATACAGCTTCTCCCGCTTCATCAGCGACGAGCGCTGCAAACTGTTTCATCACCACACCTGCACTATGATGATTTTTGCTGAAAGCAAAATGCTCAGGAAACTCAGTATGCACGCCTTGCTGTTCATTTACCGCTTGACTGGTCTCAGATGCATGACGAATCTGTAGGGTTTGCAGATCACGGCCTTTTTCGATGATACGGTTTTTCTCATCGACCACGCAGATTTGTGGCTGCAAATAGCGATCAATCGTAGATGGATTGAAGTTCTCTGGTGTCACCGACATGATACCGCGACGATGCAATGCCTGACATAGCTGTTTCAGCAATCCTTGTCCACCTTTTGGCTGCAACTCATCAAACAAACTGTCTGCAGTATTGGGTATCGGTACGATTTGACGACGTATCTCCTTTGGCAGTGACTTGAGCAGCTGCAATACCAATTCATAGCGCCAACCGGGCACACCCCACAGTAGCTCAATCGCGTCGAGCTGCGGTAATGCGGCAAGCGGTACACGTATGGTCACACCATCATCATCGCTGGCCGGATCAAAGATATAGCGGAGCGGCAGTTTTAAATCGCCCAGCTTCCACACTTCTGGAAAGTCCCCTGTGGTCGGCGCTTGGCTATTAAGCACATCTTCATCGGTGAAGAATAGATGCTTGGCATCATGCTTTTCGACTTCTGCACGCCAATCCTCAAACGCTTTGCGACTGGCAACGTGCTCAGGGATTTTCTTATCATAGAACTGATAGAGAGTCTCTTCATCCACCAATAAATCACGGCGACGCAGCTTGTCCTCGATACGCTCAACATGAGCAATCTTATCCATGTTATGTTGCAAAAATGGTGCATTGCGACCAAAGTTACCCGTCACCAAGCCATCACGAATAAATATCTCTCGTGACTCGACCAGATTGACTTGCTCATAATTAGTCAGCTGCTTACTAATAATAATCAGCCCAAACAGACTAATCTGTGCGTAGGCTTTGACGCGTCCTGTTTTCTTAGACCAATGTGGTTCGAAATAGTGATATTTCAGCAAGTCACCTGCCGCTGAAATAATCCATTCTGGTTCGATTTTGGCAACAGTACGCATAAAGACTTGTGAAGTCTCTACCATCTCAAATGCCATCACCCAAGGTGGTATTTGTTTAAACACCGTACTGGCTGGGAATATCTTGGCCTTTTGCTGACGCGCAGCTAAATACTCACCGCGGCTTTCGGTCTTGTGCGCGATGATAGACAATAAACCCGTTAATAACGCTCTATGCAGATTGGCATATTTGACCGCTTTTAGCTCTTCGTCTTCGATCGCTGTTGGATCATTAACAGCCACATTTTTATCAGCAGCTTTTGATTCATTGACATCAGTTAATTTCAGCTCAGTGACCATCTGTACCAACTGACGATGCGTCTGATGCCATTCACGTACACGCGGGAAGCTTAAATAGTTTTTCTTAGCAAACTGCTTACGCTGATTACCAGACAGTTTATTGCCGTCTTCATCTTTTTCAAACAGCGCCTTCCATAGGCTCAGATAAAACAAAAAGTCAGAGTCGTCTTGACGGAAGACCGCATGCTTTTGATCCGCTTGTGTACGTTTATTGGCAGGACGCTCGCGTGGATCCTGTACAGCAAGCGCGGCCACAACGATCAGCATTTCACGAATACAATCAAAATCAGAACCAGCCACCAGCATACGTGCCAGCCTTGGATCGATTGGCATACGTGCCATTTTCTGACCAGTCGCTGTCAAACGTAGGTGATCAAGCCCTTTTCTCGCTTTTGGCTTGTTAGCTTTGTCTTGAGCAGCAATGTCTTTCTTAGAAGTAATAGCGCCCAATTCATCTAGCAGTTTATGACCATCAGTAACCAATCGGCTATCAGGCGGCTCAATGAATTCAAAGTCATCCACACTACCTAGACGTAGATTGGCCATTTGCAAGATTACTGACGCTAAGTTAGTACGTAAAATCTCAGGCTCAGTAAACTCAGGGCGGCCACTAAAATCTTCTTCACTATAAAGACGAATACAAACACCTGGAGCAACACGCCCACAGCGACCTTTACGCTGATTGGCAGCTGCTTGCGAAATTGCTTCAATCGGTAAACGCTGTACGCGTGAGCGATATGAGTAACGCGAAATCCGCGCAAAACCCAAGTCAATCACATAACGAATACCCGGTACGGTTAATGCGGTCTCAGCAACGTTGGTCGCGATAACAATACGGCGACCTCGACCCGATGGTTGAAAGATACGCTGCTGCTCTTCATAAGTCTGCCGTGCAAACAATGGCAGTACTTCTGTATGGCGAGGGCCATGACGCTCAAGCACTTCCTGCGTCTCACGAATCTCAGCTTCAGTTGCAGCAAATATCAAAATATCAGCCTGATCGGCGTGACCTTTACTCTGCGCGTCGCTAAAGCACTCTTCGACCGCAGCAACCACAGCGCGCGGCAGGTTCTCTTCAAAATCATCGTAGCTGTCATCTTCTGAGCTGTTCACTGGCTCATCTGTCAACGGACGATAACGGACTTCTACTGGAAAGCTACGCCCTTCTACATTAAAAATAGGTGCAGGAACTTGCCGTTTGAGCTTATTGTCATAACGGCTGAAGTATTCACTAAAGCGCTTAGTATCGAGGGTAGCTGACGTAATAATGACTTTTAAATCTGGGCGCTTGGGCAGCATCTTTTTGAGATAACCCATAATAAAATCGATATTTAAGCTACGCTCATGCGCCTCATCGATAATAATCGTATCGTACTTACTCAAAAACCGATCATGACCCAACTCAGCGAGCAGAATACCGTCCGTCATGAGCTTTACAATAGATTGCGCTGTCCCTTGCTCATTAAAGCGAATCTTAAAACTGACCGTATTACCTAATGGCTCACCCAGCTCTTCTGCGATACGGTTTGCCACACTACGAGCAGCCAATCGTCTCGGCTGTGTATGCCCTATCTGCCCTGTAATACCGCGCCCTGCTAGCATTGCAAGCTTAGGCAACTGCGTCGTTTTACCAGAACCCGTCTCACCAGCAACGATAATAACTTGATTATCGATAATCGCTTGTACTAAGTCTTCTGCGCGTTGGCTAACAGGCAGATCCAGATTTAGCTTGGCAGGTAAATCACTTGGAATACTATCGATACGTGCCTGCACGGCTTCTTGAGAACGCATTTTTATTTTTTCGTACTGAGCACGTTTTTTAGCGAGTACATCATCTGAATTATTTTTTTGCTCAGAATCATGATTAGATTTTTTATTCTTAGGCACAGCAGCACGTGCCAGCTCTCGTTCAAGACGGCTTAAGTAATAGCTATCCTTGGCAAGAACTGGTAGATCCGCCAGCGCTACTGCTGGCTTCTTAACATCTTGAGTTTCATTTACAGTAGATGCATCTGAATCGCTGTTTTCAGGAATATTGGGCTTAGAAGTATTGGGCATATTTGCTTAGGCTATTTATTATGTAGAAGTGGTTAGATTATGGGGGTAATTGGGGTATGATTCAAGTTAGTCGAGTCCTGATTACTCTTGTATCAATAATGCTAAAACTATCACACATTACAGAACGTATCCGAACTTAAGCTATCCATTAAGTTCATTTAATGAGGCGTGTATTGGGTTACTTTTATAAAATTTAGATAAATCTATTATAGCGCCAATTTCTTTAAATTCTTGATGCTTAGATAACCGACGTATTCTTTGTCTTCGCAAGCATTCAGCTCATCTATATCACTGATAGGCTCAATCGAAAGCTGAACATTGGAGATAAGATCGTTTACGTTATATATGTCATCTATATCTACTGCAAACTTATCATCAATATGAGAAGCTGCATTAAAAGATGACGTTTCATCTTTAAGAGTAAACTGCTTATAAAAATCACTTTTTTTTGCTTGTTTGATCGCGTCAGCTTGGTTAGGTGCAACGATGAGTAGCTTGTAGTGAAATTCTTCAAAACTGTCCTGCTGATAGCCACCTAGATTGATAAAGAATAACTTTAAGTCAGCAGCAGCCTTTAATTGCTGACTTGGTTCAATTAACTTAATGGCATAACTACCCACTTTAGTAATCGCGCGATATGAATCAATATGCCATTTATTTTTTACCTCAGGCCAATGTTCATTGATATCTGCTATCAAGTCACTCACTTGACTGGCTGCGCCAAAGAAAATATCGTGTTGCTCAATCAGACGGCCTTTAGGACGGCCGCCCAGCTGAACCATATATAGTGTTAGCATTTTATGTAATCTCTATTAAATAAAAACCCATAGTTAATCTAAAGGTAATGCTGTCATTGCTAGGATAGAATGTTTTTAAGTACTGTCATACTGGAATCACTCTACCCGTCTTCAATGCAAATGCCCAATCTTCACGTCCGTTTCTTAGAGCCATATTTGCTGCTGCTTCATGGTCATAAGCGACCCTGACATGCTCAGTTTGCCAATGTTTACCTTGTTGAGTCTCAATACACTTGATAAGAGCATAATTAGCATGAGGCGAATAAGTTTGCATCTTATGAATAATAGGCAAATCGTCTTCGTAAGCTGGATAGCCAACGCTACCACTATTCACAATAGTTTGTCCTGACGACAGTACTACTGTACGCGGGATGTGTGTATGACCACATAAGATAACATCATTATCAATACCATCAAGTAACGCCAATATAGTTGCATCATTACGCACTATTGGTTGACCCGTTTCGATATCCTCTAGTAAATATATCATGTCATCGGTCGGCGAACCATGGCAGAGGTATACATCCTCACTGACATGAAAATCAAATGGCAAAGACCGCATCCATTCAATCGCTTTTTTAGAGAGATCTTTGATAATAAAACCCATGGTTGGATTATTAGCAATTTCTGCCGTAGTGGCTTCATAAATCTGCCTATCCTGATTGCCTCTAATGGTAATAATATCATCTCGATTTGCCATTAATAGCTCATAGGTAGCATGAGGTGCTATTGGCCCGTATAAAATATCACCAAGGTTGACAATCTGATCAACATCTCGATATCTTATATCGGCAAGCACAGCTTCAAGAGCGTAGATATTACTATGAATATCTGAAATCGCAGCGATGGTTGTTATCTGTTTCTTTTCTAAGTTATTCATTTCCTGACTCACTCATCAAAAACCGCTTTACAACGTCAACGGTTGCTAACGGATCTTCTTCGTGCGGTACATGACCTAAGTTATCAAATATTTTAAGCTGACTATTACGTATATCTCTATGAAATAACGCGGCGTTTTCTACAGGAATAAGATCATCTTTTGCACCCCATAAGATCAAAGTCGGCATGTCTAGCTGCTTTATTTGAGCTTGATCGCTCTCATCATCAGTTTCATTTAGGCGACGACTCAAAGCCTGCCGATTACCTTTACGTAGTGTCAATTCATAGTATCTATTAACTAAGGCATCGTTTACTTTGCTATTGTCTGCATACACACTTAAAACGCTTTTCTCAACAACACTTCTGGGTAGGATACGATTTAGAATTGGTGACATCATTGGATATTTAGCAAGTTTAAAACCAATAGGAATATGTTTGGGTGTTGCTGGATAACCAACTGAATCTACCAATATCAATCGATTGACACGCTCAGGATACAAAGCTGCAGTACGCCACGCTACCTTGCCTCCCAATGAATTACCGGCTAGCGTGACACGATCCAGCTTCAAATGATTAAGTACTTCAA
Source organism: Psychrobacter sp. NPDC078929 (assembly GCF_050267985.1). Classification (NCBI taxonomy): domain Bacteria; kingdom Pseudomonadati; phylum Pseudomonadota; class Gammaproteobacteria; order Moraxellales; family Moraxellaceae; genus Psychrobacter; species Psychrobacter sp. NPDC078929. The sequence goes on along the minus strand of NZ_JBNNFX010000006.1, from coordinate 147,073 downwards.
TGACAAACGCCGCATAATTTTCGCTGCTGTATCGCGTGCTCTCATCCACGTAAGGACCGGTCAAACCGAACCCTGGTAAATCCATGCTCACGACACAGTATTGATCAGACAGCGCCTTGGTCCAGCCCTCCCATGTATGCAAACTTGCCGATGTACCATGCAATAAAACGATTGTTTCGGGTCGGTTTTTTTCGGCTGCATCGCCACGGTGTGTATGACAATTAGCTGACTGCACTACATGCGCCTGCATACCTTGTATGTCTATAAATTCGCTGTTGGGTAGTTGCCATTGTGTTAACTCAGCGACGGTACGATCAGGTGCCCAATATTTTGCTATAAATACTATTACCACAGCAATTGCGCCTAGTAATATCAGAACAGTTGCTTTTAATAAGTACTGTGTCATGTGATCAAATCCATTTAATAAGATGACGTTAATAATAAACATTCTATACCGCTATCTCGTATGATAAGCGATAAAAAACCCCAACGTTCAATTTGTCTTGAACATTGGGGTTTCATTTATACTAAGCAGATATGACTAGGATTTTAATGACTACTTGATTATATCAAGAAAAAGTACGCCCATAGCCCGATAACGATAGTAGCAATGATGTTTAATATGATACCTGTACGAATCATTTCTGTTTGCTTGATCAAACCTGTACCAAACACAATAGCATTTGGCGGTGTGGCAACTGGCAACATAAACGCACACGATGCACCAATACCGATGACCAATACGAGCACCTCATGTGGCAAACCCATCTGCTCTGCAATAGCGGCAAATACAGGCACTAACAATGCTGCCGAGGCAGTATTGGAAGCAAATTCTGTCAAGAAAATAATAAATGCTGAGACTGCCATCATCACAATGATAAGTGGTGCAGAAGACAGCGCAGTTGCTACAGTTTCCCCTAGTACCAAAGACGCCCCAGATACTTTCAGAATTGTCGATAGCGCAATACCACCACCGAAAAGCATGAGCACACCCCAATCCGTATTGTCTGATACTTGCTTCCAAGACACTAGCCCTAAGCTCACTACTGCTGCCGCTGCTGTTAGTGCAACGATAGCATCAGTATCCGTGATATCTAAAGCTGCTCCGATCTTTTTGGAGAATATCCAGCTCAATGCCGTAACGATAAAGACGATGATAGTGACGATACGTGGCTTGTTCCAAGCAATCGGCGCATCATCAACGAGGACAATAGTACGATTTAGGTTCGGCTTTAGGAACACATACATCGCACCCAACAATAATGGTAACAGTACCAACATCATTGGAATACCAAACTTCATCCAGTCTACAAAGGCAATATCGAGTGCTTTTGCAGCAATGGCATTGGGCGGCGAACCAACAATCGTACCCAAACCACCCAGACTTGCTGAATAAGCAATACCTAATAGTACAAATACAAACGTACCGCGGTCTTTTTCACGATCAACTTGCGTCAAGATACCGAGTGCCAACGGGAGCATCATCGCAGCCGTAGCGGTATTTGATATCCACATCGATAAAAATGCCGTCACACCAAATATCAAAAATACAGCTGTACTCAGTTTGCCACCAGACATCGATAGAATCTTTAGTGCGATCTTTCTGTCTAGCTGCTGCACATGCAATGCTGCTGCCAAAGCAAAACCACCAAAGAACAGATAAATAGTAGGATTGGCAAAGCTTTGCAGACCGATTTCAGCATCGAAGTCTGGTATGCCAACCAAGGCACCGATTACTACGACAAGTAGCGCTGTTATGGTGACGTGCACAGCTTCTGTAAGCCAAAGTACCCCAATAAAAAACAGGACTGCGAGACCTTTATTCGCATTGATGTCGAACGGCAACACATTGTAAATAATCAACGCAATAATCGCGGCAATCGCGACAACGATCAGCCCTTTGCCTGTACCTTTTGGGAAAGTATCAGTAAATAAATATTCATTGCCATCATTAGGAAGATGACTATCTAGCTTTTGCTCTGACATAGAATGTCCTTATTGAATCAAAGACGGTGTAAGAAACCTAAAAATAAAACATAAATGGTTGGTTAGTGTATTTTAATAAATACATTACTACTGAGGTAAATCTAATTATCTGCAGACATCACTTGAGATATATACGTCGAAATTAGTCTTTCTACAACTTATACTAGTAATTCGCAAACTTAGTCATTAATCATGTGATCAGCTTCATTATTAGTGGCATGGTTGATTGCAGCATTAGTTACACATAGTCACTAAACAAGTGTACTCTGTATATGTACAAGACTATGGTCACACTGCATACTAGATAAGTTATATAAAAGCCAAGCGCTACTAAATACGAGCGTCAACAAATAAAGATTTAATTAAAACATCTCTATTAAGAAGTAAATAAAAACACTGGAGTACTTTATGACAGACTCAAATAAAACGGACTCAACGACCAAAATGGCACCAAAAGACATCAATCAAGATGGCCTAGCCAAAGAAGATCAACAACGTACTGACGACTCTATGCTCGATATGATGCAAGGGATGCATGAGCACGAAGATCATAAAGAATAAGACCAAAGCATGTTTTGATAGCTCGCTATTCTACACCTAAATAAACATGCAAAAACCAATACAGTTAATAATAGGCACGATAGGCGTTTATCACTATGATAAGCGCCTATCTTTTTTTGGTTCTCTCACCTCTGGCAGATGATCTGAGACATAGTTGTATACAAATGCTGCTGTCGATACAATGGCGATGGGAACAAACAAAGCATCATAGCTGACTTTTGCAAACAAGAAAGCGCCTACTGCGCTACCACCGCAGAAACAATACCAGATAATGGCTTGAAACCCTAAGGTTGGCTTACTAATAGAACGACCCGCAAGCCAGTTACCGATTGCTGCACCCATGTCTGATGTTAGCCCTGTTAAGTGAGTGGTACGAATGACCGCCCCACTATAAGTTGCGACCATCGCATTTTGCAGTCCACATGCCATTGCTGCTGCTAATTGCCCTAAGTAGTCATGCTGCTGATACAACCAATAGCTAACCAACAGTAGTGCTGCTTCTAGATATAGCGCTCGTCCATAGCGACGGCCGAGTTTCAATGATGTCTGCCCAATGACAAAGCCGCTTAGTATAGCCCCTGCCAAAAAGGACAGCAACAAGGTACCAATATATAAAATACTACGCGCGTCTGAATGAGCGATAGCCGCTGCAAACAAGCTTACATTGCCCGTTACGTGCGACACTGATAAATTGGCAAATCCCATTAACGCCGTCGTATTCACACAACCAGCACTAAATGCCAATACTGCCCCGCCCCATAGTATCCACTTTGGTAACTTGGTTATCATATCCCTCGCTCAAAAGCACTTAACTAAAAGTGCACACTGCTAAAAAAAGCACGTAGCCAAAAAGACTCATAGTATAACTAGAAAAGACAGCCAATTGGCTGTCTTTTCTATTATTACACGAATCATCTATAACAATTACTGTGCTGGTTCATCAAGCATCATCAACTGCTCACTGATAGCAACTGTATTAAAGCCTGCATCTACGAACATAATCTCACCTGTGATACCAGATGCCCAAGGCGACAATAGGAACAATGCGGCGTTGCCTACTTCTGTCTGTGTGATGTTGCGTTGTAATGGCGCAATTTTTTCGCTGATATCGAGCATTTTGCGGAAAGACTTAATGCCACTAGCCGCTAGCGTGCGGATAGGACCTGCAGATATCGCATTAACACGGATACCTTCACCGCCCATAGACGTTGCTAAATAACGAACACTGGCTTCTAAACTGGCTTTTGCCATACCCATGACATTATAGTTTGGCAATACTGAAATGCTGCCTTCGTAGGTCAATGTCAACATAGAACCATGGCGCATCGCTAGTAACTCACGAGCTGCTTTTGCCAATGCAACAAAGCTATAGCTAGAGATGTCATGCGCAATGTGACTGCCTTCACGAGTCGTGGCATTGACAAAATCGCCATCCAACTGATCCATCGGTGCAAATCCAATAGCATGTACCACACCATCGATACCGTCACCCCAATGAGCAGTCACTTGCTCAAAGCACGCAGCAATTGACTCATCAGAAGCTACGTCACATTCTAGAACCAAATCTGCTTCGAATTTTTCAGCGGCCATATCGACGCGTTTTTTGATTTTGTCATTCGGGTAAGTCAGGATTAGTGAGGCCCCTTCGCGGTGCAGCGCTTCTGCGATAGCCCAAGCGATAGAGAGTTTACTTGCGATGCCAGTTACGACAAATCGTTGTCCTTGCAGTAGCATAAGATTTCCTTTTGAATCAATCGAGATGATTTAGAATAAGAATTTATTTAGAGTAATTAGAAGATTGAGACTACTAGGGCGTGTCTTCAATTCACTCGATAGTCATCTAAATGGGCTAAAAATGGCTAAATCTTGCCAAACATCATCAAATAGCTGGTTAATACCCTGATATTATCTGCGCTATTTTCTTTGTTTAACGGCAATTTATCTCATTTTTATCACCATTTTTGAAATGAAGACACGCCCTAAATAGTACAAATGAAAAGATGAGTTATTATACACGAATTAATTTAAGTAAACAGTCGTAAACTGTATTTGGTGCTTGTTATTGGATTGACTGATACAAACAACTAATAACGTCAAAATGACTAATAGCAGTTTATCACCTGAAGTAGTATCGACAGTGAGAGTTTTTCGTGAGTTATTAGATTGCATTTTAGCATCAACGCTTCACGATAAAATACTCAGACTATAGTAGTTTGCTTATTTTATGAAAAAACCGCACTTCGAATATTAACACTATAACCGTTCAGACTGAGTACCAAGCACCCCTTTATTGATTAAAGACTCAACTGCTAGCCACAGCAGTATGAAGTTCAGCAGATTTCGAGTATAATCACAGCCCTTCCCAGCTTGCACAATTTTTATAAGAATCCTCACATGATAGGATTCAACGTTAAGCTACACCCACATTTTGGATGGCTGCCAAACTTATGAGTAACACCCCCATCATAACCCCAGATTATAAAGAAAGTACCGAATCTTATCGCCAACTGATTGCTTCAACTGGCGAAGACTTAGATCGTCCGGGTTTGCTAGATACGCCTGTACGTGCTGCAAAGGCCTTTGCCCATCTGACTCAAGGCTATCATCAAAGCATAGAAGAAGTGGTCAATGATGCTGTGTTTCCATCAGCCAATCGCGAGCTGGTACTGGTACAGAACATTGAGTTTTATTCACTGTGTGAACATCATATGCTACCGTTCCATGGTGTCGCTCATATCGGCTACTTACCTGACGGCCAAGTACTGGGACTGTCAAAATTTGCCCGTATCGTCGATATGTTTGCCCGTCGTTTACAAATACAAGAAAACCTAAGTGAGCAGATTGCACAGACTATCATGGATGTTACTGGCTGCCGCGGTGTAGCAGTCGTCATGGATGCATCGCATATGTGTATGATGATGCGCGGTGTTAGCAAACAACATTCAACCACGCGTAGTACCGCGATGCTTGGTGAATATCAACACGACAATCAAGCCCGTAATGAATTTTTGGGTGCGGTACCTAAACGTCAACCAGCGTTTTAAGTCGCTGTTAATTGATTAGGCTGTTGTGAATAACAACCAAATAAAAAGGACGCATATGATGCGTCCTTTTTATTTGGTTGAGTGATAGGAAATAGCACTAACCAACTGGTTTTACATCATCTACCCAATCGCCATAACCAGCAGCTTCCATATCTGCAAGCGGAATAAAGCGGAGAGCTGCTGAGTTCATGCAATAGCGCTTGCCTGTCGGTGCTGGACCATCATCAAATACATGGCCCACGTGTGAGTCCGCGTAACGGCTACGAATTTCAGTACGGGTTCCAAATATTCCTCGATCTGGCTTTTCAACCACTAAGCTCGTATCCAATGGACGAGTAAAGCTCGGCCAGCCTGTACCAGATTTATATTTATCACGCGAAGAATACAGTGGCTCACCAGATACGACGTCTACATATAATCCAGGCTCTTTGTTATCCCAGTACTCATTATCAAAGGCACGCTCAGTACCTTCTTTTTGAGTGACTTTGTACTGAATATCACTAAGGGACTTCTTTAGCGCATCTTGTGAAGGTTTTACAAATGTATCTGGGTTAAAACCTTTGCTTACTTTGCTATCTGATATGTTATTTAATGTCACTTGCTGTGTGCTATCTGCTTTGGGCGTAAACTTACTAAAATCAAGCTCGTATTTTTTACCATAAACACTCTCGATAAACTGATAGCGACCAGAATTGAAGGTATAAGCTTTATAGCGTATTGGGTTCTTTTTATAATAATCCTGATGATACTCTTCAGCAGGATAAAAGGTACTAGCAGGAACAATCTCAATTACTACTGGCTTGTCATACACACCAGAGGCTTGTAGTGATTGCTTGGCCGCTTCTGCGATTTGCTTTTCTTGCGCATTGTTGTAAAAAATAGCGGGACGATACTGTGTGCCGCGATCAACATACTGCCCTTTATCATCAGTAGGATCAGCAATTCTCCATAACGCTTGTACTATGCCGTTGTAAGTAATCTTCTTAGGATCATAATACACCTGCGCCGCTTCTGTATGCCCAGTACCACCTGCTGACACCTGCTTGTAGGTTGGGTTTTCAGCGGTGCCACCCGTATAGCCAGATACGACTTCTACCACACCAGGGATTTTTTCATAACCTGCTTCAACACACCAAAAACACCCACCCGCTACAGTGGCTACTGCCAATCCTGGTGTAGTCGGTGCATATGGGTTAGCGGCAGTTGTGTTCTTTACAATAGAGCTGTTCTCAGTTGATGCGCAACCTGCGTAAATCGCACTACTCGCTATGATAACTAACCCTATAATTCTAGATGGTAATATGCGGTTCATGAAAATCTCCTAAGCGTAATGTCCTTTACATATCCTAACGCTTTTGTATCACTAAAACATTCCTATACTGTTATATATTTACAGTTTATTAAGATATTTTTTATCAACTGAGTTTAGGGCGTGTCCTCAATTCAATCGATAGTCATCTAAATGGGTTAAAAATGGCTAAATCTTGCCAAACGGTGTCAAATAGCTGACTAATATCTCGATATTATCTGCGCTATTTTCCTTGTTTGACTGCAATTTATCTTATTTTTATCACCATTTTTAAAATGAGGACACGCCCTAATCACAAGATAAATTAAACGGTTGTTTGATAACGATTATATATTTTAGTATGAGTTAACTATAGAAATAAGACGAAAGCTTTGTTATCTCAATGCATTAAAAAAGCCCATTCTTAAAAAAGTAATGGGCTTTTATTTATCGTAAGGTTATCAATGTAAGCATAGGATTATGAAGATTTTTAGCTATCTTTGTCAGCACGTTCATCACTAGCCTGCTTAATCTTCGTTAGAATTTCCTTGATTTCAGCGGCTGATAGATAAGTTGGCACGGCATAAGTATCGCTGACCTCTTTTGCTGCTGCCTTTGCGATATCATTAAAGTCGCTAGTTTGCATACCATTGACAGTTGGATCAATATTTAGATCTGCAATCAAGTTTCTAACTTGCGTGATAAGGTGATCTGCTATCTCACTATCACCATTGGCTGCTTGACCATCCTGTACCATACCGGTTCTTTTAGCCAATGCAGCCAGTCTTTTTTTGCTCGCTTTACGATTGACGTCAAGCACATAAGGCAACACGATGGCATTGGCACGACCATGAGGAATACTATAGTAAGCGCCTAACTGATGCGCGATAGCATGCACATAGCCCAGACCTGCTTTATTAAAGGCGATTCCGCCATAATGAGCGGCGATACCCATCTCTTCTCTTGCTTTTAGATTACCACCGTCTTTATAAGCCAGTGGTAGGTAATGCATAACAGATTTTACGGCAGAGGCTGCATAGTAATCTGTCTCTACGCTAGCATTGGCACTCATCCATGCTTCTAAGGCATGGGTCAATACATCAATGCCAGTATCTGCTGTTATATGGGCTGGCATGCCTTTCATAATAACTGGGTCAATCGCAGCGGCTAGTGGTACCATTCTTGGGTCGATAGACAATGCTTTTTGATGCGTTTTGTCATCAGACACTACTGCACCAAGTGTCGCTTCTGAACCCGTGCCAGCTGTCGTTGGTACGCAGTATAGCGGCGTTGCAGGCTTTCTTGCTTTAAGAATACCGATTAGCTGCTTTGGCTTGCACTTATTGCCTTGAGACATTGCTATCATTTTGGCCGCATCGATCACTGAGCCGCCACCAATGGCTACGATAGAGTCACAATTGGCCTCTATAGACTGACGTAGTCCTTCTTCAACTACTTTAAAAGTAGGATCTGGCGTAACACCGTCATAGATGTGGTAACTGATATTTTTCGCATCTAGATAATCGGTAACTTTTGCTGGTATGCCCAGTTTGTTGAGCACTGCATCCGTGACAATAAACACATTGGTATTGCCTTCATTGATAAGCATATCGCATAGCTCGTCACAGGCAGTCTCGCCAACGAATAACATCGGTCTTCTGATAGGTATCACATAAGATACTGCTTTTAATACCTTTGCCCGAGTCTTAGCCACAGCCAAATAACCAGCATGCTGCAAACTGTTGTTCTTTACCAATTTAGTAATACTGTTTTGTGTTTTCATGAGCACAAAAATCCTTTTTAATGATGATTTTAACTGCAATAAAGACCGTTTTGGGCAGCCAGTTAAATATTACTAATTTACGAGCGCCAGAATGTATAAAGATACGCATCACAGCATTATAAAATGGGCAGCTCTCTAAAATTATTGTACCACTGCTCTTTTCAATATGTCGCTATTATTATGAACTGCAATGTGTCAATTTTATACCAAGCCGCTTATTTTAGTCGCTTAATTTGATTGATCAATCTAAGTGGCTACAGTAAGTCGTTTAAACTAGTCAGTACTTGCCTTTAACAGTTGCTGAGTATAAATATGTTGTGGGTGATTAAAGAGATCTTCGGTACGTCCAGATTCTACGCAAGTGCCTTGTTTTAACACCATAATATGCTGACACAGTGCACGTACTACCTTGAGATCATGACTGATAAAGACATAGCTGACTTGCAGTCTTTCTTGGATTTCACGTAATAAACTAACTACTGTTACCTGTGTGGTACTATCGAGCGCAGAAGTAGGCTCATCCAATATAAGTAGACTGGGTTTCATAATAAGTGCGCGCGCCAGTGCCACGCGTTGACGCTGACCACCTGACAGCTCATGCGGATAACGCTGCGCAAATGCTAAAGGCAAATGTACCGTAGCAAGACTATCTAGCACCGCTTGCTGACGGGCAACTTTTTCCACGTCTTGTACCAGCAATCCTTCTTCCACGATTTGCATGACCGTCATACGCGGATTAATACTGGCAAATGGATCTTGAAATACCATCTGTATCTGCGAGCGGAAGTTACGTAGCGCTTTTTTGGACAATGCTGAGATATCTTGATCATTGACCACTATCTGCCCATTCACACCTGCTTGGTTGCTCAGTAGTTGACTAAGCGCCAGTGCAATGGTGGTTTTGCCAGAGCCAGATTCTCCAACGATACCCAATGCCTGACCTTTTTGCAGTGTCATATCGACACCTTTGACCGCATCGAACCAGCGCTTGGTACCACCAAACAGACCTTTTTCAATTGGGAACTTTATATTAAGACGCTTCACTTCTAATACGCTTGATTGTTTATCTGCGTTATCGTCTTTTATGGTTAATGCTTGCCCAAAGTCTTGCTTGATAAGTGTGCGAGTATAATCGGCCTTAGGCTGATCAAATATCGAAGATGTTTTACCCTGTTCAATCGTTTGACCTTGGCTCATAACGATGACCTCATCACTATAGCGCTTGACCAGATTAAGATCATGACTGATTAATATCATCGCCATATTGTGCTTGCGTTTGAGCTCATCTAGTAGCGCCAAAATCTCATGCTGCAAGGTAACATCGAGCGCAGTCGTTGGCTCATCAGCAATTAAAATATCAGGCTGCTGAGCCAATGCCATCGCAATCATTACTCGCTGACGCTGACCGCCTGATAACTCATGTGGGTAACGGTTCAACTTGTCAGCAGGATCTGTAATATTGACATCATTTAGCAAAGCAATGCTGGTTTCTTGCCATTGCTTCTTAGGCACGCCAACTAGACGCAACGATTCAGCGATTTGTTTGGCGACCGTATGCAACGGATTTAGTGCGGTCATTGGTTCTTGAAATACCATACCGATACGCTGTCCACGAATAGCACGTAATGCGGCATTACGCGCCTTATCATTCGCTATGGACAAGGTCGACATGCCTGTTGTACTTGCAAGCCGCACCTCACCAGTAACGGTGAGGCTATCTGGTAACAGCCCTAGTAGCGCAAGACTGGCAATTGACTTGCCAGAGCCTGACTCACCAACGATGGCCAAGGTTTGCCCTTGTCTTAACTCATAAGACAGCGCATCGACCAACTGGATGCCTGTAGTCGTCGTGATAGTTAATCTATCTACAGTTAGCATGAGCTTATCTTGTGCACGATGAAGACTTTCATTTGGCGCATTGCTGTGCTTAGTGGCGACAATATTTTTAGTCATATTAAGAACGCCTCGGATCAAATGCATCACGCAGCGCTTCGCCGACGAAGATGAGCAATGACAAAATAAAGGTCAAACTAAAGAATCCTGACAAGGCAAGCCATGGTGCATCAAGGTTGTTCTTCCCTTGTACCATTAGCTCACCAAGAGACGGCGAACCAGGTGGCAATCCATATCCCAAGAAATCCAGCGCAGTCAAAGCGATAATATTGGCCGTTAGAATAAATGGCAACTGCGACAAACTAGAAGCTAACGCATTGGGTAAGATATGTCTGAGCATGATTTGGCTGTCCGAAACACCTAAATTGCGTGCAGCTCGCACATAGTCAAAGTTACGGGCTCGCAAAAACTCTGCCCGTACCAAACCAACCAAACCCATCCAACCGAACAACAGCATCATGGCAAACAGCATAATAATGCTGGGACTAAACAGACTGACCAAAATAATAATCATAAACAGCTGAGGCATACCGCCCCATACTTCCATAAATCGCTGCCCTGCCAGATCTACCCAGCCGCCATAATAGCCTTGTACCGCACCGACGATAATCCCAATCAGTGCGCCTGCAAGGGTCAAGGCCAGACCAAACAGTAACGACACTCGCATTCCATAAAGTATCCGTGCCAGCACATCACGCCCCATATCATCAGTGCCAAGCCAGTTCTGGGCATTGGGCGCTGCTGGATAAGGTAGACCAAGCTCGACATTCGGTGTCTGGTCGGCAAACGGAATAAGCGGCATTAGATAAAAACCTTGCTCATCAATCAGCGACTGCACTGCAGGGTCTTTATAATTGGTTTCGGTCTCAAATACACCGCCAAACGTCGTTTCAGGATAAGCTTTTAATACTGGAAAGTAATAATCGCCTTGATATTGAACCAGTAAAGGTTTGTCATTGGCAATGACATTAGCCGCCATGCAGATGACAAATATCACTGCGAAAACAAACAGCGATATCACTCCAAGTCGATTTTGGCGAAAGCGATTTAAACGCGCTTGCCATATAGGGTTCAATCGTTGCTTTTTTGTGGTAGATAGCTGCTCAAGCATTGGCGCTTTATCTGGTTCGCTATTAATAGGACTGCTCTTTGATGAAGGTTGATTATTTGACATTAGCGCCCCTCAAAATCAATACGAGGATCGATTAAGTGATAGCTCAAATCACTGATTAATTGCAGTAGCAGCCCCACTAAGGTAAAGATAAATAGTGTGCCAAATATCACTGGATAATCACGTTGTTGAATGGCTTCAAAACCTAGCAAACCGAGGCCATCAAGTTTAAAAATAATTTCAATCAAGAAGTTACCCGCAAAGAAGATACCAACGATAGCGGCTGGAATACCTGCAATGATAATCAACATTGCATTGCGAAACACATGTCCGTATAGCACTTGACGCTCACCTAAGCCTTTAGCACGAGCAGTGAGTACATACTGCTTGCCCAGCTCTTCTAAAAAGCTGAATTTGGTCAGATAGGTCAAACCTGCAAAACCGCCTACAGTACTTGCCAGCAGCGGTAACGCCAAATGCCAAAAATAATCTTTTACTTTACCAAGCGCGCTTAGCTGATCAAAATTTTCGGACGTCAGTCCCTGTAATGGAAAGATATTCCAATAGCTGCCACCTGCAAAGAAAACCAGTAAAATCACTGCGAAGACAAACACAGGTATTGCATGTCCGATCGCTAGCAGCATAGCAGTGGCTTTATCAATGCCTGAGCCATGATGCATCGCTTTATAGACGCCTAGCGGAATAGCGATCATATAGATGAGCAACGTACTCCACAGCCCAAGCGATATCGAGACTGGCAGCTTCTCTATGATAAGATCGGTCACCGACTGCCCTTTAAAAAACGACTCACCAAAATCTAGCTGAGCGTAGTTCTTTAGCATGAGCCAAAATCGCTCTGGAGCGGATTTATCAAAGCCATATTGAGCATTGATCGCAGCGACCATCTCCTCAGAGAGACCACGCGTGCCTTGATAAGTACTGTCGTTGCCACCTGCACTGCCCGCACCAATATTACCGCCAAGCGCATTATCTTTTGCGCCCTGCTCAATAAGTGCCAGCTGCTGCTCAACAGGCCCGCCCGGTGCCGCCTGTACGATCACAAAATTGGCAAGCAATATCAAAAATAGTGTCGGCAATATCAGTAGTAGTCTTTTTAAGATATAACGACCCATAATGGCGACTTCCTAAATAAAGAGAGATAGCAATGACGTTCAGCAGCGAATTGTGGTGTATTAAATAGGTGCTTAAAAGCAAACTATTTGTTAAAAACTTACTTTAAAAGTTGTTTTTCAGCTCACGTAACGCTGCAAATACCGTTAACGACTTCTCATCATCGATAGGCATTTTGGATTTGACTCCTGCGATTACACTCGGCTCTTGTGTACGTAAAAACACATTTACCGTGCGCTCATGCTCTAGTGTCACTGGTAGCGTTTCCATGCCTTGTTCAGTTTGTACCTCTGCTCGTGCTAAGGCTTGCTGCATCGATTCATTGTCAGGTTCAATAGATAGACCAAAACGTAGGTTACTGGCCGTATATTCATGCGCCGGATACAGTAGCGCCTCATGAGGCAAGCCGTTCAAACGCTTAAAGCTCTCATGCAGTTGCTCAATCGTACCAGTAAACACACGTCCACAACCTGCACTAAACAACGTATCACCGCAGAAACAATGCTTTTGCCCATCGATATCCAAAATATAGGCCATATGGCTAGCGGTATGCCCTGATACATCCCAGACTTGCGCAGAGCAGCCCCATGCGCTCACCGTGCTACCGTCTTTGATAGTTTGATCTTCATCGACGCCATGCTCACTATGCGCAACCAGATGAGTCATCGGATACGATTCTTGCAACTCTGCGACGCCGCCGATATGATCATGATGATGGTGAGTCGTCCAAATCGATGTTAGTTCGAGCTCATGCGTCTCTAGATAATCAATGACCGGCTGGGCTTGACCTGGATCAATGACAATCGCCTGCTTATTATTTTCATTAATCAATGTCCAGATATAGTTATCGCTAAATGCTTTGATTGGGTGAATACGAATACTCATATTAAATCCTTACCGGTAGTTATTTTTGTTACGTGTTATTTTGAGTTATCTAGGGCGTGTCCTCAATTCAAACGAGTGTCCTCTAAATGGGCTAAAAATAGCTAAATTTTGCCAAACATCGTCAAATAGTTGGTCAATATCTCGATATTATCTGCACTATTTTCCTCGTTTGACGGCAATTTATCTCATTTTTATCACCATTTTTAAAATGAGGACACGCCCTAATCTAACTGTTATTTGATAGCAATATCATATAGGCTCAGCTGTCCGTTGTTATCGGGTCAAACTTTATAGTAAATACTGTTTATTGTTTTAAATATTTATTGATACGCCCTTCTGCCTCTTTATCCACCCACCAGTAATCGATACCAACAGCATTGGTCGGTAGTTTTTCAGTATGGCGATACTGATCCCAATAGGCGACATTGGTGCCAGATTTGCCGTATAGCGGTACGACATAATGCCCTGCGCGTAACAACCGATCTAGCACCTGCGTATACAGTACGATCTCGTCACGATTTTTAGCATTACCAAGGGCAGCAACGACCTTATCGACGGCTGCATTCTTGATACCAGCACTGTTATGATTACCCGGCTCGTCAGCAGCAGCGCTACCCCAAAATGCCGCTTGCTCAGCACCAGGAGATAGACTTTGAGCAAACACGTCCACGACCATATCATAATCAAAACGGCGCATACGCTCATAATATTGTGGCCCATCGACTTGGCGCAATGTTGCATCAAATCCCAAGCGTTTTAGATTGCGAATATAAGGCAACAAGACACGGCCCATGGTCTCGCCTGTCATCAAAATCTCAATCTGAGCAAGCGATCCATCAAGTTGATATAGTTTCATATCCTCATAATAAAACCCAGCCTCTAATAGAAGCTGGCGCGCTTCTAATAATCCTTGACGATTAAAACCATTACCATCGCTGGTGGGTAACTGCCATTCTGCTAATGTTGCTTCACGCTGAGTCAGTTCAAGCTCAGACAATAAAGGCGTCAATACCTGCATCTCTGCATCAGATGGCGTACCCGTTGCAGCGAGCTCTGAACCATGAAAGAAGCTCTGCAAGCGCTCATATTGCCCATGAAATAAGGTTTTATTCATCCATTCAAAATCATAAGCAGCTGTCAGTGCTTGGCGAACTTTGATATCTTGAAAGATTGGGCGACGCAAATTCATCACCAACGCTTGCATCGGTACTGGATTTTGACTGGTTATCGTCTCTTTTTGGATAAGCCCTGCTTTTACGGCAGGGAAATTATACCCAGTTACCCAGTTCGATGCTTTATTTTCGGGGCGAAAACGGTATTGACCAGATTTAAAACCCTCAAAGGCAATCTCATCACTTTGATAATAAACAAACTTGATCATATCAAAGTTGTAGCGGCCACGATTGACCATCAAATCACGACCCCAATAATTGGGATCACGTATATAACTTACCGAACGCCCAGCATCGACGCGTCCCAACTTATAAGGACCACTACCCATCAATGGTGACAGACTGATTTTCTCAAAATCGGCATCAATGGAAGACTTGGCAAATATAGGGAACTGGCCAACAGTCAGTAAAATCTCTTTGTTTTCAGCAGAGGCAAAGACAAACTTTACTTGTTGATCATTAATGATTTGAATGTCTTTGATATCGCTAAGATAACTGCGAATATACATGGGGCCTTTGTTCAATATCGCCTCAAAAGTCGCTTTTACATCGCGACTGGTCACACCCGACCCATCCCAAAAACGAGCATTAGGATTGAGATGATAGATAATCCAGCTGGTATCATCTGGATCATATGTCACTTTACTTGCCAGCTGTGGATACATGGTAAATGCTTCATTTAATGAGCCAGTCATCAAAGTATCATACAGATAGTCTGTGCCAATCATCGCGACGCCTGTGGTCATCCATTTATTGGCGCTATTAAACGTACCGCGAGCATCTAGAGATAGCGTACCTCCTGATGGCGCTTTTGGATTGGCATAAGGTAAGTAAGGTGCATCGATGTACTTAGTAGGACTATTGTGACCAAGCGCGGTCGTCGTGATAGGTGCAGCGATACTGCTCGGTATCAAACTGACGGTGATGGTTAGCAATACAGCTTTTAACAGGGCGTTTTTTATTATCATGACGTTATAATAAACCTCTATGCTAACCAATATAAATATCAAAACGTAAAGCCTGACAGCAAAACAGCGTTATAGCAAAATTTTATCATAACAAACTTAGGTTTTTTCACCTAATGGTTTGCCGTGCCCATCGTTTAATGAAAATGCTTAATTTGTCATTCGCATTCCGTATCAGCGTGATGGATACTCACAACTACATATTTATGAATCGTCGTATAAAAAAGGCGCAACCGTCAGCAGTTGCGCCTTTTTTTGATGTGCGTACCAAAAAGTCAGTCGCGATGAGCGGTCTTAACCATGCTTGTTTTCAAACGCAATCATAAAATCAACCAATTGCTGTACCCACTCAAGCGGTACGGCATTGTAGATACTGGCGCGCATACCACCTACGTCACGATGCCCTTTTAAATTGAGCAATCCGGCCTTTTCTGACTCTTCTAAGAACACCTTGTCCAAACTGCTGTCAGCTAAGGTAAACGGTACATTCATGATAGAACGGTACTCAGAGGCGACTGGGTTGTTATAAAAATGACTGTCATCAATCGTTTTATAGAGTAGATCTGCTTTTTTCTGATTGATTTTACCGATAGCAGCCACACCGCCCTGCTCTTCCAACCAATCAAACACTAGCCCTGCTAAGTACCAAGAGTACGTCGCTGGCGTGTTAGACATAGACTCTTTATCAGCTTGATGCTCATAGTTCAGCAGCATAGGACACCATTCGCTAGCTTGCCCCATCAAATCCTCACGGATAATGACAATGACCAGACCTGCAGGACCAATATTTTTCTGTGCGCCCGCGTAGATCATGCCAAATTTAGACACGTCTATCGGCTGTGACAAGATACAAGATGACATATCAGCAATGATTGGCGCATCTACTTGTGGTGGCTCAAATATCTGTAGACCATGAATTGTTTCATTGGCACAGTAATGAAAATAAGCGGCGTCTTCACTGATATTCCAATCGCTTTGCGCTGGTACGTCAGTAAAGTTATTCTCTTTACCAGTTGCAACTAGGTTAATCTCGCCCAAACCCAACGCTTCATAGCGCTTGGCTTCTTTGATCGCTTTGCCTGACCATGCGCCTGTCGTCAAATAGTCACCGCGTCCACCATTTAACAGGTTCAATGGAATCGCAGAAAACTGCAAACTTGCGCCACCTTGCAAAAACAGCACTTTATAGTTATCTGGTATTTCCATAAGCGTGCGTAGCTTAGCTTCTGCTTTGTCAGTAATGGCCATATACTCTTTACTACGATGGCTGACTTCCATGACCGATAGGCCGCGACCTTGCCAATCAAGCAGTTCGCTCTGCGCGCGCTCTAATACGGCTGTTGGCATAGTAGCAGGACCAGCACAAAAATTTGGCAGGCGATGCGGTGTGGCAGTTGCTGTAGACGTTGGGGTTGTAGGCATAATCACAGTCCTAGGTATGATGAAATAAAAGGATGTTTTTTATTTCAGTTTGTTGATAAAGGCATTGGTATTGATGTTAGTTTTTATACAACTCAATGAGATATCTGCTCCCATAGCTGACGTTTAGCATCACTGTCTGCGAGCATTTCTTCTAATTTCGGCACAGTGGTCAGATTGGGATGTTGGAGGCCGTTAGGCAGCGCTGTCAGTGCAGCAACTTTTATCTCTTCACTCCGGCCAATTCGAAAGATATATCCTGCAAGACTGGCATTGGCAAGCTCAGCAGTATCCATACCGTCGCAAATCGGAAAGGAGGTGGTCTCACAAGTGATTGATAGCGCTTGAGTGATGTTTTGCCATAGTTTTTGACTGTCACTATTTAGCGCTTTGATATCAACCAATATTACCCAGTCACCATAGCGCCCACCTTTCAGGTCAAATGGTGCTACTTTTTTTAAGCTATCATCATTTATGTTGTCATCGTTATTACTTTGTGGAAAATTACTCTGCGCAAATTGAGGTTGCTCAATTTGCGCATTAGTCGAGGTTACAGCAGTTTGGTTCGATGCAGTACTTAGGATGTCATGATAGTTAGATCCAGCACTTGAGCTAACAGCATCTGAACTAGCAGCACTTGAACTAACAGTATTCGAATCAACGGAATCAAAGCTATAAGTAACAGGGCTTTGCTCGCTAGCCGTCTGCTCAGTGGTAGCTTGCAAATCAGTATCATACTCATCGGCAACATAGCCGTTAGCATTGTAATCATTGATATCATAACCATCAGACGGTTGATCAACTGTACCTACAATTCTAGCGCTCGCTACCTCATTGTTATTAGACTCAATGTCAGTAGCGTCAATATGTGACTGCTCAACCGAAGCTGTCGCAATGTCAGCTATATTGATGGCTTCTGACTCAGGTTGTACCCACTGATTGATACCCATCATCGCTAGAATTTGGCGTTGCTGCACACGGCGCTGTAATACAGTTAGTGGGTCTTGGGTATCACTCATTCGACTCTACTATCCTACTCATTTTGTTTATATCATTTATAGATATGTTTATTATTTTGGCAGCTCTCATTAAGCATGGGTCGTACTATCAATTAAGTACTAAATACCATACCCATCAAAACAGCTGTCGAATACCGAGCCAACGCTCTGATATTGACAACAAACAATCGTATTCATCTTGGCTGATTATCGTATCGTGTAACATCACCGTATGCAACGTACTTAGCCATTGTCGATACTCATTATGAGTCGGCTGGCTCATCTCTCTTTCATTATAATCTATTTGGCTACCGTCCTGTTGCTTCTCTCGATAATTATCAGCATTCTGAGCACCTACCACGCGCTTGAGAGTGTGATTGGCAGAGACAGTAACCGCAGAAATAATCGCCAATAACTGAATGCTATTCAAGTGCTGTGCGGTCAATAATAACCACTGCAAATTGACATCGCTTACTGTCACAAGATCAATATCAATCAAGCGCGCATGCCGTCTCAAATCTACAATATAATGCGCCACACTGTCAGTACCCTCACTCAATAACGATCGATCATACATTGAGATCATCTGGCCTTTGGCATCTTTTGATAGTCGATAAGCCAATAAGACAACAACTGATACTTCTGATTTACTAAGTCCTGTAAACACCTGACTTGAAGGATCTAGTTGCGCCCTTACGTCTTCCATACCAGTCTTCAGTATTTGCGGCCATAGAGACTGCGCGTCTGTATCTTGTAAAACTTTAGACAATATCGGTAGTAACTGCTGCAAATATAGCGCTTGCCATAATGATAATATTGGCGATTTTTGATTTGCTAAAGCTAATGGGTTATTCAGAGCCATAGCATTGGAGTTATCACTAGATATATTTTGATCTGACGAATCAGAAGCTAAGCTTTTGGTTAAGTCAGATGTCAGCTGTTGGTTAAATAACTCAAATATGCCCTGCTGATAACGCAACAACATCGTACGGCATTTCTCTTGTTTTTTATAGTACTGATGACTGTCGTGACTATGATCGTCTTTACTTTTGAGCTTCAGATCTTCGATACATAGTTCAGATAAATTCTTTTGATGCAATTGATTTAAGGCGAGCTCAATCAAAGCGCTGTCTAAACGCCTGTCCAAACTGGCTACTACTGTCACCAGCTTAGTATCTATCTTATGTGGCAATACTTGCTCATAGGAAGTCGAGTCAGTCGCAACAAAGAGCCCGTCATTCCAAATATCATTCAAACTATACATGACAGTCGTTGATAATGGTTGATGCTGATGACAAAGCAAGACAGCTTCGACTAATGCTAGCGCACCTAAAGGATGATGACTATGATTGAGTATATACTGAGGTAGTGATACCTTTTTAATATCATTAAATCCAATTAATGTGTTTTCTGGTAGGTCAGCGTCAGGTTTGGACTGCCACGGTTTTAATAGCTGGTGAACGCCAACGTCTTTGGCCTGTACTTGAAGCCTCCCATCGACCACGACATCAGCTTCTACGGCAAACTCTAAACCGTCATCAATCTCTGATTCGCCATTATCTTTATTACGATTTTCGCTTATAGACTCAGCAAGAACTTTTCCATCACTTATCTGTTTAGTGTCACCTGTATTAATCGTTGCAGCTGTTTGAGATCCAAGTAACGACGACTGCTGCAAGTTTTTGTCTGGTAAATCTTCACTTAGGCTATTTTCTTTTGTTGCTCCCCAATCACCTAAGCGTCGTTGCCTATATATTTCTTTGACCTTTTGCTGATTTATTCGCTTTTCTTTGGCGACTTGTACCGCGAATTGATGATAAGCATCCGCATTAATAGCGCTCATACGCTCAGTCAAGCTTGGATGGGTGGCAAACCACGATACATCACCCAAGTCTGCACCACTACTAGCAAAGAAAAAATGGCTGAGTCCATTGATATCGGCGATACCAGACAAACGCGAGCCGAGCGAGTCTTGATGAATGGCTTTTAAGGTTTCGATAATCGCAGGTGTACGTGTCAATTGAACACTGGTGGCATCAGCAAGTAGCTCACGCTCACGATTAAAACTGTGCTTAATCAACTGCGCGCTTGCCATACTAGAGAAGCTTAAACCATGCAGTAGCAATGTCCAGACACTACGCGGGGCTTGACGATCTATTATAGGTGGCGTTTGCACCCATTTAGACTGACGCTTGGCTGAGGACTGCTGTTGTTGTGATTGCTGCTGCCAGTAGGCGACCCATTCACTGTGCGTGGTAAAATTCGCTGTTTGCGCTTCTGTGTTACGTGCCAATTTATCAACCTGTCTCTGTGATAAAGATTTTTGGGAGAGGCTATCGCTATCAAAGTGACTATAATTAGAGAGACGATTAGAGATATGATTGGAGATTGGGTCACTCCAGTCATACAGTATCTGCAAGCCTGCCAATACCACCATCAGCTGTAGATTGAACGTAGCATCGCCGTGCAATATATGACCATATTCATGACCAATGAGTCCGTATAGCGCCTCATCAGACAGTTTATCTAACGCACCTTGAGTAACGACGAGTACCATATCTGAGCTATGGCGACCAGCGACGAAACCGTTGATACCCTGCTCGTCAGGTAGCACGTACAAAATAGGGGTTTGCAAACCTGCCGCAATGGCCAGTTGTTGAGCGATTTCATAGTAGCGACGATAAACGGGCGGAAAATCGCGCTCGTCACGTACTGCTATATGACGTGAACTATAGCGAACCTTTTCTTCAGCTTCGTGTTGATGAGCGACTCCTTGACTGTGCTCCCATGCTTCTTGGCTGTTATCAATGAATAGCCTAACCGCCCCTACTCGCTGAGCAATAGCGCGGCCACCTGCTCGCAGGCGTCGATACTCTAAAAAACTACCACCAACGAAACTGCCTAACGTCAAGACAATGACCAGAACCAATACCCAGTAGTATATACCGCCTGTAAATACTGTCAGCAGTATAGACATGACAGCCAGTCCCACTGCCATATGAGCAAGTACAATCAGGAAAAACAGTCCATAAAGTAATAGACTGCGCCGCGTACGTATCCGCTGTTCACCAAAAAAATCCATCAGATTAGGCTGCCTAGAGTTCGCCAAAATTATCTAAACCTTAGCCCATATTGACAATCGGTGCCTGAGCAATCGCTTCTCTGTCTTCGAATACCAACGGACTGAGTGGACGAAAGCCAAACGTCGTACTAACGAGGTTATTAGGAAAGACTTCGCGATCATTATTATAAAACATCACGCTGTCATTATAATGTTGACGCGCAAACCCGATGCGATTTTCCGTATTGGTTAGTTCGTCCATGAGCTCTTTGATCATACTATCGGCTTTTAGCTCTGGGTAGGCTTCGACGACAGCAGAGAACTGACTCAACGCTTTAGACAACATACCTTCTGCTTTTGCAAACAGTGCCATATGCTCTAGCGAGTCTGGCTGATGCTTATTAGAGTCTTGTAGATCTTGAGCATGATTACGCGCGCTAATGACGCGAGTGAGTGTTTCTTCTTCATGACTCAAATAACGCTTGGCAGTTTCGACCAAGTTTGGAATCAGATCATGACGACGCTTTAGTTGCACATCTATTTGAGCAAAGCCGTTCTTTGCTTGGTTACGTGCGCGTACCAATCTATTAAAAATGGATACCCCAAATACGACCACCAACACCAAAAATGCAATGAATAGCCAAACAAACATCTTCATAATCAAACTCCAAGGTGTCTAGAATGTTAATAAAAAGTTAATACATTGTATTTTAACTCATATTAATCAATAAAACCTTAGAACTAGATAAGAACTACAAAGGAAATCGAACAGGAAATTAAATTGGAAACTCCATAAGCAAATAGATAACGATCAGACGAAATTTTGACCAAAAAAAAGCCCTTTACAATGAAGGGCTTCATACATCACAAATAGGTTTTTTGTACTTTATTGATATAATTATCAAATTTTAGGCAAAAAAAAGCGACTCCAAAAGCACATCCTCGGCACACACTATAACTATTACCGTTGCTACCTTCCGGTCCTGGCGGGATTCATAGAACAATGTTGCGAGGCTACCAATGGAGCCACCAGTCGCAAATTATACAAGAAATTTTTAATTTTACAACCCCTATCTTAAAACTGTTTGCTTTAGACCCTAAATAGTACTGTCATTTAGTTCATTAGCTTATGTCAGCAATATATGAGCATAAATTATATCAGCAACTTAGGTCACAAAATTCTCACAGCAACTTATATGAATTTTGCTATTTTAGTGAATGAAGTTGTACCCATGTCGATTTCTAGAGAACAATAGGGACAACTTTTCATGTATAAATGAGCATTGATAATTGTCATTTATATATTATTAGAATCAACTTAGGAGATAATAATGAAAAATACTTTATTGAATAAAGCAGCACTAGCTTCTGGTACGGTTTGTCTCATGACAGCGATGATGGGTAGCGCCCATGCAGAGCCAACAGGCTATGATCAACTGACGTTTCAGACAGAAATAAAAGAAGAGATTCAGAACGACGAAGTACGCGCCAGCTTGTACAAAAAAGCACAAGCAACTGACTCTAAGACCCTAGCCACAATGCTCAATACGTCAGTCAACAATGCCATGAAAATCGCTAAGCGCTACCCTAGCGTGACCGTGAGCACAGGGCAACAGCGCACCTATCCACGCTACGACAAAAACGATAAAATCATCGGCTGGACAGGTCAAGCAAACATAGACTTAAAAAGTACAGACTTTTCAGCAACTAGCCAACTAATTGCCGATTTGCAAGAAACCTTAGTGATGGACAATCTTAACTTTGGTGTATCAGATACCAAAAAAGATGCGCTAGAGCAAAAGCTAATGACCGAAGCCTCTCGCGCTTTTCAGCAGCAAGCTAAGAGCCTTACCCGCGCTTGGGATGCTCGTGGCTACCGCGTCGTCAATGTTAACCTAAACACAGGTAGCAACTATCCACGTCCAATGTATAGCGCTATGAGCATGAAATCAGGAATGGCAGACGAGTCAGTACCAAGCCAAAGCTTTGAGTCTGGTAATAGCACTATTTCTGTGACTGCTAACGGTACCATCGAGTTAACTAAATAAGACAGCTTATAGTTAAAATAAAATAAGTGATTTACATTAAAAAAGGCAAGCATCGTTAACGGTGCTTGCCTTTTTATTTTGCTAGCGATATCTATTCATTACATTCAATCATTATTGAGACCATTATTGTGACTGAGCAACTTCCTGTTGGCGCAGCTTTAGCATCAATTTTTGATACCAAGCTAGCTTTTGATAAGCCAACAGCTGCTCTGCCTTTCTTTTGTTGTCTTGCAATGTGGTCGTGTTTTGAATCACGTATACGGTACGTGTGATTTGCTCAAGTGTTTGGCCAGTTTCGCTTTGTATAACAGCCTTGATTGTATGAGCACCTGGCAAAACATCAACAGTAGCAATAGATGCGCTTAAACCTTGTGCAACCTCTTTGTCATCAAAATAAATACGGGCACTATCCCCTACCTGTAACGCAGGCCGAATCTGTACATTAACATCGATATTCTGTACCGGACGACGATAAGCTCTTTCTTCGCTAGGTTCAGCAATCGTTAATTGATAGCTTACTGGTGCTTTCACTGTCGCAGTCGTCGTAGCAGTGGCAGGTGCATTTAGTGTTTGTGTCGCCGCAACTGGTTGAGTGATGACATCAGAACCATTTGTTGCACTGCTACTCGCTGTATTAGCAACTCCTGAGCTATTCGTCTCATTACCTGTTGTGATGGCTATTTGACTGATTTGTTTGCCAGTTTGCTGCTCATAACTCTGCGGACGATCGGTAAAGGTCACTTGACCGGTTTGCTCGTCAATAACTTTATAGATAGGTGCAGCATGTGTAAGCGGCATACAAAGACTGGTAGCAATGGTCAGAAGTCCTACCTTTACACTGCTTTTCAAAAAAGAAGGTTTTGATAATAATGCCATAGTCAGTCAGCCTAATTGATGTCTATTACTAAAAATTGAGTATCTATCATTATGCGATACTTTTGCAGTGAAATCAGTAGTCCTCGATATGAATTCAGTAGTAATGTTAAAGAAAAACGCTTCATAACGATTTTACCTCTATAAAAAGACATAAAAAAACCAGCTAAGAATAACTTAGCTGGTTTTTATGACTCAAAATAAATGAGTGTTTTAGCGACTAATTAGCAGCTGTAGTACATGTCAAATTCGACAGGGTGTACAGTTACGTTCAAACGTTGTACTTCTTCTTCTTTCAAAGCAATAAACGCTTCTAGCATGTCTTCAGTGAAGACATCACCTTTTAATAAGAAGTCATGATCGTCACGCAGTGCTTGTAGTGCAACGTCTAAGCTCTCTGCAACCGTTGGGATTTGTGCTTCTTCTTCTGGTGGCAAGTCATACAAGTTTTTGTCCGCAGCTTCGCCTGGATGCATTTTGTTTTGGATACCGTCAAGGCCGGCCATCAACAATGCAGCAAACGCTAGGTATGGGTTAGCCGTTGGATCAGGGAAACGTGCTTCTACACGTACCGCTTTCGGACTGCTTACGTGTGGAATACGGATAGATGCTGAACGGTTAGATGCTGAATAAGCAAGTTTGATAGGCGCTTCATAATGTGGTACTAGGCGCTTATAGCTGTTCGTTGATGGGTTAGTAATCGCGTTCAACGCACGAGCATGCTTGATAATACCGCCAATGAAATACAATGCTGTTTCAGACAGACCAGCATACTCATCACCAGAGAATGTGTTTACACCGTCTTTTGAGATTGACATATGTACGTGCATACCTGAACCGTTATCACCAACGATTGGCTTAGGCATAAAGGTCGCTGTTTTGCCAAACTGATGCGCAACGTTATGAACAACATATTTCAATTGCTGAACTTCATCCGCTTTACGTACCATCGTGTTGAATGCAACACCGATTTCAGACTGGCAAGAAGCCACTTCATGGTGATGAACTTCAACCGAACCTTCACCAACGATTTCTTCTATGCGTTCACACATAACAGCACGCATGTCATGTGAGCTATCGATCGGTGGTACTGGGAAATAGCCGCCTTTCACACGTGGGCGATGCGCCATGTTGCCCCACTCGTAAGTCTCGTTAGTCGACCATGCTGCTTCTTCAGCCGTGATCTTATGACTAACGCCAGACATATCGACTGACCATTTAACATCGTCAAATACAAAGAATTCAGGCTCTGGACCGAAATAAGCAGTATCACCGATACCAGTAGACTTTAAATACTCTTCAGCGCGACGTGCGATAGAACGTGGGTCACGGTCATAACCTTGTAGCGTTGATGGCTCGATGATATCGCAAGTCACTACCACAGTCACCGCGTCAAAGAACGGGTCAACAAAAGCAGTTTCTGGATCAGGACGCAAGATCATATCTGACGCTTCGATACCTTTCCAACCAGCGATTGATGAGCCATCAAACATTTTGCCGTCTTCCATGACATCTTCATCAACGGTATGCGCTGGGAAGCTGATGTGCTGCTCTTTGCCGCGTGTATCAGTAAAGCGAAAATCAACCCATTTAGCATTAGAGGATTGGATAAGATCTAATAGTTTATTCGACATGAATAGTCTCCGTTGTGTTGATCACGTAATTGCGATTTAAAATTATTAATATGATGTTCTTGTCCAAGAATGTCAGATGTGCTCTCAATACTAAAACAGCGCATTCGATATTATGCTTATTATCAGCACTATTTTGCGTATTAGTCAAGATGCTCATCTAAAGCGTTTACTTAATCAGACCAATATTTGTGCACATGGTCTAACATACGCCAATTCAATCCTAACGACATTCTAGCAATATACAACTCATAATGCTGAACTCTTCGGGCTCTTGTTAATAATTATTTTTAGACCAATTTCTTGGCTTTAAAAATAATTATAACAGCAATAATGCAAAGGCTATGCCAATGTATTGCCACTCTGATAACAGATATAGTTATAGATAGATTTAATTATCAATATTTACAGTGATTTATACGATTAATATCGTTATATATTCATTAATTCCCATCAAATTAATTTTTAGAATAGCACTTAATTAGAGCACCAGTTGAGAACCAAAGGCACTTAATTGGTGCAAATACAAATATATTTATTATTGAAATGCTATTTTATAGTGCAATGTTAATAGCTGAATGTATAACATTGTCTCTGACTACATTATTTTATGCGTCAAAAAAATAATAAAAAATATGTTTTTACTTGGTGCTTACTTAGATAGCCCGTACCCTACATTTGATAGAAAACAAAATAGTGGTAAGATAACCGCGCGCAATAACCTCCTCTGTTATAGTCAGAGCTGCTTGTGTTCGGCAATCAAGTGACTCGATAACAGTGAGAACAAATTTCATGTTAAAAATATAATAAAACTGATAAGTTGAAGCCTTAATGATTTTGATGATCGATAATTACGATAGCTTTACGTACAATATCGTACAGTACTTCGGTGAGCTAAAGCAGGACATCACTGTCTGGCGTAATGATCAGGTCAGCATTGAGCAGATTAAAACCCTTGCACCTGATGTGATTGTGATTGGCCCAGGTCCGTGCGATCCTGACCGTGCAGGTATTTCGCTGCAAGCCATTGAGACATTTAAAGGAATTATTCCTATACTGGGTATTTGCTTGGGTCATCAAGCTATCGGTCAAGCCTTTGGCGGTCAAGTGGTCAAAGCTGGCGAAGTCATGCATGGCCGCTTATCCGCTATCTATCACAACGAGCAAGGTGTATTTGCTAGATTACCCAACCCGTCACAGGTTACGCGCTATCATTCACTCGTCATTGATAAGACAAGCTTGCCAGACTGCCTTGAACTCACCGCATGGACACAGAATGCTGATGGTAGTATTGAGGAAATCATGGGTATTCGCCATAAGGAGCTGGCTGTAGAAGGCGTCCAGTTCCATCCTGAGTCGATATTGAGCGAAGCAGGTTATCAATTGCTCAATAACTTTTTACAGACTCATGGCTTGTCTACTCTAACATCCGATGAGCTACCACAAGTTGGCTAGATTTGACTAAAAGCACGTCGGTAAAAAATACCGCTTTCATAAACCCATGCCAAATTTCACACAGATGCATATAAAAAATAATAGTAAGTGAGACTACAATGAGTACGACAAAAATAGAAGAAACGCATACGCCAGAGAGTATTGCAGAATTGTCTGATGAGCAAACACATCAACTGTTAACCACAGCTTTGGGTAGAATATTTCAACACATCGATTTAACCTTTGATGAGATGTATCAAGTGATGCTCATCATCATGCAAGGTAGATGTAGCGACGCTATGATGGGCGCTATCTTGACGGGATTACGTATGAAGGGCGAATCCATCGACGAGATTACTGCATCTGCCAGTGCCATGCGTGCACTAGCCGCCAATATTGAACCAAAGAACTGTGATTACTTGGTAGATATCGTTGGTACTGGCGGTGATGGTGCTAATCTGTTCAATGTCTCGACTGCATCGGCATTGGTTGTTGCGGCAGCTGGTGCACAAGTTGCTAAGCACGGCAATCGCGGCGTCTCAACCAAATCTGGTAGCTCAGACTTACTTGAGCAAGCAGGTATCAGTCTTGCGCTCACGCCAGAGCAAGCAAAAGACTGTATCGAAAACCAAGGTATCGGGTTTTTATTTGCACCCAATCATCACAGCGCCATGAGTTATGCCAACCCTGTACGCCGTGAATTAAAAGCACGTACCATCTTTAATATTTTGGGCCCATTGACCAACCCTGCTGGCACGCCAAACTTAGTCATCGGTGTGTTTACCGCGCAGTTATGTGAGCCGATTGCTAAGGTGATGAAAAACTTAGGCGCACGTCATGTCATGGTAGTAGGCGCAAAAGATGGTCTTGATGAAATCAGTCTTGCGACTTCGACCACAGTCGCTGAGCTAAAAGATGGCGAGATATCAGTCTATGACATGATGCCAGAAGATGCGGGTATCGAGTCACAAACTCTTATTGGCCTCGATGTCGACTCTCCAGCACAAAGCCTTGAGTTGATTCGTGCTGCGCTATCTGGAGCCGACACTCATGACCGTGCCGTACTTAAAGCACGTGACATGATTGCGCTAAATGCAGGTGCCGCGATATATACTGCAGGACTTGCCAGCAACTACCCTAACGGTGTTAGCCGAGCACAAAAAATCATTCAAAATGGCGATGCTTTACTCAAACTTGAGTCTTTGGCCAACTATACCCAGCAGCTAGTCGCTCAAGGTTAACTTATAAGCACTCATCTACTGTCTATAGTCAAAGAAATCTAAAACGGATACAAGGCAGCCAACCATAGATTGTACAAATCGTACATCTAGGAAGGGAAACGCCGTAGCCGCTTAGTAGTTATTAATAGTTTTCTGACTATATTTACATTTAACGATATTCGGATACCAGTATGACCACAACCCATTCAGACATACCGTCAGTGCTACAGCGCATTGTCGCCACCAAAGTAGAAGAAGTAAAAGCCGCTCGCGAAGCATTGTCTCTAGAGGACTTGAAAGCACAGGTCGCAGCTGATGATAAACCGCGTCGAGGTTTTGCCGCGGCATTACGTGCTGCTGGCACTAAAGAAAATGGTATCGGTATCATTGCTGAGATTAAAAAAGCCTCGCCGTCTAAAGGCATTATCAATCATAACTTTACCCCTGCTCTATTTGCGCAGCAGTATGAGCAAGCGGGCGCTAGTTGTCTGTCTGTATTGACCGATCGTGATTACTTTCAGGGCGATGACATCTATCTTATTCAAGCAGCTAATACCTCAAGCTTACCGATATTACGTAAAGACTTTATGATTGATGTCTATCAAATCTATCAATCTTACCTAATGGGCGCTGACTGCATCCTCCTCATTATGGCTTGCCTAGATGATGCGCAAGTACAAGAGCTACATGCACTTAGTATTGAGCTTGGTATGGACGTATTAATAGAAGTGCATACCCAATCTGAGCTTGAGCGTGCGCTACAGTTGCCACGCTCAGAGCACAATATCTACGGTATCAATAACCGTGATTTAAATACCTTCGATGTGGACCTGCAAACCACGCTTGATCTTAAGAATATTTTAAACGACGCACTCGCTACTGATAGCGCTGAACAAAAACCACTTATCGTGACCGAGAGTGGTATTCATAGCAGTGATGATATTCGCCTTATGCTAAGTAATGATATTCAGCACTTTTTAATCGGTGAGCAATTTATGAAAACTGATCATCCTGGACAAGCGTTACAATCCTTACTTGCGGGCGTCGCAGCAGACGGGTAAAGTAACTCAATAATTTATGCTTAAATATATACTAATAGCTTGAACAATGTCTGCGCTATATACATAGTTCAATCAACCATTCATCAATCAACGATACGTTAACTTTTATGTCAAACTCTCTGTTTTCAAAAGAAATGCAAGACCAGCTCAAAGAACTTAAAGGCCAGCTGAGCAAGGGCCGTGATACCAATTCACCTGAAGGTGAGAATCAAAAGCCAACTGAGCCGGTATCGCTACCGACTCAAAAGCAAGTAAAAAAGACAGTCAAGCAGCTAGATAGTGAACATATCGATGACGATAAAGTTCTATTTATGCAAGCCATGCACGGTGTCAATCAGTTAGAAGACAAAAATGTTCGCTCACCTGCCAGCGCAACTAGAGCAGGCAAACCTGATGCAGCGACACTATCAAAACGTGCTGCGGCTCAAGGTAGTGAGGCCAGTGATTTAGGCGCAGGCTTGTCAGATATGCAAGCACTACTGAACCCTGTTGCTGCTGAAGCTTATTTGTCTTATAAGCAGCCAACACTGCAAAATAAAATCTTTGATCAGCTCAAAAAAGGCAAGCTGCGTTGGTATGATGCGGTGGATATCCATGGCTGTACGATAGAAGAAGCACGCGAAGCGATGACTCAACTGTTGAGCCAAGCCAAGCAAAACAACGAAACCATGGTAAAAATCGTCCATGGTAAAGGTAGTGAAGCGATCTTAAAAACTTGTATCAATGGCTGGTTACGTCAATTGCCAGAAGTATTAGCTTTTTGCTCTGCGCCACCAAAAGATGGTGGTAACGGTGCTGTACTAGTACTACTTAAAAAACCTAAAGCAGATGGCGAATAGGTCTATTGTTAGTGATACGGTACTATATAAAAAGGACTGCTTATTTGCAGTCCTTTTTTTATCAATCATTCATAGTTCAGACATGAACTATAACGATGTTTCCTTCAATGAACGCTCTCTTTAATGTACATTCCATTTAATGTGAGCTTCTCACCTTTTATTAATATATAGACTTGAGCACCTTCTAATTAGCAAAGCGAAATCACTATGAATATACAGACTATTGAAAACATTAACGAACTAGAACAGCAGATTGCTGCGCTGATTGCCATTGAACCAAGGTTTGCTCCTGTGCATAAACAGGTTGGCACACCTAATCTTAGGCATAATGCAGGTGGGTTTGAGCAGTTGATGAGAGCGATGGTTGGTCAGCAGTTATCAGTTGCCGCCGCTGCCAGCATTTGGAAACGGTTGGTTGATGCAGAATTGATCACTCCGCAAGCAATACGTGAAGCGACAGATGATACTTTGAAGACGCAAGGATTGTCTAAGCAAAAAACTCGTTATGTACGCTCCTTAGTGGATCATGATATAGACTTTTCAGCATTAGAAACTTTGCCAAATGAAGAAGTCATAACAACCTTGACAGCCGTGACAGGGATTGGACGTTGGACAGCTGAGATGTATTTATTATTTTCGCTAAAACGTGCAGACATACTTGCAGTCGATGATTTGGCCATTAAAGTTGCAGCCATGGAGTTGTTAGGCTTAGCAGAGCGCCCAACACCCAAGCAGCTAAAAGACTTAACTCAGCATTGGTCACCTTATCGTAGTGCTGCCAGTCTACTGCTTTGGTCGTACTACGGTTTATTACGTGATAAAACCGCAGTACCTTTATAACTAATTGAGCAAAAAACATAGCCAGTGTTATTCACTACCATTCGTGAGCAAAAAGTCTCTTTTAAGGCTGATTCCATATAGAAAAGCCAGATTTGTTTTTAGTGTGCTTAAACTTACTTTTTCTTAGCATATGACTTTTATGCTTTAGTGCCTTAAGCGCACCACTTCTGCTGACGGTCGCCATAGAGAATTTGTGGTGACTTGCAACATCATTTTTAGCCTTGTCACTATCTTTACGAATATCAACGCCATCGTCGTTGTAATCTTTCCTGTATACGCTTGTGTTTACTTCCTTGTTATCAGACACTTCATTATTAGCAGAGTTACTACTGTTGTCTGATTCATCTCCTTCTGCTGAGTCATCAGTGCTACTTCCCACATGATGTTCAAGCTCCGTTTGATTAACAATCAACTGCTGAGTCGGCAATGCATGTTCTACTTTATATTTCGCGACTTTCTTTAGTATATCGACAAACAAAGCGTTTTGTTTGTCATAGAACTCAATGATACCAATAGCATTCACATAAGCTTGCAACTGAATAACATAGCAATCTTGACGCAGCTCTAAAATATTGACCTGATTCCATTCTTGATTGGTCAAATCATGCTCTTTTATAAATTCATCCAAGTCATTAACCATTTTGAATATTACGTCAAGATCAGCGGTACGCTTAATATATAAGTAATGGAAAAAACGAAACATATCGCGAGAGGTAAAGTTTTCGATTTGCATCGATGAAAAATCACCGTTTGGTACCGTAACAATCGTCCGCGACAAGGTCCGTACACGCGATGAGCGAATACCAATATCAATAACTGTGCCTTCGTAAGTACCAAACTTACAATAGTCACCGATACGCACAGGTGAATCTGCGACGACGACGACACTACCAACTAAGTTTTCGATCGTCTTTTGCGCACCAAGGGCCAACGCCAAACCACCCACACCCAGTGCGGCAATACCAGTGGTCAAATCAAAACCCAAATTGCCAAAAATAACAATCACTGCAAATATCAGTAATAGCGCTTTGACGACCTTACGCAGCAGTCCCAAAATTGAGACACGCTCAGTATAGTTTTTCTTGTAGCTTAGATTTACCGCTCGAGTAAATATCGCATCGATCACTCGTAATAGTAGCCAAGTCAGCGCCAACCAAGAAGCAATATCCGTAAAGCGATTGACTGGCTCACGCAGGGTCACCGAAACCCCTGCATAAACCATAACCTCGGATAGTATCAATGCCATAATGACCACAGAAAGTGGCAATATTACCTTATTAGGTAACGGCAATGGCGTACCACGCAAATACGGATAAACAATCCTTAATAAGTGGTATAGCAACCATACCGCGACATAAGTAAGTACAAAGCTAGTCACAATCATGGTGAGCGCGGCAACCAAATCAGCTAGCTGATAGCCAAAAAGCTTTTTACCATCTAAAGAATCAACCGTGTAGCGCGATACTAAGGTCGGCTCAGTATTTTCTATCACTTCTGGTACTGAGGTCAACGTATCGCTAGAGAACTGCCAATATTGCTCATTCTGTTTTGAGACCACTCTTTCGAGTAGTAACGGAACACTTCGCTCTCCGATATTAATCACACCGACATTTTCTTGGCTAGGTGGCAGCTGGTCAGTTAGATTACCCTCAGGTGAGTTACTAATCTGTAGATCCGGCTGAAAACGCCCACCTGCATCTAGTGCCTGTTTAAACTGTCGCACAACGGTCGTTGGGTTATCGGACTTTGATAAGTTGAGATAATTACTTGCCAGCAAATAATCATTTTCACCCAGCGCACTGATAAACCCTTGTACCGTATGACGCGGCGTATCTCGGCCAAACGAATCAGGCAATGGCGTACTTACTGTCTCTCCACTACTGTCATTACCCACTCCAAGCGCACCAGCCTCGACAGCATAAGCATTATTTGGCAAGGCAATGCTCAACAGCATAGTCAATAATAACATTGCGACTATAATTGGCATTTTAGTAATAGCAGAGAATAAATTAGGCAAAGGACTGGGAGTCAGATTATGCTTGATAGACAAAACAAACCTCTTAGTTTAAAAATGGCATGATAAATGACAGGTGATGTCCATACTATAGTAACAATTATTTATAACAGCAGTACTTTTGATTACGCAATTTTGTAGCTAACTGTATTGGTATTTGATTTTTTACTCTATGTGCATTTCTAATAATAAGTATTTATTAAGACAGCTTTTTCTTATAAAACTAAGAAGATGCTCATAAAATATTTAGGTAAATTAATTTTTAATAGACTATTTAGCAAGCTAACCTGAATAACATTCAGCCTACCCTGAATAAAAATTAGGTTAAAGTAGTTTATAAAGCAAGTTAATTTGTAGATAATGAGCACAGTTTTGCTTATATACTGTTTTTTGTAACTTTTGACCCCTTTTACGTCATAATAGTTACCTCTCATTTCTGCATTTTTAACTTGATTACTTTGGAATCGACTATGTCTGTATCACGTGCATCTTCACGTACCTATCTTCGTTTAAGTATTTTGAGCGCGCTTGGCTTACTTGCAGTAAATACTGCAATGGCAGCCACTTCTGAAAACGCTTCCATCAACGATAGTAACCTACCACAAGTTGAGCTTGATGAAATTGTCGTGACAGCCACTCGCACACCTACTAAGACAAGTAATGTAATTGCGCAAACACGAGTAATTAATAAAGAAGAGTTACAACGTTATCAAGGTCAAACCGTTTTGGACGTACTCAAACGTCAGCCAGGCATTGCTTTTAAACAAAACGGTGGTCTTGGCGCTTCTTCAAACTTTTATATGCGCGGCTACGATAGCAAACAAGTCCTCGTATTGATTGATGGTATACGTTATAGCTCAGTCAGTGCTGGAGGCGCCGCGTTAAACTTGCTACCTGCTGATCAAATTGATCGAATTGAAGTTCTCTATGGTGCATCAGGTTCTAGCATCTATGGTGCGGATGCGATGGGTGGTGTGATTCAAGTATTCACTAAAGGCAGCAATATAGATCGAAGTAGCATGTCAGTTACCGCAGGTATCGGCTCAAACGATCATTACGTATATGGTGCGAGCGCACAACTTGCCAATACTAATGGTACTACATTAAGCCTTTCAGCCAGTCACAACGAAACAGATGGTATCAATGCGACCCGACCAGATCCCAGTAATCAAAACGACCCTTATAACAAAGACGCTGATGGTTTTGAGAGCGACAGTGTAAGCCTAGCAGTCAATCAGCGTTTTGGCGATACGTTACTGACAGGTGCTAGTATCTTGTATAGTAAATCCACTACTGAATATGACGACGGTATTTTTGAAGACGTTCATGCTGATCAAGAAAACGGCGCAGCGCAAGCTTATGTCGACTGGCAATATATGCCTGATGCCTCTGTTAAGCTCCAATATGGTCACTCTGTTGATAAAAGTGAGTCTTATGCTAAGTATCCGAATGTATTCGATGGTACTCAAGACCAGATTAGCTTAGTTGGTAAAAACAAGCTGCTAGCTGGTGAAGCTGTTTATGGTCTCGAATACCTCACTCAAGACTTAGACAGTACGGCTTACAGTATTGATGACCGTAATGTCAAAAGTGCCTTTGCTGGCTATGTCGTCGCCAATGACCGCTTTGATGCTCAAGCTAACCTACGCTACGATGATGACTCACGCTATGGTGATGAAACCACCTATAATTTGGGCGGTGCGATGCATCTTAGTCCTAATTTTCGTGTTGGTGCGAGCTATGCTAAAGGCTTCCGCGCACCTGTCTTTAATGATTTAAGCCCTGCATATGGTGGCGATCTTAACCTTAACCCTGAGACTAGCGACAACTATGAAGTATTTGCTCAGTACGATAGCACTCGGCACAGCACACGTCTGACAGGTTATCGCAGTGATGTGGATAATTTAATTGCTTACTCTAATTTCAAAGCAAAGAATATCAATAGCGCTAAGATTGAAGGCATATCATTAACCTCTGACTGGGAAATGAACGACTATCTGCTTGGCGGCAGCTATGACTACCAGAAGGCAGAAGACAGTAGTGGCGGAAGTGATGATGGCAACTCTCTTCCCTACCGTCCTGAACACAAGGGCTTGGTATATGTCGGATACCGTCTGCCAAGTTTAGATATACGCGCTGAATATCAGTATGTAGGGGACTATTACAGCAGAATTACCAATACTGACTCTCAATTTGTAGACAACTATGGATTGCTGAACATCAGTGGTAACTACAAACTTACTGATAATTTATCTATGACTGCACGTCTAAATAACATCACTAATGAAGAGTATATAACAGATATTGGCTATAATACTGACGGTATTAACTACTTTACCTCTCTAACCTACAACTGGTACTAATTTTGGCTGAGTAGTATCAAAAAACATTAAAACAAAAAAGGTCATCAGTCGATGGCCTTTTTTATGGCTATAGATTCCTGTTTGAGGTTTTGTTTGTCTAAGGCGTCAGCTATTTATCTCAGTCAATAGGTGACAATTAACCACTCATCTATTACAATAACGACCTCCGAGAGGTGTTGCGCCATAATAGTGATTTACTGCATTAACATTCTATAGTTATGCAATCAAAGGTTATGTTAGGCTCGGTTAACTGTCGAGAGTCCATATTTTTGGTCGCTCACAGCGCAAACAACGGCACCTGCGTTTTTATTCTTTTTATCATTCGTTAACCACTGATAGGAGCATATTATGGACGCAGTGTCTACTACACCATCTGCCCATACGATCGATCCCTCTTTCACTGACTACAAAGTCGCTGACATCAGCCTTGCTGATTACGGCCGCCGTGAAATTACCCTTGCTGAAGCCGAAATGCCTGCCCTAATGGGTTTGCGTCGTCGCTACGAAGCAGACCAGCCGCTTAAAGGCGCGAAAATCGCTGGCTGTATCCACATGACCATTCAGACAGCCGTACTTATCGAGACACTCGTCGCGCTTGGTGCTGAAGTACGCTGGACATCATGTAATATCTTCTCAACTCAAGACCATGCTGCTGCTGCAATTGCTGCTGCTGGTATCTCTGTTTATGCTTGGAAAGGCGAAACAGAAGAAGAGTATGAATGGTGCCTACGTCAGCAAGTCCATGTTGGCGGCGAAGCATCAGGCCAACTTTGGGATGCTAACTTAATCTTGGATGATGGCGGTGATTTGACTGCTTTGATTCACAATGATTATGCAGAGCTTCTTGATAACATCCACGGTATTTCAGAAGAGACCACCACTGGCGTTCATCGCTTGGTTGAGATGCTTGGTAAAGGTACGCTTAAAGTACCAGCCATCAACGTCAACGATGCAGTTACCAAGTCTAAAAACGACAACAAATACGGCTGCCGTCATAGCTTAAACGATGCTATCAAACGCGCTACCGATATGTTCCTTGCTGGTCGCCGCGCTTTAGTTATCGGTTATGGCGATGTAGGTAAAGGCTCTACACAAAGCTTACGTCAAGAAGGCATGATCGTACGTGTTTCAGAAGTTGACCCTATCTGTGCTATGCAGGCATGTATGGACGGTTTTGAAGTATTATCACCATACATCGACGGTGATAACACGGGCGGCGCAGCTAGCATCAACAAGCGCTTGCTTGAAGATACTGATATGATCGTCACCACAACTGGTAACTACCATGTTTGTGATAGACATATGTTAGCAGCCCTTAAACCTGGTGCTGTGGTATGTAACATCGGTCACTTTGATACCGAAATCGATACCCAATTTATGCGTGATAACTGGCGCTGGGTTGAGATTAAGCCACAAGTGCATCAAATCTTCCGCTCAGACGATGAAAACGATTATTTGATTTTGCTTGCTGAAGGTCGCCTAGTAAACCTAGGTAACGCAACTGGTCACCCATCACGCGTGATGGACGGCTCATTTGCCAACCAAGTATTGGCTCAAATGTATCTGTTCGAAGAAAAATTCGCTGACTTGCCAGCTGACCAACGTACTGACAACCTATACGTAAAAGTATTGCCTAAAAAGTTAGACGAAGAAGTAGCCGCTGCGATGGTTGCAGGCTTTAACGGTACGCTAACCAAGCTGACCCAAAAGCAAGCTGAGTATTTGGGTGTGCCAGTTGAAGGTCCATTCAAGCCTGATGCTTATAAATACTAAAAGGAGCCTGACTGTGAGTAAGCCTGCTTTCTCCTTTGAGTTCTTTCCTGCAAAGACCGAGCAAGGTCACGAAAAGCTTCTCAGCACTTATGATGAGCTTAATAAGTTGTCGCCAGCTTATTTTTCGGTAACTTATGGTGCGGGCGGTTCAACCCGTAGCCGCACCTTAGATATCGTACAGGCACTAAGTGCGCGTGGTACCACTGAAATCGCGCCGCACATGTCTTGTATTGGCGATGACAAAAGTGAAATCGCTGAATTGCTCGAGTATTATAAGACTTTAGGTATTAGACGCTTAGTAGCGCTACGCGGCGACTTGCCATCAGGTCAGGTGGGCATGGGTGAGCTACCATTTGCGGTAGATTTGGTAAAGTACATTCGTGAGCATTCAGGTGATCACTTCCATATCGAAGTGGCTTCCTACCCTGAGATGCACCCACAAGCGCGTAGCTTTGAGTTTGATATCGATAATCTGGTAAATAAATACCAAGCTGGTGCCAATGCGTCGATTACCCAGTTTTTCTACAACGCTGACAGCTATCTGTACTTGCGTGATAAGTTAGAGAAACGCGGTATTGATACAGTAGCTCAGCCTTTGGTCGCTGGTATCATGCCAATTACCAATTCAAGCAATCTCTTGCGTTTTGCTGATAGCTGTGGCGCTGATATTCCGCGCTATGTACGTAAACAGCTGACGGATTTTGGTGATGACCGTAAGGCTATTCGTGAGTTTGGCTTTGATGTGGTTTATCGCTTGTGTGAACGCTTGATTGCCGAGGGCGTACCTGCCATGCATTTTTATAGCATGAACAAAGTTGAGCCAAACAAACGCTTGGTAGAAGCATTGGGATTGACTGCTTAAACTTGTAAGCATTCTAGAATATCCTTTAATCATTCCTGAAGACATTATTAATGACTGGCGCTTTTAGGAGCGCCAGTTTTTTATTGTCAAAATTTTGACCAATAACCCTTTACCGTTTTATTCATACACTTTATCTTATTTGATTTTTAAAAATTTCTTCACTGTGTAATAATACTGCTCTAAAAATAATTTTCTTTATTAAGAAAAATTCTCATAAAACAAATGTCATTAATTGTCTCAAGTGATATTCTATAGATCTAATAATAACTATACTCAATCAAATAATAGGAATAAGACCACGTGCGACGTTTTTTTTATGCCGTTAACAACGACAATACTGATACCTCACCACTGCCTAAATTGGGTGAGTTACCGCTAGGTAGCAATGTCGAATTGCCAGATAGCGTTGTCCATCACTGGTGCCGTGTACTACGAGCAAGTATTGGTGATCAAGGGATCTTGTTCGATGGATTTGGCGGCGAATATACAGTAGAGCTACAGGCAATCAGTAAAAAAAATGCCACTGCTACTTTGCTTACACATATAGACGACGATCGTACGCCGCCTACTATCACTCAGATTGGTTTGGTAATGAGCCGCGGTGAGCGTATGGATTATGCTATTCAAAAAGCAACTGAGCTTGGGGTAACTGCTATTCAGTTGCTCAGCAGCCACCATGGCGAAGTCACATTAAAACCTGCTCAAGTTGAAAAGAAACTGGCACATTGGCAACAAGTAGCGATTGCCGCTTGTGAACAATGCGGTCTTAATCGTCCGCCCCTCATTCTTGCGCCACAATCTATCAATGAATGGCTAAGCAATACCAATTCTGATGCTAAGACTACTGAGGCTATGGCTACTGACGTTACAAAGACGCAAATGGCCGTCAGTTCTATCGTTTCTGTGCTTAGTCATGATCCTTACTATCAAGTATTAGCAAACGCTGCAGATCTATGTATGCAAATGAGTGTACCAGCAGCAGGACAGCCTGCTATGCCTAACGCTTTACCCGATACTCTCAAACAACAGACCCCTTATATCAAACTGTTGATCGGGCCTGAAGGTGGTCTGAGTCAAGATGAATGTCAGCAAGCGGAGAGTGTTGGCTTTAAGCCTTGGCAAATCGGCACAAGAGTCTTGCGTACCGAGACTGCACCAGTGGTAGCGTTAGCTACTTTACATGCCTTAAGCACCTAGTAAAAACTGATAAGTATTAGTATGACTATCGTAGTTTTTATCTTTTATGCTTATAGTCCAGAATAATGTCTGTTCTGTATCGTGCATAGTAAAACGCGATGCCAACTCAATGTTAATAAATTGATAATGCAGTTCTTATTTTTATAAGCCCTTATCTTTTGTGAGCCACTATTATGAGCAATTTTGACACTATTCCAGTATCAATCAAGCAGCAGTTGATGAGTACGCTATGTGAACAGCTTGAAGACGCCATTTTTATACTAGACGAAAATCTACGTTATTTATCTGTTAATGCCAGTTATGAGCTTTTGATTGGCTACAAAGAAGAGTTCTTGGTTGGTCGGCCACTTGGTATTTATGCTGCTGAGTTTTTATCAGAAGAAGAGCAAGTAATTCTAAAAGATATCAAGAAAAACTTAAACGAACATGGTTTTTATGAACTTGATTTTTCGATGGCCAACCGTTATGGACAGAATATTGACTGTCATATTACTTATCGCAGAATTTATATAGATCAAATGTCTTATCATATTGGTATGCTGCGTGATATGTCTGCAGTTATTAAAGATCAAAAACAGGTCGCCCATTTGCTCAACTATGATCAGCTCACGGGGCTCCCAAACCGCAAGGTGTTTTTGAGTCAGACAAGTGACATGCTATTGGATAGTTATCAAGAGGTTGTCCTTGTACGCTTAAATATTGATCGTTATCGCAATCTTGCCAGCCTACTAGGGCCTGATGGTGCCAATGACTTGATAAAAAACTTTGTAGAAGAAGTCGAAAAGCTCAAACTGCATAATTTACGCTCTTTTTCTCACTTTGGGGGTGATGATTTTGCGCTATTATTTGAAGTTAAAGATGCCAATATGGTACGTCATCAGCTAGACACACTCATGCAAATGTGTGAGCGTCCCTTCTCTACTGACAAGAGCCATGCGACAGATGCAAATATCTATTACCATATTTCTGTGGGTGTGAGCTGTTTTCCAAAAGACGATAACGAAGTAACGGGTTTATTGACCAAAGCAGAAAAAGCATTGGACTATGTCAAGCAGCATGGAGGCGATGATATACGTTGGTACGATGAGGCCATTGAAAGCGCTACCGCTGGCAGTTTAGAGTTAGAATCTGAGCTTAGGACTGCTACCATTGAAGGTCAATTCGTTCCTTATTATCAGCCAAAGTTCTCATTAGAGACTGGTGCTATCACAGGTTTTGAAGCATTGGTACGTTGGCAACACCCTACTCGCGGATTGCTCAAGCCCGTTCATTTTATCAATGCCATTATCGCGCACAAGCTCTCCTTTGATTTGTTTTCGCAACTGGCCATTAAAATTGTCAAACAACTAGCCATTTGGCAACAGCAAGGGTTTCATCAACACGTCTGTATCAACGCTGATGCTGCTGAGTTCAGCCACCCTGACTTCTTTGATATGGTAAGCACACTACTGACCGAGAATGACGTTGCTGCCCATCAATTGCACATTGAAGTGACCGAGTCGTCTTTGATTCAGCGTCATGATAATGTAAAAAAACAGCTTAACTCGCTTAGAGAGCTTGGCGTACGTCTAGCGCTCGATGATTTCGGTACTGGTTATGCATCATTGAGCTACTTGCAAGAATACCCATTTGATTTTATCAAGATTGATAAGAGCTTTATCTCCAATATTGAAACTGATCGTACCCAACACGCAATTGTAAAAGCCATTTTAGACTTAGCAGTCGCTTTAGACATGCAGGTCGTTGCTGAAGGTATCGAAACTGAGCAGCAGCGCGATGTGTTGTTAGATATGGGTTGCAAAATTGGTCAGGGCTATTGGTTTAGTAAACCCGTGGCTGCTGATGTCGCCACTGAGATGCTGATTAAACAAAATGCTTCTGAGTAAACGCTAAACTATTCGTTATAAGTTATAAGTTATAAGTTATTAATCATAAGCTACTATGTTCAGACTCCTAGCATACGAGCATGTTTAATGTTTATCACGTTTATATCTGTGACATAACTTACATGCTCAGTTCTACCAAATAGTGTTGTAATTTGTACTGATGCGTTTGTCTTTATGGCGAACGCTATTTTTTTGGCTGTCATTTTTTCATGTTAATACTAATCATATAGAGGACTATCTGTCTTAGTAACGTTAGAGTTTTCATATGCTTAATGCTGCTGCTTCCTAGCGCCTAACGTCGATTGCATAACCGATGCAAGATAGGTTCATGACTTATCAGTCCTGTCACCAAACTTGTATAATCACCTATGAAAGCCTATCTTTTATAGTGAATTTGTTAGAGCATATTTAATCTCTCATTGACTCTGACAATCACCACTCTTTTCAACACTATTTTATGTAATCGATAGCATGGTTGACCTGCTTTACTGTTTATCCTTTATTTAGATTTTCAGATTGGCTAGGTAAGAATAACGCACTAGAGGATAGTGCGACCATATGCTCATTATTGGCTATGATCGGTTACATTCCAAAAAGGACAGGAAGTTATGCAATACAAAGCGCCCTTACGTGATATCCAATTCGTTATGCATGAACTACTCGATAGTGAAAGCCACTACAAAACTTTGCCTGCGTTCCAAGAAGCTGACCGTGAGCTAATGGACAGCCTATTTGAAATGGCTGCAAGCTTTGCTGAAAACGAACTGTCACCATTGAACCAAAGCGGTGATGCTGAAGGCTGTAAGTTTGATAATGGTAAGGTCACCACGCCAAAAGGCTTTAAAGAAGCTTATGACGCGTATTGTGAGCTTGGCTTCCCTGCTTTATCTGCTGAAGAAGATTTTGGCGGTCAAAACATGCCGTTCTCATTATCTACTGTCATCAATGAAATGGTTGGTACGGCTAACTGGTCATTTTCTATG
The DNA here is from genome assembly GCF_050267985.1 of Psychrobacter sp. NPDC078929. Taxonomy (NCBI): domain Bacteria; kingdom Pseudomonadati; phylum Pseudomonadota; class Gammaproteobacteria; order Moraxellales; family Moraxellaceae; genus Psychrobacter; species Psychrobacter sp. NPDC078929. Next base: position 104,752 of record NZ_JBNNFX010000006.1, on the reverse strand, counting down.
TACCCTGGCCTATCACATGGTGCTATCCAAACCATCGAGCATCATGGTACTGACGAGCAAAAGCAAACTTATTTAGAAAAAATGGTCACTGGCGAATGGTCAGGCACCATGTGTCTTACTGAAGCGCATGCGGGTTCTGACTTGGGTATTATCCGTACCAAAGCTGAGCCTAAAGAAGATGGGAGCTATAGCATCACGGGGCAAAAGATTTTCATCTCTGCCGGTGAGCATGACCTAACCGGTAACATCATCCACATTGTATTGGCTCGTCTACCAGGCGCACCTGCTGGCACCAAAGGTATCTCATTGTTTATCGTTCCTAAAATGACGGTTAACGCAGATGGTAGCGTTGGCGAAAGCAACAATGTTGTTTGTGGCTCTATCGAACATAAAATGGGTATCAAAGCCTCTGCAACTTGTGTCATGAACTTCGATGGCGCAACAGGTTACTTGATTGGACCTGAAAACCGTGGCCTACAGTGTATGTTCACCTTTATGAACGTGGCACGTATCGGTACTGCCGTGCAAGGTTTGACTGCAGCAGAGTATGCATTCCAAGGTTCATTGACTTATGCAAAAGACCGCTTAGCGATGCGCTCACTATCAGGTACGAAAGCACCAGAAAAAGCGGCTGATCCTATCATCGTACATCCAGCGGTTCGTAACATGCTATTGACTGAAAAAGCCTTTGCTGAAGGTGGTCGTGCGCTAGTTTATTATCTCTCACATTTTGCAGATACCGTCGCAAAAGGCGAAGGCGAAGAGTTGAAGTTTGCTGACCAAATGTTATCACTACTGACACCAATTGCTAAAGCGTTCTTGACTGAAACAGGTTTAGAAGCTGCTAACCATGGTATTCAGGTTTATGGTGGTCATGGTTTCGTTAGCGAATGGGGTATGGAGCAGAACGTACGTGATACGCGCATTTCTTGCTTATACGAAGGTACCACAGAGATTCAAGCACTTGACTTGTTAGGCCGTAAAGTCCTAGGTTCACAAGGTAAGCTACTTGCGAACTTTGTAAACGTTATCCAAGAATTCTGTGAAGAAAACAAAGAAAATGACGAGATGGGTCAGTTCATTCGCCCACTTGCCAAGCATCTTAAAGAATGGGGCGATTTGACTGCACGCATCGGCATGCAAGCAACTGAAACGCCAGACGCTGTCGGCGGCGCTGCAGTAGACTATATGTATTTCAGTGGTTATGTCACCCTAGCCTACTTATGGGCACGTATGGCACTGGTTGCTCAGACTGCTATCGCAAACGGTACTGGCGAAAAAGCATTCTATGACGCTAAAGTTAAAACGGCTCAGTTCTACTTTGCTAAGCTATTGCCACGTACTACTACGCACGTACAGCGTATCAGCACTGGTGTAGAGCCATACATGAGCATGGACGTTGATCAGTTTGCCTTTTAATTAAAGCGCTAAACTTTGCAATCGTGTAATCCTGAGCGGCAACATACTTCGGTGTGTTGCCGCTTTGTTTTGCGTATGCTTATGACGACTATCGACATAGTTTTAACAGTAGCAACTATCTATAAGTACCGACCTGTCTACCTTCTCACATTCTGGTTATCAGTAAGGTATCTATAAGCACTTCAATAGCCGCTGCTAACTTTTGGTGTACGCACAATTCACGAAGAAATACACTCGCTCACAAGCTTATTTGTTAAACTTTGATTATTAATCGCTAAGGTTATACCAAAAGAACAGTTGATAATCTTAACAACTTCAATTTTAATTATTTGAACCAAAGGAATGTTTATGGCTGTTTATAATGCCCCTCTTAATGACATGCGCTTTATCTTAAATGACGTATTCAAGGCGCCAGAGTTTTGGCAAAACAACGAAAACTTGGCTCATGTCGACATGGAAACTGTCGATATGATTTTAGAAGAAATGGGAAAACTGTCAAAAAACATTCTACTTCCTATTAACCGTAGCGGTGATGAAGAAGGCGCAACTTTCGAGGGTGATGGCGTCGTCACGACTCCGACAGGATTCAAAGAAGCCTATAAGCAATATGCTGAGTCAGGCTGGGTCGGCTTAAGCGGTAATGCTGAATACGGCGGTCAGGGCTTCCCTAAAATGGTTACCATGCTCACCGAAGAGATGGTTTTTACTGCTAACCAATCATTTGCTCTGTATCCAAACCTAACGGTTGGTGCGACGCTTTGCTTAAATGCGGCTGGCTCTGAAGAGCAAAAGCAAACTTATCTAGAAAAAATGTACAACGGCGAATGGGCTGGCACTATGTGCTTGACAGAGCCGCATGCTGGTACTGATTTGGGTATTATCAAAACCAAAGCCGTGCCTAATGATGATGGTAGCTATGATATCTCTGGTACCAAAATCTTTATCACTGGTGGTGAGCATGACCTTACTGACAATATCATTCATTTGGTATTGGCAAAAACACCAAATGCACCAGAAGGCTCAAAAGGCATCTCACTATTTGTCGTACCAAAATTCTTGGTCAATGCAGATGGTAGCTTAGGCGAGCGCAATACGTTAGCGGTAGGCTCTATCGAACACAAAATGGGTATCAAAGCCTCTGCGACTTGTGTCATGAACTTTGATAACGCCAAAGGCTGGATGGTTGGCGCGGAAAATACTGGTCTATCATCTATGTTCATCATGATGAACTACGAGCGTGTCACTATGGGCTTGCAAGGCCTTGGTGGTTCTGAGCTTGCCTATCAAAATGCAGCGTTATATGCCAATGACCGCGGTCAAGGCCGTAGCGATACACAGCTACAAAGCCCAGAAAAACCCGCTGATGCTATTATCCATCATGCTGACGTCCGTCGTATGCTATTGAACGCCAAAGTAAACACGGAAGCGTCGCGCTGTTTTGCGATGTACGTTGCCAAAAACCTTGATGAAGAGAAGTTTAGTACCGATCCTGAGTCAGCCAAAGCGGCTGCGGCTCGTGTTGCTCTATTAACACCAGTTGCTAAAGCGTTCCTGACTGATAAAGCACTGGAAGCCACTGTTGATTGTCAGCAAGTATTTGGTGGTCATGGCTATATCCGCGAATGGGGTATGGAACAGATCGTTCGTGATACACGTATTGCACAGATTTATGAAGGCACCAACGGTATTCAGGCGCTTGACTTACTAGGTCGTAAAGTTGCTCGTAACAACGGCAAGTACGTCACTCACTTCTTGGGTGAGATTCGTGACTTTGTTAGCAACATGCAAGCAGACCACGCTATCAAACAAGCTACGTTGAATGCAGCAGATACCATCGAAGAGCTAACCACCACTGTGCTTAACAATATCGGTGAACGCAAAAACGAAATCAATGGCTGTGCGGTTGACTACATGCATGCGTTTGGCTACCTTGCTTACTCGTACATGTTTGCGTTGATGGTAGAAGCTGCTAATGGCAAAGAAGGTGAGTTTTATACCAATAAAGCCAAGCTTGCTGACTATTTCGTCGGTCGTGTCTTACCGCGTATCGATGCTCATGCACAAATGGTCAAAGCTGGTAGTGACCCAATGATGAACTTTGATCTTGCTTATTTTGATGTTCCTGCAAGCTAAGCTAGCTTTACAACTCACCTAAAATACCTTGATTAAAAGGACAGTCGTGTTACTGTCCTTTTTTTTGTCAAAATAACTGCTAACAAAATAATTCAATATCAATAGGCAGTTCCGATTAAAATAACGCAAGACAAGATGTCGCTCGACTACAATTGAACGATTGGTAAACATTACTCAACCACTTATACCGACTTAAATAATAAAAACGACTGAAACAACCATGATAAAGGGTGCGACGTGTCAGAATTAAAACGCATTTTACAACAGATTACCGCCTTGAGCGACGTGCCAGATCCTGCGGTACTCAAACGCTTGATTGATGAGCTACGAGTCAGTGATAAAGAACCTGCATTGGCCAACGAAAAAATTCAATCCCTTATTGATATCATACATCAGCATCCAGAATATGGTGATGGGCTGTCTAGTTTTGTGCTAAAACTGATTATCCAATATCGACAAATCGCGCTGTATACCGACACTGGTATCATGTCCGATCAAGGGTTCTTTAACAGTTTACGCCGTTTGATTGGCCATCGGTTTTTACCATTATTACCACAAGATGACTCTGTCGTTGAACTGGTGAGCTACTTATTTAATAAACGCTCTGATGAACGTTGGCTGGCCAATATTGAAAAGGAAAAATGGGACAAATTGGTTGAGCTGGTTCGCGTAGAAGAGAAACACTTAAACCTAGTCGCTACCGCAAAAAACAGTATTTTAAACGCCATTATCATTTTGTCTTATCGCATCAGCGGTATCGGCTTGCATCCTGATTTGATGGAGTCCTATCCGCAGATACTGAACTACTCAGCATCTTTTGTTGCACAAAATCAAGAAGCCGTACTCTTTGTCAATCAATATCGTCAAGCACATGAGCTTGATACCTTGACAGATATCACGCCTGAGCAAGCAGTCGACCCCGCACCATTATTGGTTATGCTTGAACAGTGCGAAGATATTGTTGCTACTGTACGCAAGCGGATTTATAAGACCGGTATCTCCATCCGTTTGACTAATATGATGCTGCGTCTAGATCAAAGTTTGCAGCGTATGCGGATTTTGACTGAGTTGGTCACAGACGATAATCAAAAGCGAGATCGCGCTGTTATTGAACTGATACAGGCGCTTATCACTACGGCTAATCAGCGCTATAGTATTGGTTATTTGATTGATAATAATACTAAACTGCTCTCTCGTAAAGTCACAGAAAATGCCAGCCGCGTCGGTGAGCATTATATTAGTACCGACAAAGCTGGCTATCAAAAGATGCTCAAAAAAGCCTCTATTGGTGGCTTTGTCATTGCATTTATGGCAACTATAAAAATACTGGCGTATCACTTAGCGCTCGCACCCATGGGTCGCGCGTTCATCAACAGTATGATTTATGGTTTGGGCTTCGTATTTATTCATGTTATTCGCGGCACAGTCGCGACCAAGCAGCCAGCCATGACCGCGGCTGCAATCGCTTCTACCATATCTGAAGGCTCTGGTAAAAAATCACATCAGTTGACTAAGCTATCAGAATTAGTCGTCGATATCTTGCGCACCCAGTTTATCGCTATCATGGGTAACGTCATGTTAGCCGTACCCGTCGCCTTGATTATCTCTTTTGCTTGGTTGCAATATACTGGCGCGCCAATGATCGATACCGAAAAAGCAGGACACCTGTTACATGATCTCGACCCCTTTCACTCATTAGCACTACCCCATGCTGCCATTGCGGGGGTTTACCTGTTCTTATCTGGTTTGATTGCCGGCTACTACGATAACTTGGCAGTTTATAACAACGTAGGCGCGCGTATACAACGTCACAAATTATTAAAATACATATTGCCTAGTTCATGGCTTCAGCGTTTAGGCGGCTTTATAGAGGCCAACTTGGGCGCTATCATGGGTAACTTCTTATTCGGGGTGTTCTTAGGTAGTACCGCGACTATCGGCTATATCTTCGGCTTACCAATTGATATTCGTCACATTGCCTTTGCTTCAGCAAACTTGGCACACGGACTATTCAATATATCTGCTGATGACATCAGCTGGAGCCTCATCCTAATTTCTATACTTGGCGTGGCACTTATTGGTCTGGTCAACTTGATCGTTAGCTTTTCGTTGGCACTGTTTGTCGCCCTACGTTCTAAAGAAGTTCGATTTTTTGAATGGAGTCGCCTCACAAAGCTGGTATTTGGCCATATTATTAGTCATCCATCTGATTTTTTCTGGCCACGTGATAAGCCTATGAAATATGCGCGTATCGATAGTCAGGGTCACATGATATTTGATGATACTTCCGCACAAAAAAATGGCAAATCTATACCAAGTAATTATGTGGTAAGGCGTCTGTCTGATGTCAGGATACTACCTGAATCTAAACATGCTGATGCTCAACATTCCCAGACCAATACCGACATCAACTATGAAAAGCAGCCGTCAGATGAGCATACGCAGCCGTACAACTCTCCTGAAAGGGTAATGGATCTGGACGATGGTTTAGTTGATGACGAACTAAACAGCGTTCCTTATACTGATGATATTCAATACGATAAGGCCACCAAAACGATAAGTGCGATTGATAACGATGTTGTTAGTGATGAGCCAGACCACACTAACTCTGATGACAAGCAAACTGGTGACGCAAAAACACCTTTACCAAAACCTAAAAAACCACCAAAGCTACCTAGTTAAATAGGTAGTTGCGGTGGCTTTATGCTTGTTTAGTTGCTTACATCGTAGTTATTAAAAGATTTAACAATTTCATTTCGTTACTGACTTGGTACTCACCACCTAAACCTTCCAAAGTCACTAAATTTAGCCACTTTATCTAGAATAATAACCTATCCCCAAAAGTATGGCTCATCCTACTCTATTCAGCTACCTTCATTTAATAAAGCCGCTATACTCGCAGTTTGTTCACAAATATGCTGGTATATTTTTTATACTGAAGACCTTTTACTTCAAAATCCGTTATGAGAAAAGCATAATAATCTAACTGTTCACTATCACTTCATATAGCCATATGAGCATAAACTAACGATACTATAATTGTCTCTCTGTTGTACTTATATACTCTTGAACAATTATCAATCGACCTACTCACACTTTCTTGTATCTTACAAACTTCACAATGTTTCTCACTAAATACTTATTATGCAATGAAATAGGAAACTAAGAAGTACAGTCTTATCCACTATTAAATTAAACTTATGTAGGTTATTATAATTGTTGTTAGTTAATGTTACCTATTTACAACACAAACCACTCTAAACATAAATACTTCTTAACCCATAAGAAGTTCTAATAAGGATATCTAATGGCACAAGCAACTCAGCTCATCTTGCAAAAAAATAATGCTGACTTAGTAAATCAAGTATTAAATAGTAATCAACCTACTAAAATAGTCGCTGAAGAAGGTATGCAGATTACTTTAATAGATTCTAAGACAGGCCAACCCGCCAAAAAATTACAAGCTAAGAAAGTGGCTGATAACTTACTGATTGCAGATGAAAATGGTGAGGCATTGCTCACTATTGAGGATTATTATCTAACTGATAATATTACACTTGGTACAGTGAGTGATATAGGTTTTGTTGAGTTTAATTATGTAAGTGCTGAAACAGGCGCAACGACACAAATAGCTTCAGAAACATCCTATACAACACTTGTATCAGAGATGCTAGGTGATGCTTCATTAATCGAAGGCATCAGCAATGGTGCTCTACTGGGTTCAATTGGTGCTGCCGCGTTAGGAGTAGCAGCTATAAGTAGTAATTCAAGCGATAGCTCACCAAAATTACCTGCTAACGAATTACCTGTCTCCAAAAATTCAAACATCGAAGCTACCGAAGACACCGTAGCGACTGGTCAATTAGAAGCAGCCACTGATGCGGATAGCGACAATTTAACCTATGCCATTAAAGACAATGCCGCCAATGGCACTGTTACCGTCAATGCAGATGGTAGTTACAGCTATACGCCAAACGCCGATTTTAATGGTGAAGACAGCTTCACTTATACCATTGATGATGGTCAAGGCGGCATGACCACTCAAACCGCAACCATCACTGTTGCAGCAGTCAATGATACACCAGTGGCTGAAGACAACAGCATCAGTACTGATGAAGACACGGTCGCAGAAGGTCAGCTTGTCGCTACCGATATCGATGGTGATGATCTGACATTCGCCTTAGATACCGATGCTAACAATGGCACAGTCGTTGTCAACGCAGATGGCAGCTATAGCTATACACCAAATGACAACTTTAATGGCTCAGACAGCTTTACCTATACAATCACTGATGGTACAGAAACCATTACTCAAACGGCTACGATCACTGTTGCTTCAGTCAATGATCTACCTGTCTCCAAAAATTCAAACATCGAAGCTACCGAAGACACCGTAGCGACTGGTCAATTAGAAGCAGCCACTGATGCGGATAGCGACAATTTAACCTATGCCATTAAAGACAATGCCGCCAATGGTACTGTTATCGTCAATGCCGATGGCAGCTATAGCTACACCCCTGATACTGACTTTAATGGTGAAGACAGCTTCACTTATACCATTGATGATGGTCAAGGCGGCATGACCACTCAAACCGCAACCATCACTGTCGCTGCCGTCAATGATGCGCCAGTGGCTGAAGACAGCAGTATCAGTACTGATGAAGACACGGTCGCAAAAGGTCAGCTTGTCGCTACCGATATCGATGGTGATGATCTGACATTCGCCTTAGATACCGATGCTAACAATGGCACAGTCGTTGTCAACGCAGATGGCAGCTATAGCTATACACCAAATGACAACTTTAATGGCTCAGACAGCTTTACCTATACAATCACTGATGGTACAGAAACCATTACTCAAACGGCTACGATCACTGTTGCTTCAGTCAATGATCTACCTGTCTCCAAAAATTCAAACATCGAAGCTACCGAAGATACCGTAGCGACTGGTCAATTAGAAGCAGCCACTGATGCGGATAGCGACAATTTAACCTATGCCATTAAAGACAATGCCGCCAATGGTACTGTTATCGTCAATGCGGATGGCAGCTATAGCTACACCCCTGATACTGACTTTAATGGTGAAGACAGCTTCACTTATACCATTGATGATGGTCAAGGTGGCATGATCACTCAAACTGCTACGATTACTGTCGCTGCCGTCAATGATGCGCCAGTGGCTGAAGACAGCAGTATCAGTACTGATGAAGACACGGTCGCAAAAGGTCAGCTTGTCGCTACCGATGTTGATGGTGATAATCTGACATTTGCCCTAGACTCAGGTGCCAGCAATGGCACAGCAATAGTCAATGCAAGCGGTAGCTACAGCTATACACCAAATGCCAACTTCAATGGCTCAGACAGCTTTACCTATACAATCACTGATGGTACAGAAACCATTACTCAAACGGCTACGATCACTGTTGCTTCAGTCAATGATCTACCCGTCTCCACTGACAGCAGCAGCAGTACCAATGAAGACGCAGAAGCAACTGGCACATTGGCTACCGCTACTGATGCAGATGGTGATGAATTAACTTATGCATTAAAAGACACTGCCGTTAATGGCACTGTTATCGTCAATGCAGATGGCAGCTATAGCTACACCCCTAATGCCAACTTTAATGGCTCAGACAGCTTTATCTATAGCATTGATGATGGTCAAGGTGGCGTGATAACTCAAACCGCAACGATTGATGTTGCACCGATTAATGATGCACCAGTGGCTGAAGACAGTGTTATTGCCGCTATAGAAGACACCGTTGCTGAAGGTCAACTAGCAACAGCTACCGATGTCGATGGTGATGAACTGACATTCGTCCTAGCTACCGATGCCAGCAATGGCACAGTGGTAGTTAATGCTGATGGTAGCTACAGCTATACGCCTAATACTAACTTTAATGGCTCAGACAACTTTACCTATACAATCACTGATGGTACAGAAACCATTACTCAAACTGCCAATGTGACGGTTAACTCATTCAGCGAAGTGTATAACCGTGAACTACAAGGAACGTTTGAAACTACTGTTGTTAGTGAAAAGCAAGTATTAGTAGATAAGCAGTCATCCAATACTTTGTATGACACTATAGTTTTTGAAGTAACGGGTGATAATGCAGGTGTAACTTTAAGTCTTTTTGATTCTTCTCGAAATATTAACGCAAATGGTAGTTATACATTAACTGGTCCATCAGGCTCTTCTTCAGGGAATATTAATGTTTTCTCGGCAGGATCAAGTTCATATAATAAGAGTTTAGGTAGTAACCTTTCCCCAGGTATTTATACTTTAAGTATAGGTATACAAGAAAACGGTTCAACCATTAGTCTTGATGTCGTTGAGTTTAAAGACGTTGAAAAAACTGAGTTTGTAGGCTATCAGAGTATCATGGGTAATATCTTTGCTGATGACGACGGCGGTATCAACGCACCTAATGATTATGAGCTTCAGATAAACGGACAATCACTGATATCTCAAGCAAGCAGTTCAGCATCTAGTCCTATTGTTATAGATACAGACAATGGTCAACTTGAGCTATCAGCTGACGGCTCTTACATCTATCGTTCGAATGGCAATGAGCTTGGTTTAGACCCAGATCAGTTGGCAGAGAAGTTCGATATCAAAGTAGTTGACTTACAAGGGAGTTATATTGGTGCTTATCGTGTCAATATCACCTCAGACACAATGCCTCCAGAGCCAGGTGAATTAGTCTTCAATAATTTTGAAGATACAGGTATATCTCAAGACGATGGCGTTACTCAAGACAATACTTTTGATCTAACCATTAAAAATAATGAAGCAGATAGCCAAGTTGAATATCAGTATTCAACCGATCAAGGCGCGACTTGGGCAGTATTGGCAAACGGTACGGCTTCTAACTTAGCAGATGGTGACTATAGCTTTAGAGCCAAGGTAACAGATGAAGCGCTTAATGAAAGCTTTACCGCTGTAAGAGACATCACTATCGACACTACCGCTCCTATATTAGGTCAAATTCTAAATTTCAATACGGCTACCAATCAGTTAGAAGTTAATGCAGATATCGATCAAGACACGTTGCAAGCCTTTAAGCTAGAAAACGGTACTTTGGTACCACTTGCTGATGTCACTAACATTCCATTTGTAGAGGGCAATTACCAAATTCAAGCGTCTGATGTGGCTGGAAATAGTACTTCTCTAGATTTTGTAATGTCTACCGCCTCAGAGTACTTTGAGTCAGCGGATATTATTGACATCGTAAAAGGCTCTGTCGGAAACGATTACATCTATGGTGACAATGGCGATGATATTTTAATATCTAATGGTGGTAGTGATCATCTAAATGGCGAAGCGGGTAATGATACTTTAATTTATGGCGGCAATTCATCTGGTAATATTAGATTTAATGGTGGACAAGGAGATGATGCTTATGTCATTGACGTCAGAGATTTTGTAAATAGTCCACTACTGACTATTCAAGACTACAATGGAGTGAATAGACTAAATCTAAAAGGCGTTAATCCATCTGATATTAATCTAACTCGAAATGATAACAGCCTAGAAATATCGACAGCTGATGGAAAGATAAATCTATACGATCAGTTTGAGACTGGCTCCAGTTTTGCAGGTGTTGACAACATCTATTTCGACGATGGCACGGTCTGGGATAAAGAAACTATAGATACTTTAACAGGTGGAAAGATCGTTGGTACTGATGGTGACGATGTACTAACGCTAGATAGTGAAAATTCTGTATTATATGGTGGTGATGGCAATGATACGCTAACAGGTAGTGTTAACGATGACTATATTTACGGCGGCAATGGCGATGATATTTTAATATCTAATGGTGGTAGTGATCATCTAAATGGCGAAGCGGGTAATGATACTTTAATTTATGGCGGCAATTCATCTGGTAATATTAGATTTAATGGTGGACAAGGAGATGATGCTTATGTCATTGACGTCAGAGATTTTGTAAATAGTCCACTACTGACTATTCAAGACTACAATGGAGTGAATAGACTAAATCTAAAAGGCGTTAATCCATCTGATATTAATCTAACTCGAAATGATAACAGCCTAGAAATATCGACAGCTGATGGAAAGATAAATCTATACGATCAGTTTGAGACTGGCTCCAGTTTTGCAGGTGTTGACAACATCTATTTCGACGATGGCACGGTCTGGGATAAAGCAGATATCGAAAGTATGGTAAATACTGGCGGTAGCAATGCTCGTAGTATAATGTCATTCGATGAAGCGGAAGACTCTTCTAATGATGCTTACAGCACAAGTGACGACTTTATTGATATGAGCTCATTGGGTGGTAATATTGATATGTATCATGGTAACAATGCTGCTTTAGCCTTCAATAATACAGACGCTACTATCCAGATGATTACCTTTGTAGATTCAGAGCAAATAAAGCTACCTAAAATTGATGACTTACTTGATGTAAATAATAATGAATTAGTGTTTGAAAGCGCTGATGTAGTGAGTGCAAATACAGCTAATGAGACTGCTACTAAAGTATTTAATGTAGCCTCTGAGCCGTCAACAGCCGTAGATTTCACTATAGGGCAAGTGCAAGCGCTTAATGATAATATGCAAACAGAAGCGATGTTCCATATTATATAAGGCTCTGTTGTATACCGTACTCAATATTTTAAAAACGGGCGATGAAATTCATTGCCCGATTTTTGTTTGAAGCATACTCTATTGGAACCAGTTATTTCACTCAATAAACCTATTAATAGACTACTTAAAACAGACTGGTATAATGGAACTACTTATAACAGACTGTTTATTTAGCCTTGTATATTAAGACGCTTATAACCCTCTTTATGGACTCGGGCACTGTGCGCTTGAGGTTATTACCTTGCCGTCACCCAATCTATAAGCCAATAGATAATTACCCCACACGCAGCCACCGTCGAGTGCGCGCGCATGTGGCAAATCAATTTCGCCTTTTAGCGCAGCCCAATGTCCAAATAGTATCTTACGAGTGCGCGGTACTTGCCACTCAAACCAAGGCAAAAAATCGGTTGGCATAGCCTCATCTAAACCCGCTGAAAAGCTAAACTCAAGTAACCCGTCCTGCTTACACAAGCGCATACGCGTAAAGTAATTAGCAATTGCACGCATCTTGGTAAATCCTTCGATACCTGCATGCCATTCATCCGCTTCTTTGCTATATAGATTCGGCAGCAATTGATCGAGCTGATTCAAATTACTTTGCAGCTGAGCTTCTAATTGCTGTGCGTATCCTGCAGCGGCTTCAATACTCCAATGCGGTGGAATCCCTGCATGTACTAGCACCGTGTGCTCATCAGGATAGGCTAATATCGGCTGCCTACGTAACCATTCGAGCAACTCATCACAGTCATCCGCAGCAAAGATAGGTGCCGTTTTGTCTTTATTTTTAAGCTTGGCGGCCCCGCGCCAGACTGCTATCAAATTAAGATCATGATTGCCCAATACCGTTGCCGCAGCGCCTTGCTCACACAACGCTTTGACATGACGCAGCGTGTTCAATGAGTCCTCGCCGCGTGCTACCAAATCACCAGCAAACCATAATTTGTCTTGGGCAGGATCGAAATCCAGTGTTTTTAGCAATTGTAGATACGCAGCATAGCAACCCTGCAAGTCACCGATAACATACTGATGGCGAAAACTCATAACACCTCAACGATTTAAACACGATAGTTAAAGACAGCTCGATAAGAAATAAATACTTAAGTACTGGTCATAAAAATAAAGCATAAAAAACCGCCATTATAATTGACGGTTAGTAGCATGCTTTTATGTATCAAAAATACACTATACGTCTAGCTGTTGTGAATGATTGCTTAGGTTCACAAAGTCTGTGACGCTCAAGGTCTCAGGACGTGCCTGCGGATCAATACCACAAGCCTCAAAATCGTCTTCGCTCAATGTCGGCAGCAACGTTGATTTTTTGAAGATAGCACGTAGCGTCTTGCGACGATGGTTAAAAGTCTCACGTACGACAATAGCAAAGTGCTCTTCATCATTTGCGACTACTGGTTTGTTAATATGCGGCGTCAGACGGAACACGGCACTGGTCACCTTTGGTGGTGGATTAAACGCACCGCGAGGAACGGTTAGCAAATAATCTGTATCACAGTGGTATTGCATGATGACCGATAAGCGGCCATAAGTCTTGCTACCCACGTCGGCTGTGATACGCTCGACCACTTCTTTTTGTAACATAAAATGCATGTCTTGAATCACATCGGCATAGCGAAGCAGATGAAATAAGATAGGCGTTGAGATGTTATACGGTAGGTTGCCCACTACGCGCAGCTTACCGCGCTCTTCACTATATAGCTCACGGTAGTCCACATGCATCGCATTGTCTTTGATAATCTCAAAGTTTGGATGGCTATTGGCACCGATACGAATACGCAAGCTATCTGCCAAATCACGATCTAGCTCCACCACTGTCATTGCATCCACTTCTGCCAATAACGGCTCGGTCAATGCGCCCATACCAGGCCCAATCTCGATCAAATTGTCATCGCGCTCTAGACGAATACTTTCGACGATTTCGCGAATGACGCTAGTATCATGCAAGAAATTTTGGCCAAAGCGCTTACGCGGCTGATGTTTGGCAGCACGTAAGCTGTTAGAAATAGTTTGAGCATCAAATGAAGTTTTGGACATAAAAGAGTCTTAATGTATAAAAGATAAATGGGCGATGATAATGTAATGGCAGCGATATACTGACTTTATAATGGTGAATTATACCACAGCTCATAATTAGGCTGTGTTTTTGAATAATTATTATCGATAGACGAGCCATGCTTTCGAGTAACCGACCCGGTAACTTTTTACCTCTACATCCATTTAATATAAACTCTGATTATGCTAAATGGCAGCGTCAAACCAAGCGCTAGCAGACAGAAACAAGTCCAAAGATAAAGTCATCATAACAATCGCGGCGTAAAACTAAATCGATAATTAATCGATTTTTAACACTTCTTGGGTTTAATAAAGCCCCACTGCATAACGCAATTGGTTATGTTTCACCTTTTGAGTTTGAAAAGCGCTATTATGATAATTTAACCCTGTCAGGCATTGCTGTCTGACTCCAGTAAAGTAAGCCAGTCTCTGATATAGTCGAGGCGGTTCAGCCCTACGCGATCGTCAGCCCGCCAGATAAATACCCTTAGGGAATTCACATATGATCCTGAAACTTAACGTCACCCTCCATTATCGACTCTCAGAGCCAATGGATCTTTTGCTTCAGATTGAAGCTGCTGATCTTGCGGATCAGCGGGTGCGTTCGACCGAGATTTGGACATCAGACGTTGCGCATTTTTCACGGGTCGCCGCCGATGATGGTATAGGAGAACGGATTTGGATTCACGCTGAAGGGGATTTTAGCTGCACTTATCTCGCAGAAATCGCCGTTGACCGTCCTGCCTTAGACATATCGGCACTGTCCCAAACGCCCCTGCACCTTTTGCCCGGAGAGACAATCAGGCATTTGATGCCGTCTCACTATTGCCCTTCAGAACAGTTCCATGCCTTCGTGGACGCCGAGTTTGGCAATCTCGCTGGCGGCGCACGGATTGCCGCGATGCGCGACTGGATCGAGTCGGCATTCAGCTATGTACCCGGATCGAGCCATGCACAAACCACCGCGCTCGACAGCTTTGCTCAACGTCAGGGCGTATGCCGCGACTTTGCGCATGTTCTCGTAACCCTAGCGCGCGCGTCGTCGATACCAGCTAGGTTTGTGAGCGTTTATGCGCCCGATGTGACACCACAAGACTTTCATGCCGTGGCCGAGGTCTATCTTGAAGGAAGTTGGCACCTCATTGATCCAACGGGTATGGCAGGTGCCGATACGATGGCCCGCATCGGTGTTGGGTCCGATGCGTCAAACGTCGCGTTCTTAACCTCGTTCGGATCCATGGAGCTGATCAACCAATCGGTATCCGTGACCAGACAAGCTTAGGGTCCTGATCCTAGGCTTTCGAGCCTGTGTTTAACACAGATGCTGTTCCTCATGCACGATAAAAGCTTTACTACATCGTCTTAAGTGGTTGCCTTTTTAGATAGACATTGCTAATTCTAACGTTGCCAAATACTGCGTGATAAATATCTATAAGCACTGATTTATACAGCAGGTACATCGATAAGTGACTTATCAGCCATCTCGTTTGCCATATTTAGTGCTTGATATAGACTGGTCGCACTCGCCCCGCCGCGTCCCGCCAAGTCTAGCGCCGTACCATGATCGACAGAGGTACGAATATAAGGCAAGCCCAAGGTTAAATTGACAGTATCACCAAAACCGTGCGATTTTAATACTGGTAAACCTTGGTCGTGATACATGGCAATGACCGCATCACAGTTTGCTAAATGTCTGGTGGTAAATAACGTATCGGCAGGCATCGCCTCTGATATATTGACACCTGCATCGATGAATTCTTGCAACACGGGATTGATAATCTCAATCTCCTCACTTCCCAAGTGCCCGCCCTCGCCTGCATGTGGATTGAGGCCGCAGACCAAGATACGAGGCTGCGTGAGACCAAACTTCTCTCGCATATCATCAATCACAATTTGTACAGTTTGGCGTACGTTATCCGTAGTAATCGCAGCAGGGATGTCCTTCAATGGCAAATGCGTAGTGACAAGCGCGACTTTCATCGCTTGATTGGCCAGCATCATGACGACTTTTTCACAGCCACTTTGCTGCATAAAAAATTCAGTATGACCACTAAACATGGTGCCGTCTAACAGCTTGATACCAGCATCTATCAACGCTGATTTTTGCAATGGCCCAGTGACGATGGCAGCGACTGTATTATTTATTGCCAGTTTATGAGCAATATCTAACTGCTGAGCCACCATCGCTGAGTTAGCGATATTGATTTGCCCGCAGACAACTGGTGCCGCACAAGGAATATTCAGTAGGATAAAAGCGCTATCAGCATCTATATCTTGCTGCGATATCTGCTCTACCAAGTTAACATCGAAATTATCGGTATTTATATCTGTATTGATAGTATGCCAACTAGGTATAATTTTGAGAACGCCAGCCGCGACCAACTCCTCTGCGCGAGTTTGCATCGCTTTAGCATCAGCAGTCACCCAAATTGGCCGAGCAAAATCTTGCAACTTACCCTCTGCTGCTAGTCCTAGTACTACGTCCATGCCAATACCTGCAGGCTCACCTGTCGTGATTAATAGCGGGCGCTTTTCTTCTGTCATAACAATAGCCTTTTTTATTTAAATTACTGATTTTATTATATTTATAATTATTGTTCTAAATTTTTATACTTAGATATTGTATGGTATCTCTTACTTCATAAAAAACAATCACTTCAGATTTAGTGCTTTATCAAGTCTAAAAAACCACATTATGTGTTAAACTTTCGCATCTGATTGTAGCATTTACAGACAAACCTGAGACCGCGTTTTGGTACTTCTATCGTAGAGGCGCGCTACGTTTGTATTGCTCTATCATCGACATCCTTTTTCATACCCATTTTAACTCATTAGGCACTCATGGCAGAAAACGACAAAACCGACGACTTACTCAATCAGACACCGCCGCACAATATTGATATTGAAAAGGCATTGCTCGCGTCTTTGATGAGTATCGAAGAGGCGTACGACAAGATTGCCGATATTGTCACCAAAGATGACTTTTATGCTGGGCGACATCAATACATTTTTGATGCCATTGCTCATTTGGCGGCAGTGAATGAGCCTTATGACACGGTCATGGTACACGACTGGTTAGAAGCGCAGAAATTACTCAAAGGTGCAGGTGGTGACAGTTATTTGGCTGATATTTTGAGCCAAAGTCCTGCGACTTTGTTTAACCTGACTGCCTACGCCCAGCGCGTGCGTGAACTATCAACCCTACGCCAGCTGATTACCACTGGTAATGACATGCTGACGCTTGCCTATAATCCAAAAGACCAAAGCGTTAGCGACATTCTAGACAATGTGGAAGGTAAGATATTTAGTATCAATGAGCAGCATAATAAACGCGCGGAACAGCGCGGACCTGTTGGTATTACCTCTGTCTTGACCAATGTTATCGATAAGATTCAAGAGCTAAAATCTAATCCCGATGGCATGATTGGTTTGCAGACGCCATTTGCCGAGCTGAATAACAAAACCCAAGGTCTACAAGCGGGTGATTTGATTATTGTTGCTGCGCGTCCTTCGATGGGTAAAACCACTTTTGCGATGAACTTGGCAGAAGGGATCTTGTTTAATGAAGATTTGCCAGTCGTCGTATTTTCGATGGAGATGCCTGCCGAATCTATCGTCATGCGTCTGCTGTCCTCATGGGGCGCGATTAACCAGACGCATCTGCGTTCTGGGCAAATGAATGAAGATGAATGGGCAAAGATGATGAACGCTATTCAACATCTGCAATCGAAGCATTTATATATTGATGACAGTACCGCCCTACCGCCGTCTGAGATGCGTTCTCGCTGCCGCCGTATTGCCAAAAACCATGACGGTCGCTTGGGTGCTATCGTAGTCGATTATCTTCAGCTGATGAAAGTACCCAGCTTAGATGGTAACCGTGTTGGCGAGATTTCTGAGATTTCTCGTAGTCTAAAAGCACTAGCACGTGAGCTTGAATGTCCCGTGATTGCATTGTCACAGCTTAACCGTAGTCTAGAAAACCGTCCAAATAAACGCCCTATCATGTCAGATCTACGTGAATCTGGTGCGATTGAGCAGGATGCCGATTTGATTATGTTCATCTATCGTGATGAGGTTTATAATGAAAACTCGGACCACAAAGGCGTGGCGGAAATCATTATTGGTAAACAACGTAACGGCCCTATCGGTACTATTCGTCTAGGCTTCGAAGGTCAATTTACCCGCTTTATCAATCTAACGCCAGAGTACTACCAAGGCGTCAGTTTTGAGAATGATGAGTAATTAACCTTATAAAATTTGATTCTGACAAAGACTAAGCCTTATATAGACTCAGTTTCAATTATAGGTTAATGAATAATTTTACATAACCAGTTTTTAATACAATAGCCAGTACCGCATCAACTCAATCGATGCAGTACTGGCTTTATATAGTCAAGTCTATATAAAGCCGCTACAGCGTCATCCTCGCTAAGCATACTAATGTATAACTTGCACTCGGTTTCCTTGTATCGAAATTATATTGAACTGACTATAACTTCATAATTCTACTCATAAAGAAGGCGATTATGCGCACTATCACCATAAAACCAAAAGCCCTTACTCATAACCTAAATCAAGTAAAAAAGCGTGCACCCCAGTCTAAGGTATTGGCTATGGTCAAATCCAATGCTTACGGGCATGGCGTGGCGGCAGTCTTGCCAGCCCTGCAGCAAGCAGATGGTATCGGTGTCGCGACTTTAACCGAAGCGCTAGAAGCTAGAGAGTTAGGTTGGGAGAAAACCATCGGTCTAGTAGAAGGTGCGTTTACCGCTGATGAGTGGCAGCAAGCGATTGATCATGAGATTAGCTGCGTGATTCACCACGGACCACAGCTAGAATGGGCCTTGCAAAATATCCCGCCAGCTGGCAGTGCAACCAGAGTGGCTTGGCTCAAATACAATACAGGTATGAACCGTTTGGGTTTTAACGCTGAGGGAGTGCTATCAGCAGCAAAACGCCTACATGAAGCGGGTTATCAGCTGATCCTAGCCACGCACTTCGCCAATGCCGATGACCACGATCATCCATTAAATGCGATGCAGATTGAGCGCTTCTCAAGCGTACTAGCGACTTTGAAAGATACCATTGGCCCAGATATCCAAGGCTCATTATGCAACTCTGCTGGTATCGTCAACTTTCCAGAACATCATTATGATTGGGTACGTCCAGGCATTATCTTGTACGGTAGCTCACCTGTCGTCGATAAAAGTGCACAAGAACTAGACTTGCAGCCCGCGATGGATTTCAGTGCTCAAATCATTGCTCTACAAACCGTTAGCGCCAATGATACAATCGGCTATGGTAGCCGCTGGCGTGCGCAGCAAGACACCAGAACGGCGTTGGTCAGCGTTGGATATGGCGATGGCTACCCACGTGTGGTCACTGACGATGCGTATGTCATTGTCATGGATGCTAACGACAGCCAAAGCTACCGCTGCCCAGTGATTGGGCGCGTGGCTATGGATATGATTGTTATTGATATCAGTAGCGCACCTGAGAGTCTTGCTATAGATAGCAAGGTCATGCTATGGGGCGATGCGCCGCGTGTCGATGAAGTCGCAGGTCATGCTGGGACGATTAGCTATGAGCTGTTATGTCGCCTTAGCATACGTCCAAACCGTACACAGGCATAATCATTAGCGGTACAGTCATTAGCGTACAAGGTATCTTGGCTTGCTAAGGAGATTTCGGTCTATTTGGCAAGCCATTTGATCTTGATAAAAATGAACGTTTACATTGAAAGTAAATACGCTATACTAAAAGTTTGTTGTCAACCCAGTATACGCACTGACGCGATGCTATTGAAGACTGATGACGTTTCACTGACTGCGATCGACTGCTAGGATTACTATGAGTTTGCGCCATTTTTTAACCTTATCTGATTTAACCAAACAAGAACTAGAAAACTTAATCAAACGCGCAAGCGAATTGCGTAAGATGCAACACGCAGGCGAGATATACCAGCCTTTTGTTGGTCGTACGCTTGGCATGATATTTGAAAAATCTTCAACGCGTACCCGTATCTCATTTGAGACGGGCATGGGTCAATTTGGTGGTAACGCCATATTTTTATCACCAAACGATACGCAGCTCGGTCGCGGCGAGCCATTAGAAGATTCAGCACGCGTGATTTCTAGCATGGTTGATATCATCATGATTCGTACCTTTGGGCACGAAAAAGTTGAAACTTTTGCTGAATACTCAAGCGTACCGATTATCAATGCATTGACCGATGACTACCATCCATGCCAGTTGCTTGCTGATATGCAGACTTATTACGAGCATCGCGGTAGTATCGAAAATAAAATCGTCACTTGGGTCGGTGATGGCAACAATATGTGCTCGTCATTTATGCAAGCTGCCAATCAGTTTGGTTTTGAACTACGCGTGGCAGCGCCTTATGGGTTCGAGCCTGATCCGAAACTTATGGAGCGCTTTTCACACTGCGTCAGTCTGGTAGAAAACGTACAAGATGCGGCAAAAGATTCTAACTTAATTGTCACTGATGTGTGGGCAAGTATGGGTCAAGAGTCAGAGCAAAACACACGTGCACGTCGTTTTGCGCCTTATCAAGTGACGCCGTCTCTATTAGACAAAGCTGACCCTGAAGTGGTGTTTATGCATTGCTTGCCAGCCCATCGTGGCGAGGAAATCTCTCATGACATGCTTAATGACCCGCGCTCTGTCGTATGGGACGAAGCTGAAAACCGCTTACATGCACAGAAAGCATTGATGGAGTTTTTACTTAAAGACAAAATCAAGTTACCTGCATAACTTAGGCTATTCTATAAAAAGACAGTGAGATCAATAGTAAGATAACTTGCTAATAAACTCCTAAATAAGTTCCCAAATAAAAAAGCCGTCCAGATCTGGACGGCTTTTTTATTTATACAAATGATTTGATCATAGATTAACGCGTGAGCGTTGTCACACCATTAGCACCTGCTTTTAATAGAACATCCGCTTGGTTTGCTGCAAAGATACCATTACATACCACACCTACGATATTATTTAGCTCTTTTTCGAGCGCGATTGGATTACTCACATCCAAGTCATAGGTGTCTAAAATGACATTACCATAATCAGTGACAAAGTCTTCACGGTATACGGGTTCACCGCCCAATTTGGCCAATTGGCGAGCCACATACGAGCGTGCTTGTGGCAATACTTCAATCGGTACTGGAAACGCGCGACCTAAGATATCAACGCTTTTGCTATCATCGACCATACAGACGAACTTATTTGAAGCTGCAGCCACAATCTTTTCGCGAGTCAATGCACCGCCGCCGCCTTTGATAAGTTGCAAGTGCTCATTGACTTCATCAGCACCATCGATATAAACATCCAATGTACCAGCAAAGTTTAAATCGACTATTTCGATACCAAGCGCACGAAGTTTGTCTTCTGTCACCTGTGAGCTAGCGACAGCGCCAGCAAGCTTCAATTGTGGCAACAACTCAATCAAACAGTTGACCGTACTACCTGTCCCTACCCCAAGTATCATATCGTCTTCGATATAGCTTAGAGCAGCTTTGGCCGCGGCTTGCTTTTGTGCTTGCTGATCACTCATCATAAATCCTTGGAAAATAAACGTATGGTCTTAAAAACAGTAAAAGGCTAAAACAGATAAAATGCGCGGCTATTATAACCGATGATATTAACGGATGTTAGCGCATCATGACGCTAATTTGTGAGTCCTATCGTGCCTACACTAAGACTTAACTTCGGCAAATACCTGCACTTCATGTAAATTCAAGTACGAAATCCCAAGAAAACTGCAATTGAGTCTTGCAAGATACTAAAAATCGGCATAGGCTAATCTATTTCGTTTTTATATTCATTTATACTTTTTATATTCACTCTGTTTAGGGATTACTATGCTGTCACACTGGGTACGAGCCATCTTACAAGCCACCGTCTATGACGTTGCTATTCAAACACCACTTGAAACGGCACCCAAGCTGACCCAACGTTTTGCCAATGACATTCGATTTAAGCGTGAAGACTTACAACCAGTCAAATCATTTAAATTGCGCGGTGCCTATAACCGTATCAGTCAGTTAAGCGATGAGCAAAA
Organism: Psychrobacter sp. NPDC078929; assembly: GCF_050267985.1. NCBI lineage: Bacteria > Pseudomonadati > Pseudomonadota > Gammaproteobacteria > Moraxellales > Moraxellaceae > Psychrobacter > Psychrobacter sp. NPDC078929. Next base: position 82,439 of record NZ_JBNNFX010000006.1, on the reverse strand, counting down.
AGCACGCGGCGTGATTTGTGCTTCAGCAGGTAATCATGCGCAAGGCGTGGCTTACTCTGCACGCAAATTATCACTAAATAACATCATCGTTATGCCAACCACGACTCCTGACATCAAAGTGGATGCGGTAAGAGCACTTGGTGGCAATGTAGATCTGCACGGTGATAGTTTTGATCAAGCAAACCGCTATGCGATTGACCGCGCTGAACGCGAAGGACTGACCTTTATTCCGCCTTATGACGATGAACTGGTCATCGCAGGACAAGGTACCATCGGTCTTGAGCTGACCCAGCAGTGGCGTAATATGGACTATGTATTCGTTGCCGTTGGTGGTGGTGGTCTGATTTCAGGTGTGGCCGCATTTTTAGGTGAAGTGGCACCACATGTCAAAGTGATTGCGGTAGAAGCCGAGCAGTCAGCTTGTCTAAAAGCAGCACTTGAAACAGGTGAACGTGTCAAACTTGAGCAAGTAGGATTGTTCGTCGATGGGGTGGCAGTCGCGCAGATTGGTGAATTGCCTTTTGATGTCGTCCGTACGCAAAAAAGCGATAACTCAGGCCCTATCGTTGAGCCTGAAGTGATCACTTGTACCAATGATGAAGTGTGTGCGGCTGTCAAAGATATCTTTGAAGAGAATCGCAGTATCGTTGAGCCTGCTGGCGCGTTGTCAGTCGCTGGTATGAAAAAATATATCGAAGCCAATAATATTCAAGATAAAAACTGCGTCGGTATCATTTGCGGTGCCAATATGAATTTTGACCGCCTGCGTTATATCGCTGAGCGTACCGAAATCGGTGAGAAAAAAGAAGCCATCTTTGGGGTTACTATTCCTGAACAAACAGGCGCTTTTTTGAACTTCTGTCGCAGTCTACATGGCCGTAACATCACAGAGTTTAACTACCGTGCTGACAGCAAAAAGTCACCAGACTCAATGGAGCCTGCCTCAATCTTCGTAGGTATCGCTTTAAAAGAAGGCGAAAAAGAGCGTCAAACCATCAGTAACCAATTGTCAGACGATGGCTACACTGCTCACGACCTGACTGATGATGATATCGCCAAATCACATATTCGTCATTTGATTGGTGGTCATGCTCATGTCGAAAACGAACAATTGCTACAAGTAGTATTCCCAGAACGTCCAGGCGCATTGCTAACGTTCTTAGAAAAATTGGGTGATGACTTCAATATTACTTTATTCCATTACCGCAACCATGGTGCTGCTGAAGGTCGTGTGCTGGTTGGCCTGCAAGCCTCTGAAGGTAACTCTCGTCAGCTACAAGACGCGCTTTTAGATATTGGTTATGACTGTGCCACGGTCAATGACAACATTGGCTATCAGTTGTTTTTAAGATAACCTCTTAAGAGTATGTTCCTAAGATGAATAACAAAAGCGGCTTCTCTTATGATTAGCCGCTTTTTGCATCATATAACCCGATACTAGGGAATGTCCCTATTTTAAAAATGGTGATAAACGTTTGAACTGGGAACACGTCCTAAGCACTACAATCACAAAAATACATTTGCAAATAGTAAAGTTGCCCTAATATTATTTATATAAAACTATGATTTAATATAAAAACGAATGCAGAGTGACTCTTATGAAGAAAAATGCTAATGCTGATGATAATAACCAAGGTTTGGTGAAAATCCGTCTCGATAAATGGCTTTGGGCAGCTAGGTTTTATCGTACACGCACCCTAGCCAAACAAGCGATTGAAAGTGGACGCGTGCACTATGCTGGTAGCCGGGTAAAAACCAGTAAAGAGATTTCAGTCGGAGATGAGCTAACCATTCGTCAAGGCTCAGCGACCGCTATGACTGAAAAGACTGTCGTTGTTGAGGCGCTATCTGCACAGCGTGGCAATGCGACCGCCGCTGAGGTACTATATTCAGAGACCAAAGAAAGCGAGACGCGCCGTGCTTACTATGCCGAACAGCGCAAACTGGCCAACCTTGCTCGTCCTGACAACAAACCCAACAAAAAAGAGCGACGCGATCTACAGCGTTTTAAAAGTAATCAAGATTAAAACCGTTTCACTATCTCACCTTTTGGCCATGCATCATATGGCCAAATTTCCATTGTTAAATGACGCTATTGTTTAGTCTCTATCCTTGCCATTCCAAGCATTAAGCGTTACGCTAGCAGCTGATTCAATCGATTGCATGCTAATAAAAGCCGCATTAACAATGCTGGTCTCTTATAGCATGTTTTTTTTGTTATAGAAGGTCATATTATGCTGATGAAAGCCTGTACTCCCTCGTCTGTATTATTGGTATGTTTGGGAAATATCTGCCGCTCCCCTACTGCTGAAGAAGTTTTTCGTCAGCAAGCAGCGATTGCTGGACTATCTATAAAAGTAGACTCAGCAGGCACCAGTGATTGGCACGTTGGCAGTGCGCCTGATGCTCGCTCACAACGTCATGCTAAGTCACACGGCTATAAAATTAATAAGCTGGTCGCTCGTCAAGTCAGTACCAGTGATTTTCATGATTTTGATTTAATCTTAGCCATGGATTCACAGAATCTAGCTGATCTACAAGCTATTAAAGACAGCATTGCAGAGTCAGAAGATAATTTAGCAACACTAGCGCTGTTCAGTGAAGAAGACCCTACCTATTGCGGTAGCGATGTGCCAGATCCATATAAGGGCGATAACGATGATTTCGAAGAAGTGATCGAGCGTATCGAATCAAGCGCCCAAGCTTGGATAGAAAGCTGGAAAGCCTGCTAGCCATACCGTCTATATTTCTGCTACTCTTGCATCCGGTATCCTCTATAATAAGGTTAATCTTCTATAAAAGAGCTACAGCGTTAACCTCGCTTGAAGTATCACAGTTACGTCTGCACTCAGTTGCTTTGTATCTCTTTTAAATTGAAACAACTATAACTACCTTATCATTTATTATCCTTTTGCCACATAGGCTATGTTATGACCCAAGCTTCACGCCTTGACCACAGTACTCAGTCTACCATCAGCTCTGATGTTTCGAATGTTTCAGCGACTGCCGTAGTTAATGATTCAATCGATTTGTCACATGATAATACTATGGCATTGGCTTGTGTTGCTGACTCTGTAGTGACATTAGAGAATGAAGCGCAGCTTGATGATTTTATGGCAGCTTATATAGAGGATACAGCAGACAAGCTACCACTGTTTGTACTGTCTGGCGGTAGCAATGTTTTATTGCCTGCCGCGTTGAAGGCTATAGTATTGCAGCCAAAGATGCGTGGTATTCATCTGACCAATCAAACCGACAATTATGTTGATATCGAGGTAATGGCTGGTGAGAACTGGCATGATTTGGTCGTACATACGGTCAATCAAGGTTGGTATGGATTGGAAAACCTTGCACTAATACCGGGCCTGACGGGCGCAGCACCCATACAAAATATCGGTGCATACGGCGTACAATTAGAAGACCGCTTACAGTATGTACGCGCCTATCATTTGCCGACACAAACTTGGCACCATTTATCAGCTGCCGATTGTCAATTTGGCTATCGTGACAGTATCTTTAAACGCACACCAAACACATGGCTTATTAGTCGTGTGGGTTTCAGATTACATACTGATCCTGCCAATATTCTAGCCAGTTATGGCGATGTACAGACTGTGGCGCAGCGCTATGCAGAGCAACAAGGGCGCGAGCAAGCGATGCCTCATGATGTTATGCAAGCCATTATAGATATTAGACAACAAAAACTGCCAGACCCAAAACAGCTACCTAATTGTGGCAGTTTTTTTCAAAACCCTATTATCGCTCAGGAGCAGTTCACAGCGCTGCAAACAACTTATCCAGCTATCGTTGGTTATGCGATGCCTGATGCAACGATAAAAGTTGCTGCAGGTTGGCTCATTGAACAAGCAGGGTTAAAAGGCGGCGGCATTGCACCTATTTTTACACACAAGCAGCAAGCACTAGTACTGACCAACCATACGCCTCAGCAAGCCACGCAAGAAGATGTAGCCATAGCGCAGAAACATATCGCTGCTACTGTCTATGAAAAATTTGCCATTCAATTGTCACGTGAGCCAGTCTGGGTAAATGCTGATGGCTCAATTGGATATGCTGAGCATGTGGCCTAAAAAATCATGGTCTAAGCGGCTATTATCTAAACGATTATGGCGATATTACTTGCGGTTTTCTGAACGCATGGTGACGCTTTTTCGCATTATCAATATTACTTTTATACTAGGCTCCACGTCTGTCATTTTAGTGATTATTAGCCTATTTACTCCGCTGTTTTCGCAAGCAATCGTTTATATCTTTTCTCTATTGCCACTACCTGATATGCCTTCTGCTGCCATGAGCTCACCGCCTACTGCCTATGTAGTCTTAGGCGGCGGTCTGACCAACGACCACAACAACCAAATTATCCTAAATCGTTATAGTCTCAATCGCGCCCGTACCGCTGCAGGCGCTTACCATGACTTACCTCTACCGATCGTACTGAGTGGTGCTGAAGCTCCATGGCTCGGTCAATGGTTGATGGAACACGGTATCGACGGACTGATCAGTGAAAATGCCAGCATGAATACATGTGAAAACGCCCGTTTTACAGCCAAACGCATTCCGCTACGCCATGTATATTTGATTACTGACAGCTATCATATGGCACGTGCACGCAGACAGTTTGCCTTAAACGGTATCAATAGCACACCACTTCCTGCGCCACTGCCAGTAAGACGCGACTGGATGAAGCCTGCGTACAATTTAAGTCACTCAAGGCGCGCTGTCTATGAGGTCGCAGCCTACCTGCGCGATGTGATACGTCCACAGATGGACTGCCGCCATGCCAAAGATGTGACTTCACAGCAGCTATTGACCCCAAGAGGCAGTGTTGCAAAAAACTCTGACGAATAAACGTTAAAGATATATACGATACCATTGAGAAACTCATCCTAAATGCTACCGAACATCCACTACATTTGTGATGGGTGTATAATAATAAGAGACACTGCTATTTAAGAGATTTGCCATGCTCAGTATATTTTTATTAATTCCATTAAGTCTCATGCTGTTTGTGGTTGCTATTTGGGCGGTGCGTTATGCGGTCAAGTCAAATCAATTCGAAGATCTGGACAATGCATCACAGCGTATTATATTGGATGACCGTCAAGAACGCAGGCAAACCATGCAAGCTCATGAGCGCGCGGTGCAGTCTCGGCATTCTGCAAATACCGAGCCGTCAGATGATAACGTTGATAAAGATGCGCTCGTTCGTACTGATGTAGAGAAAAATCCAAAAATTTAACCTTTATCCTCTTCTCTGTTCATCGTGTAATGATGAGCTTTCGTTAGATAATAATCGTGTCTATAGATACGGCCTTTATGACTTTTAGGAGATGCATCCATGACCATGGCTTTACTTGTTGCGGCATTACTGATGGGGTTTTTTGGCTCGCCGCATTGTTTGGGTATGTGTGGCGGTCTTGTGACGGCATTTGGTCTGTCTATGAAAGATGTCAGCCCTACTAAACGCCGCGCGCTGGTGGCCACCTATCATCTTGGCCGTCTAACCAGTTATGCATTATTGGGTTTGGTCGCAGGACTTATTGGTGTCACGGTACTGGCGCCATTGATGCAGGGCAACAGCATGCCGCGCATCTTGTTAGGACTGGTACTAGTATTTGTCGGTGTAACGATGCTTGGCGCGCCGTTTTTGACCAAGCTTGAGCGTTTTGGCATGCGCTTTTGGCAATACCTTAGCCCGCTGCGTCAAAAGGTATTTCCGCTCAATACTTTTCCGCGCGCACTAACAGCAGGTTTGCTTTGGGGCTTTTTGCCTTGCGGTTTGGTATACGGCGCTCTACTGATTGCTGTCGTCGCTCACAACCCATTAAGCGGTGCCGCATTGATGTTCGTGTTCGGCTTGGGAACCATACCGATGCTAGTTGCAACGCACGAGACAGTTGGCTGGTTACGTGACAAGATTGGTCGTTTTCGCTTAAGGCAGTTAAATGGTGCGGTGATGGTACTTTCAGGTTTGGCAGTTGCTGTCGTTCCTATGGTCATGGCAAATATGCATGGCGGGCATGGTGGTGGACACGCACAGATGGATCATAGTAGCCACTCTACTATGATGTCTGAGACAGATGCTCATGACATGGATCAGATGAATCACGATATGACGCCAGCTATGAATCACGATATGACGCCAGCTATGGATCATGATATGCAAGACACGGATAACCATATGGATCATAGCATGCACGATATGGGCGATGACGCCACCTCCATGCATCATGCTCAATAATTTCTAACACATAATTTGAGTACTGCGTTCACTTTACCAAGCGTACAAAAACCCCTTAATATCAAAAATGATATTAAGGGGTTTATTGGTTAAATGATATCCATTTATAATAATTATTCCTGCCACTGTTCAAGCGTAAACTTGGTCTCTAAATGCTTCTCTAATGCTGGTATATTAAATGCGTCATCTTCACTGACAAAGCTAATGCTAATGCCTGTTTGCCCAGCGCGTCCCGTACGACCAATACGGTGGACATAATCATCTGGTTGATCCGGCAGGGTATAGTTGACCACATGACTGATATCATCGACATGGATACCGCGCCCTGCAACATCTGTCGCCACTAGAATAGAAGCATGACCATCCTTAAATCGCTGTAAGTATTTCTCACGTTTTTGCTGAATCACATCACCTGAGAGCATGACAATCTTATGTGCTTGGCGCAGTTTATGATAGAGACGCTTAACTTGATCTTTGCGATTGGCGAATACAATGACCTTTTCAACAGCCTCATCACTAATAATACGCTGTAGGGCTTCGAGTTTTTGATCTTCTGTCAGCAAATAAAAATGCTGATCAACCAATTCGCTGGTTTTGTGTTCTGGCTCGATTTCCACAAACTGCGGCTCATGCAACCAGCGATACGCCAAATTCATAACATCTTGGTTAAAGGTTGCAGAAAACAACAAGCTTTGGCGATCGGTATTGGCAGGCATTCGACCAACTAGGCGCTTGATATCAGGAATGAATCCCATATCTAACATACGATCGGCTTCATCGAGTACCAGTACCTCTACTCTATCTAGATACACCATACCTTTATTAGCAAGATCAATTAAACGGCCTGGCGTCGCTACCAAGATATCAACGTATTGACGTTCAAGCTCGTGTTGCTGAGTTTCATAGTTAGTACCGCCCATAATACAGACGCTATGTAGCGAGGTATATTTGGTTAATGCAATGCAGTCATCAAATATTTGCTGAGCCAGTTCGCGAGTTGGCGCCATGACCACAGCGCGCGGCTCACCAAGATAGCGCTCTTCGTCATTGGCAAATGGACGCTTAAGCAAGGCTTCCATAATAGTCAGTAGAAAGGTCGCTGTTTTCCCTGTGCCCGTTTGTGCTTGTCCGATGGCATCTTGATGTGCCAATGTATGCGGTAGTATCTTTGCTTGAATGGGTGTCAATTCAGTAAAGCCTAAATCACTTACTGCACGCAAGGTCGCTGTTGAAAGTGGCAAATCAGTAAACGTTGTAAAATTGCTCAAAAAAATATCCTTTTAAATAAATTGCTCGTATTTTATTAATTATAAATAGGTTCAAAATCAACCTTTATAGTATCAAATGCAGCATTTAAACCGTAATCAGTAAAAGTAGCCTTATCGAGTCTGTGGAAAACCATCAGACATATAGGCATAAAAAAAGCCAAGCCCAAATCCAATCCTACCAAATATGCTGCAGTTCACTCAACATAGGTAAGATAAGATGGGCTTGACTCAGTAGTATATCAGTAGTTTGTACAGACATTATAACTAAACCGCTTTAATGTCTGAGTAAATTACTCTTCTATCTTTCTGACTTCTTCAGCTTGCAGACCTTTGTCACCTTCTACTACGCTGAACTCAACTTTTTCGCCATCTTTTAGAGAACGATAGCCATCACCCTGAATCGCGCGGAAATGGACAAAAATATCTTCTCCGCTGTCACGTTGAATGAAACCAAAGCCTTTTGAGTCATTAAACCACTTAACGATACCTTGCTCACGAGCTGACATAATATTACTTCCTAAAAAAGTCCGCTTAGCCCTAGCTTCCTTTGCGACATTGCATATAAACAGGGTCTAAGATTATGAAATCAAAAATTAAGAGTATTACTACTCTACTTACCATCGTCTATGTAGTACTTCAATTACCTACATAGTGCTTACATAACGAATTCGCTAAACGCGCTTATTGTCATGAAATTTGATGATAGCAACAAACTTGCAATATTTATTGCATAAAAAATATCATAGCACGGGTTTTTAGCAACATAAAGACTTTTAATATGCTTTTTGATATCTAAATAATTTTTTAGACAAATTTTTATAACCTAGCTATCAAGCTGTTATGATAAAGAGCAAAATGCGTTGAAGCCATTTTAGCTTAACGCCGCGCACCTTAGATTATTCTTATACTATAATAAATTATTAACATTGCTCAATAGTTACCGAGACCATTATGACCTCCTCTACTCCGTCAAAAACAGTCGAACAATCGACTAACGAAAGCTCCAATCAATTACTGACTCATAAATTACTACTGGTAAACGGCGTAAATCTGAATTTACTAGGTAAGCGGGAACCGCATATTTATGGTCATACGACACTTGCTGATATAGAGAAACAGTTAATAGAGCGCGCCGCACACCACGGTATAGAGTTAATATGCATACAGTCCAACCATGAAGGTAAGCTAGTAGACGACATTCAGCATCATGGATTATTGGCGGATAAATCTGCTCAAGTCGATGCTATCATCATCAATCCAGCTGCATTTACGCATACGTCAGTGGCTCTGCGCGACGCGCTATTGGCCACCCAAAAGCCATTTATAGAAGTACATTTATCCAATGTTCATGCCCGTGAGCCTTTCCGTCATCATTCATATCTAAGTGACGTTGCGGTCGGAGTCATTTGCGGCTTGGGACAATTAGGCTATCAAATGGCGCTTGATTACTGGTTGAGTAATATGTATGCAGTTGACACAAATAAATGATATGACTGTGCTTACTATTTTATAAATAATTGCTCGCGTCTTCACACATTAGTCAAACAGTAATCTTGCAATTAAAATAATAGAATTACGACTGAGCAAACAACCCATTATACGGTGACATGAATGGCAAAATCGTCCGGAAAACGCTTTATGAAACTCGCTGGCATGACAGCGAGTATTGCTGGCAAAGCCGCCAAAAACTCATTTAAGCACCTCTCAAGTGACGAAGAAAAACGTCTGCAAGCTCGCTCAGATCTGATGCAAGACGTGGGCGTTCAAATTGCCGAGACATTGGGTGAGATGAAAGGCGCAGTAATGAAGGTCGGACAGATTGCTTCACAATATAAGGACGTGTTCCCGCCTGAGGTTGCTTCAGCACTCGAAAAGTTACAGAAAGATGCGCCGCCAATGCCGTATGCGCAGATACGAGCCCAAGTTGAACGCGAACTGAAAGCGCCTATTTTAGAATTGTTTAGCGAGTTTGAAGAGACACCTTTTGCGGCAGCATCCATTGGGCAAGTGCACAAAGCGACGTTGCCATCGGGTCAAAAAGTGGTAGTCAAAGTCCAGTATCCTGATGTCGATGAAAACTGTGATAGCGATCTCAAACAAGTACGTATGGCATTAAAAATCGCTGGCGTGCTCAATATGAGTAAGCAACTACAAGAGCAGCTTTTTAATGAGATTCGCCAGAGTCTGCACGATGAATTGGACTATGTCAAAGAAGCTCATAACTTACGCGTATTCGGCGCTTTTCATGCAGAAGATGAAGGCCTTATTATTCCCAAAGTGATTAGTAGCCACTCTTCTAGACGGATTTTAACGTTGACCGAAGAGATGGGAGAAACATTGACTGTCGCTGCGACATGGGACAATGACATCAAACAAAAAATAGCAGAGCGTCTGTTTCACTTTACCGCAGGTCAGCTATTTGGCTTATACCGTATGCACTGTGACCCTCATCCAGGTAACTTCGCGTTCCGTCATGACGGTAGTGTCGTGGCATATGATTTTGGGGGTATCCGCAGTTATAGTGATAGCGAAGTGCAGCTATTTAAACGCTTTGTCAAACATGCACTAAAAGGTGACGTCACTGCACTTGAACAAGATCTGATTGCATTAGATATTCGCCGCGAAGATGACAAAAACATCCCTGGTGAGTTTTATGAAAAGTGGCTATCGATTGGTCTAAAGCCTTTATCCATTAGACCCTATCAAGAAGGCGAATTTGATTTTGGCAGCAGCCAAGTACATCACGAGGCCATTGCCCAGATGCGTACGTCTTTAAAGTACTTTGGTCAGTTTCAACCCTCAGCTACCACTATGATGCTAGACCGTACTGTATCAGGACAATACTGGAATCTGGTCAATCTAGGCGTCGAGATCGACCTGTCACCACTGGTTGATGAATACATCGATGCGTAGATTCGTAGTAGGTATGTTGACTACCACGATTAAATCTATTTTTAGATATGTAGCGCGTGTCCACAACGATCGCAAAAGTCTGCCCCTACTGCATGGCCGAATTTACCACAGTTTGGACAAGTCACCGGGTTGAGCTGCGGACGCATGTTACGTGCTAGCTCTGATGTGAAAATACCTGTTGGTACCGCAATAATCGAGTAACCTGTGATCATGACCATGGTTGCAATTGCTTGCCCAAGCGGTGTCTTGGGTGACATATCACCGTAGCCAACCGTAGTCATCGTGACAACTGCCCAGTAAATAGACAATGGAATACTGGTAAATCCATTCTCCGGCCCTTCTACCACATAAATAATTGAACCAAAGATGGTTACCAATAATACAAGCGATAAGAAAAAGACCGTAATTTTCTGCTGACTGGTTTTTAATGCAGACGCCAAGAACCCAGCCTGTTGCATATAGGCCTTGAGCTTAAGAACGCGGAACACACGTAAAATACGTAATACCCGTATCACGAGTAGATACTGTACGCCTACAAACATTAGGCTCAAATAACTTGGCAATACAGACAGTAAATCTACTATCCCAAAGAAACTAAAAGCATAGCGTAAGCGGTTGGGTGCTGAAAACAGTCTTAACGCATACTCAATAGTAAACAAAATAGTAAAAAACCACTCTGCATAAAAGAACAACGTGCCATACTGCAAACGCATATATAGCACACTATCAAGCATGACGACCGCCACACTGGCTAAAATTGCAATCAGCAATACAATATCAAAGAGCTTGCCCAGACGAGTATCTGTGCCTTCAATAATGATATGCGTACGGTTACGCAAGTGTGTAAGAGCTTCGGCGGTTGGTTGCTTCATAGAATCAGTACTTTATAAAATCAATGGCTTGATAGCACGCAATGACTTAAAATGTGATGGATAAGGGCAAGTTGGTCAAAATAGCTAAAACTGGTTTATAATATCGCTCACCTATCACAGTGAATACAATCTATAAGTTGCCACAGTGTAGCAAAAAAGCACTCTCAACAACATACAAATCGTTAACGTGCTAGTAGCGCTACTACCTCAAATAGACAAAGTAATGATAGTATAAAATCAGGCAATCAGATATCGAAGGTTGTTGTTGATCACTCTTTTTACCCATAAAAATAGTATGTAGAACTTAAGGATGTTATATGGCAGGCCATTCAAAATGGGCAAATATTAAACACCGCAAAGCCCGTCAGGATGCAGTAAGGGGTAAGATATTTACCAAGATTATTCGTGAAATCGTTTCAGCTGCCAAACAAGGCGATCCCGATCCTGACAAAAACCCACGCTTACGTGCCGTTATCGAAAAAGCCCTATCCGTCAATATGACGCGCGACACGATTAATCGTGCTGTCGATCGTGGTACAGGTGGCGGCGATAATGAGAATATGGAAGAAGTCAGTTACGAGGGTTATGGTGTTGGTGGTGTGGCTGTATTGGTCGAAACCATGACTGATAACCTTAACCGTACGGTCAGCGAAGTACGTCATGCTTTTACTAAGAATGATGGTAATCTTGGCACATCAGGCTCAGTGGCGTATCTATTCACCAAACGTGGCGAAATCACTTTCAACGATGTCAGCTTAGAAGATGAAGTCATGCTCGTTGCACTAGATGCGGGCGCCGTTGATATCGAAAATGATGGCGAAAGCTTGCTCGTTATCACTGAATGGGAAAGTTTCGGTCAAGTCCAAGATGCCCTTAATGCGGCTGGTCTTGTTTCTGACAACGCCGAGGTCACTATGTCACCATCTACCACGGCTGAGATCGACAATATCGATGATGCTGAAAAGATCATGAAGATGATTGATATGTTAGAAGATGCTGATGATGTGCAAGAAGTTTATACTAACGTGAACTTCTCTGCTGACGTCATGGCGCAGCTTGAAGCATAAACTTATTAATTGTTCAGTAAAAAGGGCCAGATACTAAAAGTATTTGGCCCTTTTTATTAAGACAGATTTGGACTCAGTTTTATGTCCAACTGCCTTCTAGCGCTAGTAAATACTCTTTTTTATCTAGCCCGCCTGTATAACCACCAAGCTTGCCGTCGCTCGCAATCACTCGATGACAAGGCACGATAATGCTAAAAGGATTTTTGCCATTGGCCTGCGCAACCGCACGGAATCCCTTTGGACTATTGACACGCTGCGCGAGCGTGGCATAGCTGATGGTTTCGCCATACTCAATACCTTGTAGTGCCTGCCATACTCTTTGCTGAAACTCAGTACCCATAGAGAAGTCTAAAGGCAAATCTAATATCTTACGTTTACCATCAGCATAATCTTTGAGTTGGAAAATCGTTTCTATTAATAATGCTTGAGCAGGCTCATTCATGCTTAGGCTATTTTTATCTATAAAAGTAAAGTCTTCGTCTGTCAGGCCATAGTACTTTTTAAGTTTGGGTACAGATTTTGAGCTATGCCATGAGTTACCTGCCAGCAGCCAGTTGGCTTCAACGAGCTTAGGCTGACCATGCCCATTGACACGAGCAATCAGTGTTAATCGATGTGACCCAAAGGCGGTTGTGGTAACTATCATAGCGTCTACTTCCCTATTCTTTTAAAAATGATTTACCAATTAAAACTGGCTCTCTTATTCTTTATCGTCGGTCTCGAACAAAGCGGCGACAAATTGCTTCGGACTAAAAGAACGCAAGTCATCAATCGACTCACCCACACCGATATAGCGGATAGGCACATCTGTCGTTTCGGCAATATTAAATACCACACCACCTTTAGCAGTACCGTCTAGCTTAGTAATAGTAATACCTGTCAGTGGCACAACTTTATTAAACAGTTCGACTTGGTTGATAGCATTTTGACCCGTGCCAGCATCCAGCACAATCATACCTTCATGCGGGGCACTTGGATCCGCTTTACGCATGACACGTACGACTTTCTCCAACTCTGCCATCAAATGTGTCTTGTTTTGCAGACGTCCCGCAGTATCGGCAATGAGTACATCAATATTTTTTGCTTTGGCTGACTGCATCGCATCAAAAATGACAGAAGCGCTGTCAGAACCATGACCTTGGGCTACCACTGGAATATGATTGCGCTCGCCCCAAATCTGTAGCTGCTCAGTAGCTGCCGCACGGAACGTATCACCCGCTGCCAGCATGACTGATTTGCCTTCACCTTGTAGGCGCTTGGCAAGCTTACCAATCGTTGTAGTTTTCCCTACGCCATTGACACCTACTACCAATATAACAAACGGCTTTTTGCTAGTATCAATCACCAATGGCTCAACTTTTGGTGTAAGGATATCAACCAACTCACTTTGCAATGCTTTATATAGAGAGTGTGCATAGATCAAGTCACCACGATCTGTCTGCTCGGTGAGGCTCTTGATGATACGGTTCGTCGCGTTGACGCCAATATCGGCTACCAATAGCTGATCTTCAACTTCTTCTAATAGCTCGTCATCAATCTCTTTACCACCGATTAAGATACTGACCATGCCTTCGGCTAAGTTTTTGCGTGACTTACTGAGGCCCGTTTTCATACGGTTGAACCAGCTGCCTTTCTTCTTATTTTCTTCAGTCTCTTGTGACTCTGTAGCAGGCTCTTTTGCAGTATCTGCCTGTACGTCGCTGTTAGCCACTGGGTTTACGCTTGGCGTATCACCTAACTGTTCTTGCAGCGGCATAGCGGGAATAGTTGACGCAGCATTTGATTGACCTGTAGCGCCTGTCTCTGTAGCGCTTGAAAAGCTTTCAGAATTACCTTTAGGGACATTATGCTCTTCTGTCATGACAATTGGCGTCGCCAAAGCAATATTTTCTGCAGCATCATTGCTAGAGACGTCCTGGTTTACCGTACTGTCCTTCTGTGGAGCAATACTCTCTGTTTCATCAATAATGGGCACAGATTGCACTGGTAGACTGGGTAAGGTAATATCATCGTCATCTAAGTCGTCAAGACCAGCATCAAGGTTAATGACTACGCGGTTGCTATTGTTTGGGTTGTTCATAAATTTGCCCTAAAAGTTATCACGATCAATTATTTGTTTATTGTTAATGGATTTACATATTGTCATCTGGCTACGAGCGACATGACATCTAATTTTGACCTATTTTAGCATAATTCAAGTCATGCTCAGCCCTTACCCTATTAGACTATCGTCAAAATTTATCTGTTTAAAAAATCACTCGATGATTTGAGAAAGTTTTGCTTAAGGTTTGGACACAAAATTCTGACCTGTTACTTGTCAGACTTCGCCTACTCTACCAAGACTTATTCGATAAATACTTATTAGGAATCCGTTATGTCATTATTCTCTAAGCACTACAAAAAAATCAGCAGCATCAGTGTGGCGGTTTTATTAACGACGACTATATTAGTGACAGGTTGCACCACTACGCAAGAGTTTAGACCGACTGCTAGTGTTATGGTTGGTGCTCAGACCTCTTTGTAATGCCATTTATTACTATGATTAGCATTTAATTCTTCAGTTATTATTTTATATAAGTAGACCATACCATGTCATTGTCTTTACCTCTAGCAGCTGCGCCATTACGCATGGCTTGTGCCTTAGTAGTAGCAGCGTCACTTGCTGCATGTCAAACCAATACGATACCTACTAACTCTGCAACCGCGACAAGCTCAATCGCAACCGATAGCTCGGCTCAAAATATGTCAGATGAAAATAAAACGAGCAAAGACACACAGCCGTCTGAGTTGACAATGGACATGTCAGGTCGACATGAATATCAGTTAGAAAACGGTCTAAAAGTCGTTATAAAAGAAGACCACCGTGCCCCAGTCGCTATGACACAAATCTGGTACCGAGTGGGCTCGGCAGATGAGCCTCTTGATAAAGGTGGTATCTCTCACTTGCTTGAGCACATGATGTTTAAGGGCACGACCAATGTCTCTAGTGATGATTATGAGCGGCTAATTGCTAAGTTTGGCGGCGTCAACAATGCCTTTACCAGCTATGACTATACTGGATACTACGAGCTGTTCCCTGCCAATCGTATGCCATTAGCGTTAGAGCTTGAAGCAGATCGCATGAAAAACCTTATATTCGATGACAAAGAATTTGCCAAAGAGCATCAAGTGGTCATGGAAGAGCGTCGCCAACGTACTGATGACAATCCCCTTGCCAAAGCGTATGAGTCATTTCGTCTGCTGGCCTTACCTGACAGCCCAAAAGGCGAATCTGTCATTGGACCTATGAGCGAGCTAGAATCGATCAAACTTTCAGATTTAAAAGACTGGTATAAGACATGGTATGCACCAAATAATGCAACGTTAGTCATCGTCGGCGACGTGCAACCACAAGAAGTACTTACTCAAGTCAAACGTTACTTTGGTGATTTAGAAAAAAGCAACCTACCCAAACGTACTTCTGTGACTCAAAAAGGCTTCCGTGGTTATCAAAAGGTAGACTCTGAGCAAGCCGTACAAGTACCCGTTCTACTGATGGGTTACAACGTGCCAAGCCTTGCAACGGCAGGCACCAACAATGAAAAACAAGCTTATGCCCTGTCACTTGCGCAAGATGTGCTCGATGGCGGCTTATCTGCACGCTTAGAGAGTCGACTGATACGTGAGCAAGGTCTGCTTACCACGGTTGGTACTTCTTACGACTTGTTAGATCGCGGAGATGGGCTGTTTTTAATACAAGCAACACCTCGTGAAGGCGTCAGCTTAGAGCAAGCACAACAAGCCATAACCTCAGAAATAGAAAAGTTAAAAACCGATCCGATTGCCGATGACGAAATCAGTCGTGCCAAGACTAATACGGTTACTGGTTTGATTTATGCGCAAGACAGCATGGAAGGACAGGCACGTATGATTGGCTCGTTACAATCTATCGGTCTAGATGACAGACTGCTTGCTAAGTTACCAGCTAAGCTCGACGGTATCAGTGTGGCCGACATTCAGGCTGCCAGCAAAAAATATTTGGTCAAAGACAACTTGACGGTGATGCATGTCGTGCCACCTAAAGACAGTAAAACCCCAGCGAAATAGTCGCTGCCTATTATCAAACGTCTCATAAAAATGGCCATAGCACCGTATTCTTAATAAGAAGAAACTCATGATTCAGAATAAATACGACTCTAAAGCAAAACCAAAATCTTTTAAAACTGCTTCAGCCTCTATAAGAAGCACTATCGCATCTAAAAAGGGATCTTATCTCAGTGCTAGCGTAATTTTTGCTTTTAGCATCTTGGCTACTACTGCTCAAGCTGATACAACAGCTTCTGAAGATTACCGCTCACCTGCTGCAGTCGATGCAAGTGCGCCAATTGCTGCTCTATCTAAACTGACCAGCTTAGCCGATGACAAACCTTTAAAAGTCACCGTACCGACCATTCAACAGTTTAAGACCAAGTCTGGCGTACCTGTTATGTTTGTACAAACGACCACCTTGCCAATTGTCGATGTTGATTTGCGTTTTAATGCTGGTAGCGCGCGTGATGGTAGTATCAAAAAAGAAGGTTTTGGTATTGCTAATATGACAGCGACGATGCTCGAACAGGGCTCCAAAAGTCTAGATGAGAACGCATTTACACGTGCAGTGGAAACGTTGGGCATCAATCTAAGCAGTAGCGCATATAAAGATATGTTTATTGTTTCACTGCGTAGCCTATCTGATGACAAGCATCTTCTGCCAGCCATTGACTTAATGACACAGATGGTAAGTGAGCCTACGTTTGACGAGCAAGTTCTAGCTCGCAATAAAGCAAGACTGTTGGTAGGCCTGCAGCAACAAAAACAAGATCCTAATAGCTTAGCAAGTATCGCTTTCAACGAGGCTCTATATGGTATTCACCCTTACGCGCATCCATCAGTCGGCACGCTAGAAAGCGTTCCTACGATTGAGAAGCAACAACTGATAGACTTTAAAAACAAATATCTGGTAGCAGCAAACGCATCTGTTGCTATGACCGGCAACCTGACATTAAAACAAGCCAAAAAACTGGCAGAAGACATCACTGCTAAATTACCTGCTGGCCAAGCTGCCACTGATTTACCTGAGCCAAAACCGCTGACTAAAGCGCAGCATGTTCATATTCCATTCCCAAGCACTCAAACCACTGTACTCATGGGACAGCTAGGTAGCAAACGAGCAACCGACCCAATAGCACAGCAGCAGCAAACCAACTTTGCTGTTGGAAATGAAGTCATGGCAGGAAGTGACTTTAATGCGCGGCTAATGACTGAGGTGAGACAAAACCTTGGCTATACTTATGGAATCTCAGGATCGATGAACCCAATGCTCTCTCGAGGTCCCTACCAGATTGGTTTTTCGACACGTAATGATAAGGCGCGTGCGGCCATTGATGCAAGCTTAGCGGTTATCAACGAAACGCTGGACAAGGGTATCACCACTGAGGAGATGCGCTTAACTACAGATAATCTGAAAAATAGCTTCCCGATGGGATTTGCGAGCAATGTAGGTATCAATAGCTCACTTGGAATGATGAATTTTTACCAATTACCGAATAATTACTTAGCTGACTATACCAATCGCATTGATCAAGTCACACTTTCAGAGGTCAATCAAACCATGCGAGATACGCTAAAGCCTGATAACTTTTTAATAGTTACGGTTGGGCAAGAAGATCCTTGGAAAGAAAAGAAAGTGGTAGAAAAAACCAGTAAGAAATAAATCGCTAGGAAGCAATATTAGAAATAAGCGTTATCAATCCAATGGACGTATTATAAATGGTAAAAAATACTACTCATAATATGTCCATTAATATTTGAACGGCTATAATCTTTAAATAAGAAGTGAAATATTAGGAATGCTTAGTATTAAGAATACTTGGCATCAGAAATTTTTAGCGTAACATCATAGACAAAATGCTCAGGCTTATGGGTAGCCCCGTTATAGCTCAAACGGATAACATGCTTATCATAAGACGTCACTTTATAATTACCATTGGCAAAGTTATGTAGCGTCGGCACAATTAATAGCGCTTCTATTTGACGGTTATCTACTTTAACATTGAGGCGCTGACCCTCTCGCGGATATAAGAAATAATCACAGTAGTCATTTACCATGACCTCTGATATACGTTCGATAACCTGATTACCTGTTTCTTCTTGAATTAATTTTGGACAGACATCAGAGCGCTTAGATGCCAAACGAGCATAAGAGTTCTTGATACTATCTTCTATCTCTTTAGAGCTTTGTATATGTCTATCAGCTTTATCCGTCACTATCATATTGTTTTCAGAGGACATCTCTGTACTACACGCATTAATCAATAATACCGACATAAGTGCAGAAGTAAACAAAGCGCCATACTTATAGTTCGAGTGCAAAAAACTTTGCTTCTCGTTATTTAATTTATGATAGTTTTTCATTGTCGAGCGCTGATTTTTCATAGTTTTCGCTTAAAGTAAATTTGGTGGTTTTCTTTATAAGCCATGAAAATATAAAGGCGATTGATAACACATATTATTAAAGCATAGTTTTTAAAGACCAAACAAATTTTTAATGAACTCATGCGTCTGACCTATGAATCCTACCAAATAATTACAAAATTATTATTTTTAGTAAACACTGGAATAGTATATATAAAAATGAATATACATCTAGCGTTATCTCGGCTAACTTTATATTCATTTGAATTCTCGATTCTTAATAAGTCAATTAATAGCGGCAAGAAGAGGAACTACTAGCGTGATTGAACCCCCACTTACGATAACCATCCGTATCTAAATGAATAGCTCCCGTCGCATATAATCCTAAACCAAAGTTATAAGGCTGTCCTTGATACTGCCAAAACTGGCATAAGCCATCATGCATGGTACTCAAGCGCCATAAATTGTCTTCGTACTCAGGTACCCAGATATCCATAGCACTTGCATTCATATGCTTACTACCGTCTGCCCCGCCTGCACAATCATTCAAACCTGGGTTACGATATACCGAACGTATCTCACTACTAAGTGGTAAAATACCTTGGTTTTTCAACTCACTATAAAGGCGTAATGTTGGTACAATGTTAGACCATAGTTCTTGAGGTGGCAGTTGATAAGGCTCATACCCGCATTTACTCCAACTACGGGCAGTCGTCAGCAGTTGAGACAATGGCGGTACATTCTGTGATCCGACTCGTGCGCTAAGATAACGCTCATACTCTGCTATTTGTCTGGCACGATAACTATTGCTATTTAACCATGCATTAAAGTCCATATTCATAGAATCGTTATAAGCACCATTATAGGTGTTGTTTGCTGTACTATAAGTAGTACCGCGTCTCACTACATTCACACGTTTGTTTTCTTCAATGGACAACCTAGCATCAATCTCGAAATCACGCTGTTTTTGTACAATCAAGTTTTGCATACTGTCGCTATTTGATGCGTTCGCACCACTCAACATGGTAACACCAGGACGCTGATTTGAGCTGTTAGTAGAGGGCGTTATATACGCATTACTGTTATTGCTTGTACTGCTACTTTGACGTATTTGAATACGGCGTTCACTATCATCACTGATGATAACGGCATGAGCACTGACACTGCCAGCACATAGGATAAGGGTGATAATAGGTTGGCAAATTTGCCTATACGCATGGATTTTTGATTTTATCATTGCAATAAACTACCGCTAAAAACGTTTTATCGATACTATCAAATTTTCAACAAGCAGGCTAAACTATCGCTTCTAATTTGAAGTCCAATATTGATAATTAACACTTATCCTTACAACTTTTATAATTGAGTGACTTTATTATTATTTGTGAATTATATAGCCATCGCGTGCTCGCATACTTTTATTAAAGTCGGTACTTTTAAGTACGCTTCTCATCATTATTTACAATGAGATAATTTAGTTAGTACTTCCCTCCTACACCAATTGTTAGCCAAATTCTGCCTATGTCTTCTAACCCGCAATATCGTTTTTCACGTCAGAGCCATCATTTGGGTCAAGGTCATGCACCGACGCTATGGCAACGTATTCATATCGACCCATGGTTAACTTTACTGTTATTGACGGTTTGTTGTATTGGTCTGACGATTCTATACAGCGCCGCCAGCCAAGATATTGGTATGGTTATTCGCCAAATGGTCAGTTATGGAGTGGCATTCGCGGTAATGTTTACCATGGCGCAGATACCGCCCAGTCTCTATCGTACTTTTACGCCCATATTTTATGTCTTAGGACTTATATTATTGGTATTGGTAGATATTATCGGTGAAGTACGTATGGGTGCTCAGCGCTGGATCAATTTGCCGGGGTTCGGTAGTGTGCAGCCTTCAGAGTTTATGAAGCTGGGCATGCCAATGATGTGTGCTTGGTTTTTGTCTAAGCGTGATTTGCCACCGTCAGCGTCTAGCATTGCTATTACTTTGGCATTGATCATTGTACCGGTGCTATTAATTGCTAAAGAGCCTGATCTTGGTACGTCGTTACTGGTCGCTGCTAGCGGCATATTTGTGCTTTTCTTAGCGGGCCTCTCGTGGCGATTGATTTCTGCTGCTGTAATTTTGGCTGTACCGTTTATAGCATTTGCTTGGAATTTTTTACTCCACGACTATCAGCGTACGCGAGTATTGACACTCCTTAATCCTGAAGCAGATGTGCAAGGTGCTGGATGGAACATTATTCAATCGAAGACAGCCATTGGTTCTGGTGGCCTCACTGGAAAAGGCTATCTGGAAGGCACGCAATCACACCTACATTTTCTGCCAGAAGGCCATACTGATTTTATTATTGCCGCCTTCTCCGAAGAGTTTGGTTTGCTCGGTGTCATGCTACTGATGTTCATTTATTTCTGCCTTTTATCACGTGCCTTATATATTGCTTTCACTCATCCTGATGTTTATAGTAGATTGTTAGCTGGTGCTATCGCCATGTCTTTCTTTGTTTATATATTCGTCAATGTCGGCATGGTTGGCGGTATTTTGCCTGTCGTAGGTGTTCCACTACCATTCATTAGTTATGGTGGTACGGCTATCGTGACTCTGATGGCAGGATTTGGCTTACTCATGTCTATCCATACACATAAATCTGGCTAACTGGGATAGGATACTTTCTGTATAATTCGTCTTTCGAGTAAGTCGTTGTAATAATCATGGTAGTACCATTAAGATAAATTGCTTTGTACTACTAATGATTTGATAAAAGACAATGAGCCATAATGCGAAGAAGAGTTTTATTCTTAGCGCTATGGCTTTTTTATTTTAATGATCTTCATATAATTTATGTTCGTATAGATAATAATAGTTACAAATCTGAAATAATTGTTCGTTTTAGCGCCCATTATTTTTACTAGAAAATTGACGTAATTTCCGATATTAGTTAACCACCTATAAGTTCAGAAAGATTTTATTCCTTGTTTTTTACAAAAAATTGCGTTAACCTCGTTTTACTGTACTCTGATACATAACCCGTACATAGCTACTAATAAACTTTGCATTTAAATATATTTAGGTTGTAGCGTAGCCGTATAGTTAGCATCTTGTAGATTCCAGACTTTCAAATACACTACTTAATTAACGGTTTGATAACAAAGCGATACGCGATGTCCTCTGAACCTTTTATTAACGTAGCATTCTAAAGAAGTTTGTAGATCGCACATCATGTAAATACGACATATAGTGACATTGTCACTCAGTCCTGATTTTGGACTTTGTATTCAATGCTTATCGCTAACTATCATTTGAGCGTATCGTCAGTCACTCTATCTATTAGATGTACTGAATACTGATGATAATGAAATGAAAAATTACCATATATTAATATCTATAAGAGCCGCTCATTAATCAATATGAAAATAATAGATTAATGCCATGCTCAATCTAAAATATTTAGAGTTAGGTTTTGATGTATAAGTTATAGAGGTATTTATGAACAAGCGTTTATCTGGTTTACTTACAATGTCAGCAATGTTATTTGCTGGCTCTGCAGTCGCTACCAATGCAAATGCTGTAGAAGCAAAGACCACACTTGCTATGATTTCGCAAGATAACGCCTCCCACATTGACCGTGTACTTGGTGAACTAAGCCGTCAGCATGATGGTGCATCAAGTTTGGTAAAGTCAGCCCGTCAGCCGACTTCATTGGCACTTAGCAGCTCATTGTTAGCCAATGATACGACACAAGTTACCAATGATGAAGATGTATTAGAGCGCTTAACAGCTGTTGCTTCCAACTCTGTCAGTAAGTTCAAGCAGACTGGTCTTGCGTCTTGGTATGGTCGTAAGTTTCATGGTCGCAAGACTGCCAGTGGCGAAACTTTTGACATGAACGGTTTAACTGCAGCGCATCGCTCATTACCATTGAACTGCTATGTCAAAGTCACTAACAAGACCAATGGTAAAAGTGTCGTGGTAAAAGTGAACGATCGTGGCCCATTTCATGGTAACCGTGTATTAGACTTATCTTATGGTGCCGCCAAAAAACTCGGTATTACGAGTAAAGGCGTGGGTAACGTTGCTATTGAGCGCGTTGCAGGACCTTAACTTTAGGTATCAGTTTTAAAGACCAATAATATTGCTAGCCTATATAGCAAAAAAAGCCTAACTCATCATTAGTTAGGCTTTTTTTATGGTCTATATTTATCGTTCCAAACTAACAGTAGCGACTAAACTACTCAAAACAAAGTACTACTAATTCTATATAACTTATAACTCAAAGGCGCTTTCGATAGCATCATCCAGACGCTCAACAGCAATCACATTGATACCTTTAAACTGAGGCGCATCCTTAGCAGGTGCATTGGCCTTTGGAATGATGGCATGCTTAAACCCATGTTTCATCGCTTCCTTTAGGCGTTCTTGTCCATTAGGTACTGGGCGTATCTCACCTGATAGACCGACTTCTCCGAATACGGCTAATGAAGATGGTAACGCTCTCTCTTTAATACTTGAAGCACAGGCCAACAGTACGGCTAAATCAGATCCCGTTTCTATGACTTTAACGCCACCAACGACGTTGACATAGACATCTTGTCCACTGGTATGTATTCCGCCATGGCGATGCATCACTGCTAGTAACATGGATAAACGTTGGAAATCTAGACCCAGCGCCATCCTTCTAGGCGAGCCTTGTGAATCATCTACCAAAGCCTGCACTTCTACTAACAATGGCCTTGTACCTTCACGACTGACCATCACCACAGATCCAGCAACAGGTTTGTCATAACGACTTAAAAATATCGCTGATGGATTGGCGACTTCTTTGAGCCCCATATCAGTCATACCAAAGATACCCAACTCATTAACCGCACCAAAGCGATTCTTGACCGCACGAATCATACGAAAACGCGAGTCAGACTGGCCTTCAAAATAAAGTACGGTATCAACCATATGCTCTAATACTCGCGGACCTGCTAGCGTGCCTTCTTTGGTTACATGCCCTACTAAAAATAGCGCTGTACCTGTTTGCTTAGCATAGCGCGTCAAAATCGCTGCAGACTCCCTAATCTGACTGACACCACCTGGTGCAGAGTTGATAGCATCCGTATAAATAGTCTGAATAGAATCGATAATAGCGATGGCTGGCTGCTCTTGCGTTAATGCAGCGCAGATAGTTTCTACGTTAGTTTCGGCCAGTACACGCAGTCTATCAGCAGGCAAGTCTAAACGTTTGGCTCGCATGGCTACCTGCGCAAGTGATTCTTCACCCGTCACATATAGTGCACTACCTGCTAGTGAATCCGCCCGTGCCATATTGGTCGCCGTTTGCAGCAAGATCGTTGATTTACCAATACCTGGATCACCGCCGATTAACACTACGGAACCCGCCACTAACCCACCACCCAGTACGCGATCGAACTCACTGATACCAGTTGGTAGGCGTGTGTCGAGCGTCACACTTACTGCATTAAGCGGCATGACAGCACTGTGAGTACCAGAGTAGTTACCAGCTGGCGCACTGGTACCACGAGTAGCAGCTCGTGCGTTATTAGGCTTCGCGGTGCTCTTATTGTGATGAGGCATGCTGATATTTGGAGCTTCGACTAAACTGTTCCATTCCCCGCAATCCGTACACTGCCCAGCCCATTTACCAAAATGCGCACCGCAATGCTGACAGACATAGCTGCTTTTATTTTTTGCCATAGCTTATAAGCCTTATTCAGAGGATCAATCGAGAATAATGAAGAAAGTATTGTCACGCTTTATAAGCGCTGATTTAAAAATATTTGTTATGATAAGTCAGCTATTAGTTTTGCAAGCTGTACTTGAAAGAGGATGATGTTAATTGTAGATATAAGTAGTAACTGGCTTATAAGCTCTATATAAAATAGTTGTAGCCAGCTCTATTAGTTAATCAGAAAATACAAAACTGTTGGTATAAATTTTACACAGCATTTGGAAAACAAAATGAATAGGAAGTAAGGAAAATCCATACCAGATAATGCTACTTTAACGGCACCTTTTTGTTTTGAGCGCACTATATAAAATAGAGTATGAGATAAGGAATTTAACGCTCTCACTTATACTTGAAAGTCTTTACCTAGATAAACAGATTTTACTAAATCATTTTCTAACACTTCAGCCGAAGTGCCTTCTGCAATGATAGCGCCTTCTGATACAATATAAGCCTTTTCACAAATAGCCAGTGTATCTCGAACATTATGATCGGTGATTAAAACGCCAATGCCACGATTTTTTAACGTCAAAATAACGTCTTTAATATCACCGACAGAGATAGGATCTACCCCTGCAAAAGGCTCATCCAATAAGATAAACTTAGGATCAGCGGCCAATGCTCGCGCAATCTCACAGCGACGACGCTCACCGCCTGACACGCTCATACCCTGAGACTTGCGCACATGTTCTAAATGGAACTCGCCAATCAACTTTTCAAGTTCTTGCTGTTGTTCAGCTTTACTTAATTCTGTACGAGTCTGTAGGATAGCTAAGATATTATCTTCGATAGACAATTTACGAAAGATTGACGCCTCTTGCGGTAGATAACCGATACCCGCACGCGCACGCTCGTGCATTGCGTATTTAGATAAATCCATTTTACCTAGCGTAACGCGGCCCTTATCCATATTGACCAGTCCCACCACCATATAAAAGCTTGTCGTTTTACCAGCACCGTTAGGCCCCAACAGTCCGACGACTTGACCCTGTTCGACAGAAAATGAAACGTCTTTGACTACCCAACGCTTTCCATAGCGCTTGCCTAAATTTTGCATAGTCAATCGAGCGACAGGCGCCGTATTGGTATTTGATGCCGATAGGTCTAGATTTTTATCATCGCTCATAACTTACTCTTACTTTCACAAAATTTAAGCATTGCTAAAGGCAGACTTATTTACTCATAGCCTGTTTATTTGGATTAACGTACGCCACTTTGGTTTGTACCATTGTTAGGCGGGAATACCAGTTCAACGCGCTGATTGCCGCCAGCAGTCGCTTCAACATCACCTGCTTTTAGGCTATAACGAATGACGTTACCAGCGAAGCTTGCACCATTCTGAACCAGCTTTGCATTGCCAGTTAGCGTAATAATCCCAGACACTGCGTTGTAGTCAATTTTATTAGCCTGCCCTTTTGCCAAGCCCTTTTCTTGCGTGACTACTTGCTGCATAGTCGCTGGACGGCCAGTTGCTACCGCTGAGTTAATGCTACGCTGCTGAGATAGATTGACCGTGATGTTGTCGGCCGTCATCTTAAACGTACCTTGAGTAATAATGACATTACCTGCATAACTGGTCACGCCGGTACGCTCACTATAAGTGGCCTTATCTGCTAGCAATTTGATCTGCTGATTAGAATCTGATGGCAATGCATGACTATATAGCGGTAGCGCCAATAACATCACCATTGGCAGTGCGCGCAATTTGTGCAAGCAGAGTGATGATGCGCGTAAAGTAGGCAAAAATTTAAGTTTCATATAAATAACTCATTTCATAATAGGTGGTAGGATTTGCAAACTTTATGCTAGCTGCTATTTTTTGATACGGTAAATAGAAAGACTTTGACTAAAATAATGCTTTATCTTGGCGTTCAGATGGAGAAAAGGCAACAGCCACTTGACCAAATTCATACTCACCTGTCTCAAGATTGGCAGTCATACTAGAGGCTTCAAATCGATTCATGCCTTGTTCGATTTTCACAGGCGCGTCACTGTATACTTTGCCTGACTTCGTATTACCTTTTAGCGTACTACCAGTCACTTTTATCGGTTCGATATCAGGAGTACTCTTATTACCTTCGCTCACCAGTGTAAATCCACCTGATAAACTAAGCTCCCCTGTCTGTTGACTGATGGCTGCACTGCCCGCTTGAATACGATAACGTTGCTCTGCAGATGGTTCCCAATTCATGGTAATACCTGACATTTCATCCTGATTGGTCTCAGGATTATGCGTCAAAGACTCAGCGGTAAGCTCGTATTCGGTTTCGCCTTGCTCATTCGTCTGAACGGCTTTGATATCGGTGGCTTCATAATCGACATCTGTCGTTTCAATATTGACTGGCGGCGTTACGTCGCCTTGCTGCTGAAAAAACCAACCCGCGATACCGGCAATAATTAAGGCTAATACAATTAAGACACGTGTATTCACGACTGGTTATCCTGAGTTTGCGCCTCATCAAGCGTGTAATGCGCGATAAAGTCTTGATAATGTCCATGACCTTTTAAAATAAGGTCACATATCTCGCGCACTGCACCAGTACCGCCAGCACGAGTCGTTACCATGTCACTGCGCTTGATAACTTCAGCATGCGCGTTAGGTACGGTTGCCGCGAATCCTACTGTTTGCATTGCTTTGATATCCGGTAAATCATCGCCCATATAGGCACAGTCGGCAGCAGTGATATTCAGGGCAGGATCTAAAGACGATAGCAGCTCGTTTAATGCGATTAATTTATCATCACGGCCTTGAACCACATGGTTGACGCCCATTTCTGCTGCGCGCTTATTCACCATTGCACTACTACGACCGGTAATAATGGCTGTCAAAATACCGTAACGGGCTAAAGACTTAACACCCACACCATCATGTACTGAGAACGCTTTGATCTCAACACCATTGGCATCATAGATGATTTGACCATTGGATAAAATACCATCGACATCCATGACCAATAGTTTTACTTGTCCGGCTTTCTGTATCAAGTCCTGCATTATTTGTCTCTTTTTAATATTTATTTTCGAAGCGTTATTCTATATAGCTTAACTATTTCAACGGCAACTCACAAACCTTATTTGACCCCAGCTTGTAGCAAATCATGCACGGTAATAATAGCTTCTAAACGATCTTCATTATCAATGATCAATAACTGGCTAATACCACTTTCATTCATAACACTTAGCGCATCTGACGCACGCATCGTTTTACTAATATGGCGTGGATTGCTGACCATCACTTCATGCATTGGCGTTTGTAGATCGATGCCTTTTTCTAACCCTCGGCGTAAGTCACCATCTGTGAACACACCGACGACCTTATTGTTATCATCAGTCACTACGGTCATGCCCAATCGTCCGGCAGACATGGTAAACAAAGCTTGTTGCAATGGGGCCTGCTGATGAATCAAAGGCAAGTCTTCTGAATTGGTATGCATCAAATCTTCGACACGCGTCAATAGCTGACGACCCAAGGCACCAGCAGGATGCGATAATGCAAAATCTTCAGAAGTAAAATTACGTGCATGTACTAAAGCAACCGCTAACGCATCTCCGAGCGCTAAAGTAGCCGTCGTACTGGAGGTAGGCGCTAGATTAAGTGGACAAGCCTCCTGCGACTGACCAAGCGTTAATACAATGTCAGCTGCTCGTGGTAGCATACCGCGCTTATCACGACTGATACTGATAAGAGGGATATTTAGATGTTTAACAACTGGCAGTAGCATCTTGATTTCATCTGACTCACCTGAGTTTGAAATAGCAAGCAGCACATCACCTTTCACAAGCATCCCCAAATCACCATGCCCCGCTTCACCAGGATGCATAAAAAAAGCAGGCGTACCAGTTGAGGCAAAGGTCGCTGCAATCTTGCGTCCAATCAGCCCTGACTTACCCATGCCTGTAACTACCACTCGACCCTTACAAGTCAGGATGATGTCACATGCTTGGGCAAATCTGTCGTCAATCTGCTCTGTTAGTAGTGCTAACGCAGATATCTCTGTGTTAATGGCCTCGATAGCAGTGGTAATAAATTGCTCATGGGTTAAGTTGTTTTTGGTATCACTCATGAATCCGCTCTATTTTTATAATGAATCAATACGCTATTTTACTACACTATGTTTCATATTAGTAATAGTCTACAAAATCTACACTAATATAG
Organism: Psychrobacter sp. NPDC078929; assembly: GCF_050267985.1. Lineage (NCBI taxonomy): Bacteria > Pseudomonadati > Pseudomonadota > Gammaproteobacteria > Moraxellales > Moraxellaceae > Psychrobacter > Psychrobacter sp. NPDC078929. Next base: position 53,732 of record NZ_JBNNFX010000006.1, on the reverse strand, counting down.
TGCTGCATACGGAATAAAAGAGCTTGCTGCTATCTATACAAAAAAAACCCACTATTATTAGCAGGTTTTAAACGAATAAATCATGTCTTAATGTTTTTTCAGACAACACGCTCGATTAATTCAATACGTTAGCTATTGCTATCATTAGAACCGTCGTTTGGCTTATCTTCAAAGCCGGTGTTATCTACCGTGGCATCAAAGCCACGATCTTGACCGAAGCCACCACGCTCGAAGCCGCGCTCTTGACCTTGTCCAAAGCTACCGCGTTCAAAACCACGATCCTGACCTTGGCTAAAACCACCACGATTGAATCCACTGCGACTCGATGCGAATCCGCGCTCTTCAAAGCCGCCAGCAGCAGGGTTACTACCACGTTCAAAACCACCGCCTTGATATCCAGTCGGTGCTGCGCTCTGAGGCTGAGCACTTGTACCTGTCGTCGTACTACTACGCGGGTTACGCGCTGGCACGACTGTTGAGATGGCATGTTTATATACCATTTGGCTCACTGTGTTTTTTAGGAGAACAACATATTGATCAAATGATTCAATTTGGCCTTGTAATTTAATACCATTTACCAAAAAAATAGAGACAGGAATGCGATCTTTGCGCAGCGAGTTCAAGAACGGATCTTGTAAAGTTTGTCCTTTTGACATGAAATCTCTCCTAAATATTATATAGTTATGTTTTGAGTGCCAATTATTTTAAGTGTTAATTTAATTATAATGGCTAAAAGGTAGATACAATAAGGTGTTTTCTTTATAAAACGTATCTAAATAAATATTCGTTGCTCTTAAGTGATTCCACTTTATCGCGAATACGTTATTATTGTAAATAATTAAGTAACTGGTTGTTTCGTTAATAATTTCTGTCTACAAAAGTTCATAAAAAAGACATCATAACAATGCTCAACGCACTGAGCCAAATTATAACAGCTATCTATGTCAATTTTTGAAACTAATTGTGTTAGCTATCATCGCACTTTAAGACAAGTACTCCCGTGCTTCGACCATGGTTTCAAACGTTTGTAATATCATACGACTGCTAGCATCAGCCCCGCTCTCAAACTCTACTGTCCCATTCGATGATGCACTGGGCAGTTGCATTACCTTTCTCAGCCACGTGTACTGACGTTTTGCTAGCTGTCTTGTAGCATATAATGCCTTATTTTGCATTTCCTGACAAGCAAGCGCCTCGGTCTCTTGGTTAGCCATGTTTGGTTGAGCAGCTGAATGAGCAACATTATCTGAGATTTCTTTTTCTCCGTTGACAGCTGTATGCTTTCCAAAAGCTTCATAAAATTGAGCTTTATCTAGATGAGCCTCATTAAATATCGGATGATCAATATGCACCAAGTATTCTAGTACTTGCCTGTAACCCACACAGCGCATCGAAGGCATATTAGGCGTGAGCGGATACTTTTTTAGTAAGTCTATGACTTCAGCCACTAGCCCTTCATTCCACATTATGTCTAGACGTTGTTCGATACGATCATGTAGCCATGGACGATCTGGCATTACCGATAGCGCGTGCCACTGCTGATTCGGATTATGTGCCAATGCTTGCTTTGGCTTGCGCTGCCAGTCACTTATTGGAATATGTGTTTGTAGATAGACTTCAATTGCTCGCGTGATACGCTGAGTATCAGTAGCATTCAAGCGCTCATGACTTATAGGGTCTATACTCCCCAAATAATCATATAGAGCGCTAATACCTTCCTCTTGACGCCACTGCTCTACGCGCGCCCGTACGCTGTCATCGCTATCAGGCACAGGAGACAATCCATCGAGTAGCGCCATGTAATACATCATGGTGCCACCTACTAATAATGGTATCTTGCCATTTCTGTGACATTCGTCAATAAGACGAGCAACGTCACTGACAAACTCCGCCACGCTATAGCTTTGCGTAGGATCGATGATATCGACCAAATGATGTGGATAACGCGCCAGCTCAATCGCTGTTGGCTTGGCTGTGCCAATGTTCATGTCACGATATATCAGCGCTGAGTCCACAGAAATTAATTCAAAACGACCTGTATCGTATAGCTCGTATGCCAGTGATGTCTTGCCGCTAGCAGTTGGTGCCATAAGACAAACCACGCTATTATCCGCCAGCTTGTGAGGTAGGCTATCAGACGAATGTTGCATAAAGTGGCCTTTCATAATATATGTATAACTCAGATATCGATTGGTTTAATTGCTTTAAGATGTTGTAATTATTTTCAGATATTCAGGATAGCATTAGCTTTACTAAGAGGTGACTGTCTATCGCTTTAATAGCATTGTTCATGATTATTTCAGTAAGATCATTTGCAAAAACTATTGAATCTTGCGCAGACATTTGCGTATTGACACTAATAAGTTGCTGATTAATCTCAGTAGCACTGCTTGGCAATCTATCTTTTTTGAATACTTGCTGACTAGAGGTAAGTGATTCGAACAACTGGCTTACTTTAAACTGCCAGTCTTTAGCACTTATCAGTGCACACTGCCCTTGGTGATAAAATAATAACCAAGGTAGCTTTTTATCATCTGTGTTTAAGTCCATGTCAACAGCTTCTACATCGTTAATGATATCTAAGCAAATTGGTAAAGATGCAGAGGTAGCTGCTCCATCAGAATAATGTGACGTGCTGTTGTTACTATTGTTACTTTGGTCTGATCGTTCATTGATATAAGATCGCGCTGACTCTTGCAATGAAGGATTATATGAAAGTGATTGGTTTGCAGTAGACTGATAAGACTGCTTATTAGATTCTACTTTATTATGCTGCCTTGGGTTATTGCTAGACTGACTACTTGAGATGAGCATTTCAGACAAACGACTTTCAGAAGCATCTTCGTTTGATAATTCTTCAGATATGTATTGGCTGTCAGTTTCTGGCTTCGGTACAGATTTAAATGCAGACTCAGACCCAAACTTAGCTACATTAATCGTTTTCAACTGCGTACGAACTGTATGACCTAAGTGCGCCATAATATTATTCAATGGACTGATTTTGATACGTTGTTTAGATGGATGTACATTGATATTTAACCATTGGGTTGGCAAATCAAAATACAGTGCATACCCCATACCTACTAGCTGCGCACCTTGTGCCAGTTGACGTATTTGATTGCTAATCAGCGCTTCCTTTACTAGTCTGCCATTTACATAAATCAGCTTTGGTAAGTCAGATTTTTCATAATGCAATGGCCATAACCAACCACTAATCGCTGCTTGATTAGCATTGCTACTATCATACTCTACAGACGACTGTATCAGACTCGACAAATCTATCGATATTGCTAATGCATTATCTGTCAATGCCATACCAGTCGCTTGTTCCAACCGCGGTAGTGGCAAACGACTGTCATTGTTACCACTAATACTCGTAGCACTTGCAGATAATGATAGCCGCTGTTTATTGTCATGGTAAAGTGTCAAAGCAATATCGGCACGCGCCAGTGCGACTTCTCGAACGATGGTTTCGATATGACCGAATTCAGTAGCAATAGATTTTAGGTTGCCACGGCGGGCAGGCACATTGAAATACAAATCTTTTACGACAATCGTGGTACCGCGGTTATGCACAACTGGCAACAGTTTCGGTATGTCATCTAATACGCCAGCGACCTGTAATTGACGGCCAATACCACTCTCATCATGACTACTGGTTAAGGTCAAACGCGAGACAGCAGCCATAGCCGCTAACGCCTCACCGCGAAAACCCAACGTCGTAATACCATGTAAATTAGCAACGTCAGCAACCTTACTGGTCGCATGACGAGTGATGGCCATGACCATATCATCAGGATGAATGCCCACCCCATTATCTACTACCTCAATCAGGCCCATACCGCCTTGAGTGATGCGCACTTCAATATTGGTCGCGCCAGCATCGATGGCATTTTCCAGCAGCTCTTTGACCACTGCTGCTGGACGTGTCACCACTTCACCTGCTGCTAATTGATTGATCAGCAACGGCGATAGTTTTTTGATGCGGGTATTAGGATAATTATCTGGCATTGATAGATGTCATATTTTTGGAAAGTAGCGATTGGTATAATTTAGATATTCATTTAGATGCTAAGTTGTGATAAATCCAAACCTTGCGCTTGACCTGCCTTTGACAACCTCAACTGCACTTGGCGAGTTTCAGTGTCGTTATCATCACTGACACTTTGAGTCATATCGATGAATAACGTGGGCGGCGGAAGATAGCTATCAGCGCGGCTAGCCCATTCGATAATGACCAGAGCATTTGGCTCATCCAGATATTCATCAAACCCAATGAAAGACAGTTCTTCTGGATCTTGCAAACGATACAGATCTGCATGATAAACTGGCTTAATCGAGCCATCACTTTTCTGAATACTGTAAGGCTCAACCAAGGTATACGTTGGGCTTTTTACTGCACCTATATGACCAAGCGCTTGCAGCCAATAACGAGTCAACGTGGTTTTGCCTGCACCCAAGTCACCTGCCAGCCACACACTGCCTGTCAATGGCAGATCAGCTAATTGCTGCGCCAATGATTGAGTATCTTGCTCAGAGTTCAGTATCAATGTTTGCGAGTATGTGTCGTCTTTTATAGATTCATCAGTGTGCATCAGTCTGAACCTGCCTGTGCTTGCTCTGTTTGTACCTGCTCTGTCTGTACCTGCATGGTCACAGTTGGATTGGTAAAGCTTTCACCGCGAATCAGCTTGGCATACAGCTCAGAGTCAGTCCACTCAGCACGAACCTGCTCACTGAATTCAAAATCTTCTAAGACCAGCTTACCCATTTGATCGTTTGCAACATCATCAGCAAAACACTGCGCATACCCTGTCGCCGTCTCGTGGGCAATCACTGAGTACACGCTGACATCCGCTTCACCATTTTGCATTTGTGTCTGACGTAGTATTTCTTGTGCCCAAAAGAATATCACTCGTGAAAACTGCTCTGCTGATGGTGAAACTGGCAAGCTAATCCAACGTGCGCTGAATTTCTTACACGCTGCAACATACTCAGGATCATCTTTGTTCCAAAAACAAATGGCATGATCAAAGCTATCTATAATGTCTTTGATTGAAGATTTTAGCAGACCAAAATCATAAACCATTTGCCCATGGTCTAAACGAGTGGCCTCAAGGATCAGCTCGATCTGATAGCTGTGGCCATGAATCGAGTGCTTACAACGCTCAGAACTACAGTTACGAACGATGTGAGCATTTTCAAATTTGAACAGTTTACGAATACGCATAATAATTTGACCAAAACAGTAAGCACTATGGTGCTAAATGTTAATAAATAAGAGTTTGCCGCGTTTATAAATCGGTTTATGACTCATTATAGCAAATCGCCATGTATCCGTAAGTAAGCACTTATTAATACAATGATTGATTGAACGAATCAATTGATAGACTAGGACTAACCTTATTGGAGTTGCTCGTCATTCTGCATAAAGAACACTTAGCGAAAACAATAGAGGATTTGAATGATAATTGAATCGTAGACGAATTGTGCGAGCGCTATCTATTACTAAAGCTTAAGCCTATACTCTATTCAGTAAGCAGCTATGTTAGCTGTATTCACCCTGTCTTGAATGCGCTTAACTTGGCGTCAAGAGTAGTGTGCTGTAAAAAAGGAAACGATTATGAGCAAAGGTCAAGATAGTAAGAAGAACGTTAAGAAAAAGCCCCTTTTGACTGCTAAAGAAAAGAAAGCTGCCAAACAAGCTAAGAAAGACGACAATGGTAGTATTTTAGGTAAACATTAATAATCAATACATCAATATGCCAATCTGACCTAACCGTTTGATTGGTATTTTTTGATTCGTCATTGGCTTTTAGCTAAGTACTGTCTTTAATTAAGCTCCGCGCGGTGCAAACATAATAATCGCCATTCCTAATAGTGCAACTACTGAACCCACTATGTCCCACATAGTTGGCCGTATACCATTGACCGTCCACAACCATAAAATCGCCATACATATATAAACGCCACCATATGCAGCATAGACCCTGCCCGCAGCAGTTGGGTGTAATGACAGCAGCCAAACAAACGCGACTAAGCTCAGCGTACCAGGTATCAGCAGCCAGATTGACTTGCCTTCTCGCAGCCACAGATAAGGCAGATAACATCCTGCAATCTCAGCCAATGCAGTAAGCGCAAATAGCCCAACCGTCTTTAATTCTGTCAAAAATCACTACTCCTCATCTACTACTTTTCTAACCTGCTAAGACCAGCCATGTATTGTACGGCATTCCCCAAAATAATCACCCTATCTCTGTCACCACTTATAAAAAGCTATTTTTTCTGACATGACAGTTAAAATCACAGTACAATCTATCATAACAAACAAACCTCTTAGATAACCGTCTATCGAGGCCATACCGACATTGTAAATAGGAAGTTAGCATCATGATGCGTATTGGATTATTTTTATTAACCAACTTAGCAGTGATTGTGGTATTTAGCATTGTGTTTGGTATTTTATCGAGGTTTTTTGGGATTGGCGGCGTGCACAGCGCAGGTGGTCTTAACTACATTAGCCTTGCCGTTATGTGTGGTATCTACGGTATGGTCGGCTCGATGGTGTCGCTATTTATATCAAAATGGATGGCTAAAAGATCCACTGGTACGGTGGTGATAGAATCTCCACGCACCGCTACTGAGCAATGGCTAGTCGATACCGTAGCCAAACAAGCACGAGCCGTAAATATCGGTATGCCTGAGGTTGGTATTTTTAATAACTCGCAGCCAAATGCCTTTGCGACTGGCTGGAATAAAAATAAAGCGCTAGTGGCAGTATCGTCTGGTCTACTACAGAATATGAATCAAGATGAAGTCGAAGCGGTATTGGCGCATGAGATTGGTCATGTGGCTAACGGTGATATGGTAACCCTTGCCCTTATCCAAGGCGTGGTCAATGCGTTTGTAATGTTCTTTGCACGTATTGTCGGTAGTTTCGTGGACCGTACTGTGTTCAAAAACACCAGTGATCGCCCAGGTATCGGTTACTTTATCACCAGTATTGTGATGGATATTTTGCTTGGGTTTTTGGCGTCTGCCATCGTGATGTGGTTCTCACGCTTACGTGAATTCCGTGCGGATCAAATGGGCGCAAAACTTGCCAGTCGCGAAAAAATGATCAGTGCGCTTGATGCGTTGCGTCCTTCTGCACAGCGACCAGATCAAATGCCTGAGAGTATGAAAGCGTTTGCAATCTCGTCTGGGCAAACTCAAGGCTTTAGTATTGCCAACTTATTCCGCTCACACCCCACGCTTGATGACCGTATTGCGGCGTTAAGAGAATATAATCCTAATTAATGACAATCGATTTAAAACCAACTTGCTACTTGTTAGCAGGTTGGTTTTAAAAAAATACTTTATATAGAAAATTAGAAGTTAGAGTATGAATACTCAGTCACTATCATTTTATTTAGTAGTAAAAGGCTAAACATTAGCGCTAGTTTAAATAAAAGAGATATTACTTCTTTTCCTTAGATGGAAAAAGCGATACCAAACCATCTCCTATGATTCCTCGCCAAGCAAAGTAATCATGTCCTGCAGCATACTCTTGATAATGTGTATCGTACCTTTTTGCCAATAAAACGTCTCGCAGATGACGATTGGTTCCCAATATACCGTTGCTACCACTTTTACCACGAGCCGTTTCAAACACGCCTGCGCTCAAAAAGAAACGAACGGGTGCCTTATCCATTTTTATTACCTCAGACGCTACGAAGTGTTTATCTTCTGCTGTCTGATCTTTTGGATGCCACCAGTAAGACCCAGACATAGAGATAACATTGCCAAATATGTCGGGGTGACGTAGTGCGATAGTCGTCGCTGCTAAACCGCCATAACTTGACCCTGCAATGACCGTTCTATCCGTTGGTATCGCTACTGGCAATCGTTTATTTATTTGTGGTACTAACTCATTGGCCAATACATCTGCAAACATTGGGTTGGCAGGTAATTCACGTGCACGGGCATCATTATCAGGATTGCTAATAAACACCGCTGTCACTGGTGGAACCTTACCTTCTGCAATCAAATTATCTAAAATCGTGGGCAATCCAACCGTATCAATATAGGCTTCCGCATCAAAGATATATAACAGCACCGCATCATCTTTACTATTCTCCTTGTTGTTATTAACAGTTGGGGAGTAAATGGTGATATCGCGAGTATTGTCCAATGTACTATTGGTAAATTTAAAGGTAGACAACTCTCCTTTGGGAACCTCTGCCTGTCTTTTTATCCAACGCCTATTTGGTGCGTCTTTTAACGTAATAGTAGATTTGGTTGTGTACTTATCAGTGGCTGAACGTGGCCATGAATGGTGATTATAAGGATCGGCTTGAGCCACGGCTTTTATGGCGACTCTACGAGCAAACTCAGACAGAGGTGGCTCAGGGGTATTGGGAGCAATCTGATAGGATAAGTGCGTGTTGTTTGGCACAATAAAGCTTTTGTACCATGTATCAGAGTCTACCAATCGTTGCAATGCATCATGATTGGTGGACGGGCCACCCATTAACTTGACATTGCGATAGTCTCCTCGCGCTAAAAACGTCATCACAGTGCCCAAAGCTGTGTCTTCAATCAGCGGTGTACCTAATACTTCCACTTCCGCCCAAAAGCGATCTGTACTCTGCCCTTTCTGCAATGACTCAAGTAATGCCGATACTCTGGGGCTGAGTAACGTGTCAGAACTGTCTAGAGAATTTCCTAAAGAACCTTTTAAATCTTGCTCTGCTAAACTAACACGTTGTTCGAGCACTATCTGATAAGCACCTGAGCCAGACAGTCGCCAGGTCTCTGCACAGTTTTCGGCTACTGAATAGAAGTGTTGTTTGCCACTTTTATTATCAATCAAACGGCGCGATACTTTTCCTGTGGCATCGATAACATCTAGCGTCATCATACTTCTATCACTCTCAACATATCCGGTTAGATAATCGCCTGTATCGCAAGGAACGCTAAAATCTAATGACTTATGCTGTGGCTTGATATCAGCGTTTTCCCTGTTGGAATGATTTAAATCGCCTTTCAAGGGACTTTCAATCGTTAGCATCGTTGCCTCCGAACCAAATGCAGGAAATGACGCCGAATATAATAAAAAGGTAAAGCCTGCTATGGCCCATTTCTTCTTAGGAAGAAATCGTATGTATCTCATTCACTACTCCCTCATTTATTCACTGACAAACATCTAATTTCTACCTTTACAGAATGTCTAGCGAATGATACAAAAGTGAAATACTACCTTATTTTTAATATAGATGATATTGAAAATCATTATCGTTTGATAATTTATTCTGTATAATTAAATAGACAATGACAATTTATTTTTCCTTTATAAAATAAAAAACCCACCTGACTCAATTAAAGTCAGATGGGCTTTTAGAATAGATATAATGACTAACTAAATATCAAACTCAAGCGCTCTGTCACCTTCGCTATCTTTGATACGCGTTGGCAAACCAATCTTGTTCAATAGATTGATAAATGGCTTAGCATCTAGCTCTTCGACGTTGACCATCTTGCCTGCATCCCATTCGCCAGTCGCGACCAGTATCGCAGCAGCAACAGGTGGTACACCTGCGGTATAAGAGATACCTTGGCTACCAACTTCGTTATAAGCGTCTTTGTGATCTGAGACGTTATAGATAAAGACTTCGCTATCAACATCGTTGATCTTGCCTTTGACTTTATCACCAATACAGGTCTTGCCTGTATAGTTCGGTGCAAGCGAGCTTGGGTCTGGTAGTACTGCTTTGACCACTTTAAGTGGCACAACTTCTTGACCTTCAGCAGTCATCACTGGCTGCTCAGATAGCAATCCTAAGCTTTGAAGCACAGTAAATACATTGATGTAATGCTCACCAAAGCCCATCCAAAAGCGAATGTTTGGCACATCTAAGTTGGCTGACAATGAATGAACTTCATCATGACCACTCAGATAACTGTTTTGCACGCCAACCACTGGCAAGTCATCAGTGCGTTTGACTTCAAACATTTTGTTAGACTGCCACTTGCTATCCTGCCAAGAGTAAACGGTACCGGTGAACTCACGGAAGTTAATCTCTGGGTCAAAGTTGGTCGCAAAGTATTTGCCGTGGCTACCTGCATTGATATCAATGATATCAATATCAGTAACTGAACCTGCATCCATCATGTCATAGCCAAGACGCGCATAAGCATTGACCATACCAGGATCGAACCCTGCACCTAAAATGGCAGTGACATTGTTGTCTGCACAGCGCTCTTTACGTTGCCATTCATAGTTGTTGTACCATGGCGGCGTCTCACATATCTTGCGTGGATCTTCATGAATCGCCGTGTCAATATAAGCAACACCTGTCTCAATACAGGCTTCTAATACCGTCATATTGATAAATGCCGAGCCGACATTAATGACGATCTGAATCTCTATTTCTTTGATCAATTGCACCAGCGCTTGGCTGTCCATCGCATCGACTTGATGCGTGTGCAAGACCGCAGCTTGCTTAAAGCTGTCTTTTTCTTTTACGCTTTGCGCGATATCATCGCATTTGTCTTTGGTACGTGAGGCGATATGAATCTCACCAAGCACATCATTATGCATCGCACATTTATGCGCGACCACTTGAGCGACACCGCCTGCTCCGATGATGAGTACGTCTTTTTTGTTGGGCTTAACTGGTTGGTTTGTGTTCAATGAACAATCCTCCTTTGTGTCCCTGTCGATACCATTGATTGTGGCTATGCAAAACAGAAACGAGTGAATGATATGCGTGAATTAAAAAGGAAGACCGAGGAAAACCCACGCACCCGTCGGGCAAATACCACTCTAGTATTTGCCCGACGCGATTATAACAATTTTATCGTGTTATCGGTAAAAAAATCTATGAAAAACAGAAACACAAAAATACTCGACCATTTAGACTAAGCTGTTGTTTTAGAATGCTTAAAGTTAATAATCAAGCAACAATAGCATAGTACTAAAAGCCAAACACTAAGATAGACTGGCTTTGTAATCCTGATAGTCAAACTCGCGCTGCACATCAATCGATCCATCAAGGCGACGAATAACAATGGCAGGCATGTTGACACCATTGAACCAGTTTTTCTTAACCATCGTATAACCTGCGGCATTACCAAAGGCAATCTGATCGCCTATCTGTAAATCACTTGGCAAATCATACTCACCAAAGATATCTCCTGCTAGGCAAGAACGGCCATAAATAAGCGTACTGTCTGTACCGGTTTCGAGCGTCGGTTCTGACGTCTCAATCACTGAATGGCCAATAGGAGCGATATCCACCGCTGTATTGTTGATAGCGGCAATGGGTGCTGACTCACGATAAATCAGCAAATCAAGCATATGCGCCTCGATAGAGGAATCAACCACGGCAAGACTTTTTTCATTGTGCATGGTGTCTAAAACGGTGGTCACCAATGTACCCGCGCCATGAATGCTCGCCTCACCTGGCTCAAGGTAGACTTGCACACCATAAGTTTCGCTAAACGATTTTAAGCGTTCAGCCAGCTTCTCTAGTGGATAGTTAGGAGCGATGAAATGAATACCGCCGCCCAAACTGACCCACTCAAGCTGCTGCAAAATATCACCGAATCGTACTTCGATATCAGCCAAACTTTCGCTAAAATCCTCAAAACTGTCGTTCTCACAGTTGTTGTGAATCATGACGCCCGTAATGTCGCCAAGCACCGCTGCAATTTTGTCTTTATCATGCTCGCCCAAACGACTAAATGGACGCGCAGGATCCGCAATGATAAAAGACGAGTTGCTGGTTTTCGGGTTAAGTCGTAGTCCTACAGGAATGTTTTTCGAACGTGCTTGCGTCCCAAAAGCATTGAACTGCGAGATTGAGTTAAAGATGATCTTATCAGCGTATTTTAATACTTCAGGCATCTCATCGGCACTATAGGCCACGCTATAGGCATGAGTCTCTTTTTTGCCTTGGCTATTAGCATCGTCATTGTTGCCAAAAGTTTCATACCCCAATCTCACTTCGTTAAGTGAAGATGAAGTCGTACCATGCAGATAAGGCTGCATCACATCAAAAACACCCCATGTGGCAAAGCATTTTAGTGCTAATAATGCCTTTGCGCCAGACAGCTCACATAGCCGAGCGATGATTTTCATATTGTCAACGATGGCCGCTTCATCAAGCACATAGTAAGGCGTTGGTGGCAATGACGCGTTAGTAGAATTCTCTAGATTTTTTGCATTCATAATAGATTACCTAATAGACACTCTGCTGTTGGTATCTTGACAGACAGATATAAATATTTGCGCTATAGTAGACTAAATTCATCATAATTAGAATATCTTATGGCACTCTCAACCGATTATTCCACCTCAGCCAGTCGATCCCATTCATCACAATTGGATCCGAAAAACATAGATTTGACTTACCTAGATCCTGATGCGCGTGCCGTGTTAGATTTTTGGTTTGATAAAAACAATGAAGCATACTGGTTTGAACAAAACGATCGTTTTGATAAGCAGATACAGGATAAGTTTGGCGGCATTTGGCATGCAGCGAAACAAGGCGAATGTGTCACTTGGCGTATCGCAGAGTCTTCATTGGATGGTAATAGCTCGATAACGGCATTGGCAGGACGCTTGGCAGAAATTATTGTGCTAGATCAGTTTTCACGCAATTTATGTCGCGGACAAGCAAGTGCATTTGCACAAGACGGTATGGCATTAGCACTCGCCCAAGAAGCCATTCAACAGCCTTATTTTGACACCCTACCGATGCAATGGCGTAGGTTTATTATCATACCGTTTATGCACTCCGAGTCGGCCATGATTCATAAGCGTTATCTACCGCTATTTGAACAATTAGATGATGCAAACACATTAGACTTTGAACATCGTCACAAACAAATTATTGATCAATTCGGGCGATACCCACATCGAAATGAGGTACTAAATCGCGACTCAACCGAAGATGAAAAGAACTTTTTAAAACAGCCTAATTCATCGTTTTAAGCCACATTCCTAGTATTGTATGAAGATAATTAAAGTTATTACACAAAAAGAAGGTCTGAATCATATCACTGGTTCAGACCTTCTTTTTTACGACAAATCTTTAGAGGGTATTAAATACTTATTAGTAATTTACCTTACCAGTAGTAAACGTAAATGACTGCTGCTCTAATGTTTTATCGTCAACCAAAATATCAAAGCTGACCTTATATTTGCTATTACCATAAAGTCCACAATTACCACCTTTATTACTACCTGATTCACAGCTTTTGAGCGCATCCGTTAGTGGCAAAATAAATGCTTCATTCGTTGGTAGTGCATAATTCGTACCTTTGTACGGATCATTGTCAGAATCAAGCAGTTGAATCGGCACATCTATATTGCGCTGCACATCTCTGAATTTAACGTTACTCACTTTAACTTTATCGGCGGATGGCATGTTGATATAAACCGGCTGTCCGATAGGATCAGTACGCAAATTGCGCCCAGAGCCTCTGACAGGATTTGGGGTTTCGTTATAAAGTGCAGTGACTGTCCCTGTCACATCTTGACATGGATACGTAAAAACGCCTTCAAGTGTTTTATTTGTCGTGGTTTTTGTCCCTGCAGCATTACTTACCAAAACATAGCCTTTATTGTTAGCAGCATTTTTACCACTAGGCGTATAGGTAACCACTCCTGTTCCTACTACTCCTGAGGTTGGCAACATTAAAGAGCGTAAATGATAAGGCGCTGACAACAACGATTTTGCCATAGAACTTGCCACGGCTTCTGTACTCAAAAAATTGCCTGCCGAACTGTAATAGACAGACTGGGCAATGTTTTCAGTGACACTATATTGAGAGTTGCCATAGTCTGCATTGATCAATCGATCTGCCAGATCTAACCCACTGAAAAAAGGATTATTAGAACCTGTCACACTAGCAATATCGCTGATTTCATTTTCAAAATGCGCGTTAAAGCTGGTTGGCGAGCTATTGGTAAATACATATTTTATGTAGTTCGCGTGCTTAACGGCAATATCGTCTAGCCCTGTATCAACGGATAGACCATTTAGGCCACAACTGCTTCTTGCCAAACTAAACTGATCATTCGCACTTAATGCTGCTTGTGTATTGTTATCAGCTGGTACACTACTGTCAGTGTCAGGAGTACCACTGCTTGGTTTGTCACTTTGATCAATAGGTGTTGCTATAATCGGTGCTGAGGTGATTGGTTCTGACGTTGTTAGCTTAACTTTCTCATCACTTTTCGAGCCATTTAAACCATCCACAGATGGATCACTTCCTTCAGACTCACTACTTCCACCACAACCAGTCAGAAATAGAGTCAAAAATAGCACTGCAGCAAGGCTTTTTTGGGAAGTGTTGGCTATCATCTCTCATCCTATAAAGTAGTAATATTTGTGTGTCACTTATAGTAAAAATAAATATTAGAACTTAGCTATTGATTTAATAGCCTTTGATATTAAAAACGTGCTGTATTTAAATTTATAAAACCTTGCTCATTGTTTTTAAAGAAATTACATTCATGAGTATAAATTTTTTACTCTCATATTACAATATGACTTTTCGCTTAGGCTATTTCGAAGACTGATTATAAGTCCAGTATTATTAAGTTTCTAGCATTTTTCTCACTGGCGCAAAACTACGTCTATGCGTTGGCAAGACGCCATATTTTTCAATCGCCTCCATGTGCGCACGCGTTGGATAGCCTTTGTGTTTGGCAATACCATATTCCGGATACTGAATATCCAGTGCATACATCGTCTCATCACGACTTACTTTTGCTAATATACTGGCCGCTGCAATACTAGTATGACGCGCATCGCCTTTTACCCATGCTTGGCAATCAATCGCCAATGGCGCTCCCTCTAAATGTTTAAAGCTATCATAGTTCAAGTCAGGGCAACGATTTCCATCAAACAGTACTTCGATCTTTAATTGATTGAGCGACGTGCTTTTATCATTTCTAGTAGTCGAGAATTTTTCAAAAATCACTTCTAGCAATGATTCAGTACACAAGCGCATACCAAGCATCGTTGCTTGCAAGATGTTCACTTGATCGATCACTGCTGCTGGTATATCAGCGATGATATAACCGATAACATGCTGCTGAACCAATGGATAAAGGATATCGCGCTTTTTTTCACTCAGTTGTTTGGAGTCGGTCAGTATCGACAACGGTGTGTCTTTGAGCGGTTGTTCCTCAATGAGCCCTGACCAAGTCGCAGGTAATATTGCCGCCGCCACATTGACGCTGCCTAGTAGCGGGCCGCGCCCTGCTTCATCAACGCCGATTTGTAGTATTGATTGCTCCGCCTCTTGGTTATCATTAGTCAGATATTGAGTAAGTAACTCAGCGGTATTCATTTGCCCATATAAACGTATGGGCGCTGCTAACTGAATATATTGTCCTTTGACGTCAATATGCTCAATATTAATGTCAATTATTTGAGCTGAGCTTTCTGTACTGTGTTGAATATGCATAATATTAGAAGGTCTTTCTTGTTTAATTAGGATTAATAGTATCGGTATTTTGGATAAACCACTGTTCAATCACGCTGTTTGCAGGCTCATGGTTACTTTGCTGTTGTAGCGACTGCTTTGTCACTAGTAAGTCGTGTAATTGCTCGGCATAAGCGCGTGGTTGCAGCAATCGCATTACGGTGCGGCAGATATTGTCACCGCTCGCTTGCTCTTGAATCAGCTCAGGCACAATCGGTGCATTAGCCAATATATTAGGCAATGCCACATATGGCACTTTTACCAGACGCTTGGCTATTTGGTAAGTCAGCTGATTTAATTGATATACTACTACCATCGGCCGTTCAAGCAACATTGCCTCCAGCGTTGCTGTCCCAGATGCCAGCATCACGATATCTGATGCCGCCATGGCATGTTGGCTAAATTCCGGCTGGGTATCATCATAGACCACCACAATTGCTTCACGTAGCTGTTCTGAGCGTTGGTCGATCACTTCTTGTACGATATATTGATGGTTTTGATCGACCGTTGGAATGATGAAGCACAGCTTAGGATCTAACAGGATTAACTTTTGGATGCCATCAAGCATCAATGGCAGAATAGCTGTAATTTCACCGCGCCTAGAGCCTGGCATCACACAAATAAGCTGACTCACATCATCGAAACGTTCAATAAAAAACTGCTGTAATCCATCATTGTCCCAGACCAACTCACTACGACGTTGATTGATTGGTGTATCGATCAGGTTCTGATCAATGGTTCGTAGTAATGGATGACCCACACAGATCGCTGGATGGTTATGTCGCTCATAAACTGGCAACTCAAACGGGAATAGACATAGCACCAAATTGGTCGCCGCTTTAATATTATGGATACGCGACTCGCGCCACGCCCAGATAGAAGGACTGACGTACTGCACACAGAACACGCC
This sequence comes from Psychrobacter sp. NPDC078929, assembly GCF_050267985.1. Classification (NCBI taxonomy): domain Bacteria; kingdom Pseudomonadati; phylum Pseudomonadota; class Gammaproteobacteria; order Moraxellales; family Moraxellaceae; genus Psychrobacter; species Psychrobacter sp. NPDC078929. The sequence goes on along the minus strand of NZ_JBNNFX010000006.1, from coordinate 37,339 downwards.
TTGGGGCTTTAGTTTTTTGGACACGCGTAAATTGAAATCAGGTGCATCAATACCAACGAACCAATCAATATTAGCAGCCTTAAATGCGCTCAATAGCTCGCGGCGCGCTTTAAGCAAATCTGGTAGCTGCGACATTACCTCAACCAGACCCATCACTGCCAAACGCTCTAATGGGAAAATACTCTGTAGCCCTTGCGCATGCATCTTCGTACCGCCTACGCCTACCCAGACAATATCATCACGTAGATTATTCATTTGCCGCATAAAATCTGCGCCTAAGCTGTCGCCAGATACCTCACCTGCGACGATGCCTATCACTAGCGGCGTAGCATTTATCTTTGCTACTTGAGAATCCGTCTCGGCTTGATGAATGAGGTCAGTATGGTGATGAGACGTAGCAGAATCTGTCATGACAAGCTCTCGATATTAGAAATACACAAAATAAAATAAACCGTTATTATAAAATATAACGTAATAAATCAGCGATATGACCTCACGGATAATGTGCACACTCATCCGTACTGTTTTAATGCCACAGTTTGGGCCACCCATCGCTAATGTTGCTATCATACTTGACGATGATACAAATAGCGAAATTCACGCATAAAATCTGAGCGTTATGCATCAAAAACTCAACCAACTCTTATTAATAGATAGAAAAACCAAATGCTAAACGTGCATTTAGAACGTCAAATATCATGCTAAGTCTCTATAAGTATAACTAAGTTTTAGTTTTCTCATTCCAGTTATCAGTCAATTAACTGCTCGACTACCCTTGTCAACCAACACTTTTGTCCGCATAATGAATGTTCCTATAAATCAGCTAGACGATATATAACCATGACAACATCAGTTACCCATAATGCAGATATTGACGACGTGAATATTGAAAAATTTATTCCTTTGATTACTCCCGCCGAGCTAAAAGCCGAGCTGCCTTTGTCAGACGACGCGTATAACACCGTACTAAAAGGTCGTAATACTATTCAAGATATCTTGGACGGTAAAGACAAGCGTTTGTTTGTGGTCATTGGCCCCTGCTCTATTCACGATATCAAAGCCGCTCACGAATATGCCGATCGTTTAGCCGTATTGGCAAAAGAAATCGAAGACAGTGTATTTGTGGTCATGCGTGTTTATTTTGAAAAACCTCGTACGACGGTTGGTTGGAAAGGCATGATCAACGACCCTGACATGAATGACAGCTTTGATATAGAAAAAGGCTTGCGCACGGCTCGTAAACTGCTACTTGATTTGAATGAAAAAGGTCTACCTTGCGCGACTGAAGCACTTGATCCAAATACACCGCAGTACATCCAGGATCTAATCAGCTGGTCAGCCATTGGTGCACGTACCACTGAGAGCCAAACGCATCGCGAAATGAGCTCTGGTTTATCATGCCCAGTTGGCTTTAAGAACGGTACTGATGGTGGTATGACGGTTGCTGTAAATGCCATGCAAGCGGTTAAAGAAGGTCATAGCTTCTTAGGTCTATCATCAGATGGTAAAGTCTCTATCATCAAATCTAAAGGTAACCCTTACGCGCACGTGGTACTTCGCGGTGGTAACGGTAAACCTAACTATGATGAAACTGCGGTAGCTCAAGTTGAAAATGAGCTGGCAAAAGGCAAGACCAATAGCAAGATTATGATTGACTCAAGTCATGCTAACTCAGGTAAAGACCCTTACCTACAACCGATGGTTATCAAAAACGTTGCTGAACAAATTCAAAATGGCAATAAATCAATTATCGGTATGATGATTGAGAGCCACTTAAAAGGCGGCAATCAAAAATTGACTGCTGATCTAAGCCAGCTTGAGTATGGCAAATCGATCACCGATGGTTGTCTAGATTGGGATAGCACCGTCATAGCATTACGCGAATTACGTGATATGGTAAAAGATGTGCTACCAAATCGCTAATAGCTATCCACAATAAATTATCGTCGAGCAAACAATAAAAAGCCCCTTTCGCACTAATACGAAAGGGGCTTTTTATTTATGAATATTCTATAAGAAACACTCTATTCTAAAACTTGGTTAGCAATGACCAACAACGATACATGTTTCGTTAATTGGTCAGAGCTAGCCTTATTTTTACATTAGTATTTTTATAACATTAATATTGCATTTCAATGCATATTGCACTGCTCTTAATTAACTATTTGCAGCACCTAACACGCTCTCTAAGCTTTCGAGCACATGCTTAGATGAGACATTCTTTTGTAAATCAACCAGCTGCTCATGCGCTATTTGACGACGAGGCTCAGCCAACGTATTCCAGCGGGCTAGTACTTGCAATAAGCGTGACGCTAACACAGGATTGGCATCATCTAATTTTTGAATCACGCCTGTATACATCTCTAGACCTTCTGCCGTCCAAAGTACCGTCGGTTGTGAGCTAAAAGCACTGATAACTGAACGGACACGGTTAGGGGTATTCCAATCAAAGTCCGTATGCGTCAGTAGCGACTTAACCATATCAGGCGTCACATCATCAGCGGCAGCTTGTACACTGAACCACAAATCGACAACCAGATCATTTGCTTGGAAACGATCATAGAAGTCTGCTAAGTACTTATCTGCATCTACCAGCTGATGATTGACCATGGCCTTCAATGCACCAAAGCGCTCAGTCATACAGCTCGCATTGTCATACTGCTGCTGTGCCCAGTCTGCTGCATCATCTACATTCGCCGTCAATGCCATATCGAGTACGACATTACGCAGCGCACGAATGCCTCGAGCTTCAGCGCTATCCTCATAAGACTGCATTGGCAGATTATTGTACAGCTCAGCCCATTGGCCTTTTAACTTATCAGCCACTTGCTTGTATAGCCCATCACGCTGCTCTTTAACCAACACTGGATCGTAGTCTTTAGAAATAGCAGAAGCCAACTCTTGCGCTGATGGAATATCAAGCAATCGTGCCGCTAGCATCGCATCATCAGCTGCTAAGACAGGCAGTATCTGCGCTAATGCTTCTAGGTATACATCAGGGCTGCTCTTCGTACCTTGGCCTTGCAGCAAAATACGATTTACCAGCATTTGAGTTACTTGCCAGCGGTTAAACCCATTGGTTTCATGCTTAAGCAAAAATGCTAAGTCTGCATCTTGATAGTCATAATTGAGCTGTACTGGCGCGCTAAAGTCACGCAGTAATGACACAACAGGCTCGCTTGCGACATTTTCAAAGACAAACGTTTGCGTCGCCTCGTCAAGCAATAACATACGTTCAGCGACGATAGCGCCTGAGTCTTTGTCAAATAATGCCGTTGCTACAGGTATCGGCAATGGTTTTGGCGCATCAAAGCCTTTGACATGGCGTGTCTGCTGATTCAAAGTGATGGTCAGCGTCTGTGCTGCGCTATCATAGGTTTGAGAACCCGATACCACTGGCGTACCAGGCTGACGATACCAATCAATGAAATTCTCGATTTTGTCATCAGTGATACTCAGCGCTGATAAAAAGTCCTCAACCGTTACTGCTTGTCCATCATAGCGACGGAAGTACTCATCTGTTCCTTTGCGGAAATCATCTGGCCCTAACGTATTGGCAATCATACGCACAATTTCAGCGCCTTTCTCATAGACAGTCGTTGTATAAAAATTATTAATCTCAACGAAGCTCTCAGGACGTACTGGATGCGCTAATGGGCCTGCATCTTCGCTAAACTGATGCGCGCGCAAAGTCGCTACGTCATCAATACGCTGCACCGCACTTGACTGTTGATCTGCTGAAAATGACTGATCGCGGTAAACGGTAAAGCCTTCTTTCAAGCACAGCTGAAACCAATCACGGCAAGTAATACGGTTACCTGTCCAGTTATGAAAATACTCATGAGCAATAATGGCTTTTACGCTAAAACTACGGGCATCGGTAGTTGTTTCAGGGCTAGATAACACACAAGCGGTGTTAAAAATATTCAAACCCTTATTTTCCATTGCACCCATATTGAATTGGCTGACCGCCACAATCATGTAGCGATCTAAATCGTAGGCTCGTCCATAATTGACCTCATCCCATTTCATCGCATCTTTCAAAGCTTGCATACCGACATCGCATTTATCGATATCAGCAGACTTGGCGTACAACTCAAGCAATACTTCTCGACCTTCGCTGGTCGTATAAGAGTCTGTCAATACATCTAAATCAGCAACCACACAGGCAAATAGATAGCTTGGCTTATTGGTTGGATCGTGCCAGATGGCATAATGACGGTCTGGCGCGTCGGCCACTTCGCCTGCTTCGACTAAGTTACCATTCGCCAATAACGTCGGATAACGCTTATCTGCTTCAAGTCGCGTGGTAAATATCGCCAACACATCAGGGCGATCGGGATAAAAAGTAATTTTACGGAAACCCTCTGGCTCACATTGAGTGACAAACATAGTATCGTCACTACTACCGGCCATGTATAAGCCTTCAAGCGTCGTATTGGTCTGCGGACAGATACGTACTTGAATATCTAAAGTAGCTCGCTCAGGAGCATTATGAATCGTCAGCTTACCCGCTTCTTGCTGATAATCCTCAGTGCTCAGCGTCTTACCATTCATCGTAATCGTTAGCAGCTCTAATGACTCACCAAATAAGACAATATCCCCTGCCGTTTGGCGTACCATCTCAAGCGTACTGTCTACCTGCGCGTAGTCTTCAAACAGCTTAATATCTAAATGTACCGTATCGACATCAAAACTTGGTTTGGTATAGTCTTTTAAGTTAATCTTACTTGGCGCATGTGGCGGCACATCTGGCATTTCAGGATTAATGATTTGTGCATCAGTTTCAGCAGTAGACATATGGTGTCCTATTATTATCAGTGATTTGGTTATAAGTTATTTTTACTGGGGATAAGTAATGAGTAATATGATTTCACTATTTGCAAAAGGCACTAGTGCAAATAAAGACTTAGTCTCTAGGCTAACTAATCAGCTAAGCGCATAGTAAGCTAAGCACATAGACAAAGCTTCGTAGTGATTAAGCTAACTTTTATTACTAAATTGATTTTCTCATCAAGCTTATAGCTAGATTGACCTAAATCGCCAAATTTCAAGTATGCAAAGTAAGATATCGTCGGTTCAAGATGATTTAAATATGAAACATACGTTATCAATTGGATAATGTCGTTGAAAATGATTTAATAGTCGTACTGATGACCAATCATTTAACTAACGGCCTATTATATGACAAAAAATACGGTGAAACGCGCAGACATTACCCTACCTTTGCTTATAGAGTATGTTGAGGCACTACTACCCTCATTGACGACTCAGACAGAACAGTCATCTGATCATAATAAAGATAATAATGAGGCATTATGGGTAACACATAACAATGCGGACTTATTAGCACTACAAGCACAACTTGACGATACTACATCTACTAATGAGAACACTGAAGCGAAGCTGAATGCACGACACTTATCAACGTTATCGGATCTTGCTAAACAACACGTACCTGATCGTTATGAGCTTGCTTGCTTTTGGCTGCCTACCTTGTCAGCAGAGCTGACTCAACACTATGTGCCGCTACTGATGCGCTACCGTGACCTGTATGCCGCGCATTTACTTATTGCTTTAGATAGCTCAATAAATTTGAAACCTTACGGCTTTACGCCATTTGATATATTGAATGAGCCATCTCTAAATATTGATGACATTCAATCTATTACCTCATCAACCGTTACTGCGACGCTTTGGCAATTTAATCTATATGACTACAAACAACTGCCGAATTGGCTCAATGCTGATTACTGGGCTAACCCTGAAAACTGGGGCAAGCACCGCTGGTAATACGCTCGATTTTATCTATCGTAATTTACAGTAAAAATACTTACATAAATTAACATTTAGTATATTATAGATAGAGATTGCCTAAGTTTTATCGGAAGCAGTTTAAAAAAACAAATTTAATTAAAATTTTAGGAGCTCGTCATGTCAATCAGTTTTTCTAAGATCGCTGTTCTTGCTTTATTATCAAGTGCCGTTGCATTAACCACTGGTTGTGCTACCAAGCGTTCTACCTCAGAAGTTGTCGTTGCCCCGCTAGGTATTCCAGGTGGACAAGTGGGCTATAACGGTGCTGTTATCGTTGATAACTCAAACGCTGTCATCACTGGCGCTGAGAATATACAAGCAGTGGTCTACTTTGCCTTTGATAGCAGTGAAATTACTGCTCAATCAGCGAGCGTCCTTAATCAACACGTAAGCCTGCTAAATTCAAACCCAGCAGCTACTGTCGTTATTGCAGGTCATACTGATGAGCGTGGTAGCCGTGAATATAACATGGCACTAGGTGAGCGACGCGCACAAGCTGCACGTAACTACCTAGCTGCTCAAGGTGTCACTGCAAACAACATCCGTGTGATTAGCTATGGTGAAGAGCGCCCTGCAGCAGCTGGCAACACAGAAGACGCGTATGCACAAAACCGTCGTGCTGAGCTGTCTTACTAAATTGTGATTTAGCGTTATTTATAGCGTTCGATAGTTTAATGAAAGCCCAGCAAGAGTATATTGCTGGGCTTTTTGGATTTTTAGTAGGTTAATTAGATATAAACTATTTAAATATAGCTATTGTATGACTATCTATGTATCAAATACATAGCGTTCATAATTACACATTCTTATATATTCAATTCTACAATAATCGTTTTTGATGACTATTAATATATGCCGACTTCTAACCTCACCCAGATACAGTATACTCAACTCGACACCACGACATGGTGTGTGACTGCCCAAGTGAGCGAGTCAATCAGTCATTTAGTCACTGGAAGCTTATGGAACAAGTCATTATGGTTTTCTTCATGTAATACGTCGTATGAAGACATCATCAAGTTTGATAGCCTAAATTGGTACTATCAGGTGGCGACAGCAGTGCCTAAACACTCAGTACCTGCTCTAGCACGTAAACAGCGTCAGCAGCAGCGACAAGGCGTCAGGCAACTATTGCAAGAGCTGCTTAAAAAATTAGAAATAGATGACACCTTGGATGAGTCAAGCTTTCCCTATCGGCTCGTCAACAGTCAGTATTACGTATGCTTTAGCCATACAGGAGCTAGTAGTTCAAAGCAAACTACAGAATCGAATCAGACAAATTTTACACGTTTACACAGCAAAATAGCGGTTGTTATCAGTCGCCAGCGTCCTGCTGGTATTGATATAGAGACCAATAATATTGCATGGCATGTAGTCAAACGTTTCTATTCAAAGAGCGAGCTGACCATTTTACAGGAGCTATCTACAGATCAGCGAGAACGCACTGCCAAACTGTTATGGCAAATAAAAGAAAGCTTTATCAAAGTGAACCAATATACATTAGCTCAAGGCTTGGGTATGGATTACTCCTACCTTATTCCTAGCTTGATTAGAAATAATAGAGAGATTAACTCTGCATCTGTACTCAATGATAGTGAAGATACGGACTACCAATCTGTTTACCGCATTGCCACGTTACAATCTCAGCAAACTGTCATTGTTTTTTGAGCAGAGTTTTCTGAGTAAAGTTCAAACCTGATTTTTAGAATATCTTTTAATACTTTATTTTAAGCATAAAAAAACGACCCTAAAAAGGATCGTTTTTTTATTTTCTACTAATGACAGTCTTTAAACTGTGATTAGATTAGAAACGGTAAGTTGCACCAACTTTAACGATTGGCAACCACTCTAACCAATCTTTGTCTTCTAGCTCTTGCTCAGCAAGTTTAGCAACTTGACCCGCATTAAGACCAGAAGGTATATCAGTAACACCGTTAGAAACTCTCACAACATTTTCTGGGTCAGTTGCATTTACTGTAGCATCTGTTTTACCCATGTAAGCTGCGCCAATTTCACCAAATAGACCAAAGTTATTTGTGATGTTCGGACGGAAACCGATAGTAGCGTAAGGAGCTAGCTTGTTACGATGCTCCATAGTACCTTGTAAAGTACCTACATCATCTGCGTTGTATGACACATCATTAATTTTGTAAGTACCGCCTTTAGAGTTAGCAGTTACATCAAAATCGTTGTCTGGAACGATGATACCAGCACCAACTGTGAACCAGTTACCAGTAGGACGTAATTGTACACCTAGGTATGGGTTACTAAAGTCAGCATCTACATCATAGTTTACGTCGTCTGCATCGAAATCACCGCCGAAAAGGTCAGCTACATCGCCACCTGCCCAACCAGCTTGTAGTTCAGTTTTCTCATTCATTGACCAACCGATATTCGCACCATAACCTAGAGTACCAACTTCAGCGCTAACTGATGCTGGGTTTACTACTTTATTAAAGAAACCTTTAGTGCCACCAACAACAGCGCCAGTAGTGTTGCTTACTACACCAGCGTCAGCATTGTATGCATAAGAAGCAGGTTCTGCTTGATAAGCAACAGCAACTGGCTCAGCTTCATATGCAACGGCAGCATTGTTATCAACAACGATAACTGGATCAGCAGCTAATGCAGCAGTTGATGCTAGAACAGCAGCAGAGATTGCCGTCAATTTAATCAATTTCATAATTATTCTCCTAAAGTGTGAAATAAACCCGCCCATAAAAAACGATGATTGTGCTTTTGTTAAACCATCATTTTGTTGAGGTGATTAAAACAATTCTGACTTAAAAAGTCACCCCTACTGATGCTGTTTTTATTTGCCATTATGTAAAGATTGCATAGGTACTGTAATAATTGCTACACCAATCTGCAAAAATTCGCTTTTATGTTACATAACGTCCTTAAAGTAACCAAACAGCGTAAACATGAGACTTCGCTTGCTTAATGTTTATGTAAGGGTATTGCAAAACATGTCCACATAATTATCTAGGGCGTGTCTTCAATTCACTCGATAGTTATCTAAATGGGCTAAAAATAGCTAAATTTTGCCAAACATCGTCAAATCGCTGGTTAATATCCCGATATTATCTGCACTATTTTCCTCGTTTGACGGCAACTTATCTCATTTTTATCACCATTTTTGAAATGAAGACACGCCCTAGAACGCACTTTGAATCAATGACAGTTATATGGCTTAACCTTACCGAATAGTGTGCCTTGTGAGTTAACGTATCTATTGTTACTTATATGAGAAAATCTACACCGATAAATAAAACGATATAAATGATCTCATATAACGCGACTAACGCTTGCCTCAAGCGAATATTATGCTAAATTAGTTGTTATAACAGATTTGTTATAGAACGTCAGTATTGTCACTATTTGTCTTAGTTATGAAAACCTTGTGACGCTATTTGCTCTATTTCTTTACTCCTACTGAGTCATATATATGCCTAAAGTATCGTCGATTACCCGTGTCCTAGAAATCATAGAAGCAGTGTCCTATGCTTCAAAACCGCTTTCTCCACTCGAGCTTTCACAAGAGCTAGATATTCCTAAACCGACCATTCATAGATTGATTCAAAACTTGGTTGATGATGGTTTTTTGACTGTTGATATTGGTGGCAGTATTATCCCTGGTAAGCGCGTACGCAATTTGAGCGTTGAGCTATGGCAACAACGACTGTTCTTTAACGAGCGGCAGATGATTTTGCAAAAACTGGTTGATGAGCTTAAAGAAACTTGCGGTATTGGCATTCCCTATCATATGAATATGATCTATACCAACCGTGCTCAGACGACCTTGCCACTACAGATTTATCTTCCTGTCGGGGCAAAGTCACCTATGTGGTGTACAGCGACTGGCAAGCTCTATCTAAGCCAATTATCTACGACTAGCCGTATGAAAATATTACAAGGGTTACCACTAGATAAGTTCACTAAGAATACCATTACTGATATCGATGCATTAAATGCCGAGCTTGATCGTATCGCTGATACTGGTATCGGCATCGATAACGAGGAGTTTATCTCTGAGATGGTCGCAGTGGCTGTACCTATACTGGACAAAAAGTCACGCTATCTGGCTTCTCTCTATCTGCATGCACCAACCATACGGGTATCACTTGATGATCTATTGACCCATGTACCACGACTGCAGAAAGCTGCGCAAGACGTTCAGACGCTCGTCTACGATCTGCAAAGCTAATATTATCTATTAGCCATCAAAAAAGGTCTACGCTATGATTTTAGCGTAGACCTTTTTCTTTTTAGCAAATGCATTCTCTTAATTAATGCCACCTACTAATGATACGAAAAATTCTTAATATTAGTATCTTTAAGAATTGGTATTCCTAAAAATTGATATGTCTAAGAAGGTTACATTCAAAAGAGAGACAGTCAAGAGAATCATGTTTAAGACAATAATGAGACATCATGACGTCCGATAATGCTAGAGAAGTCTTTATCACCATTCTCTACAGTATGTGAGGCATATAACTCTGTTGCTTTGGCACCCATTGGTGTTTCTACTTCAGTGTCTTGAGCAGTCTGCATCGCAAGGTTTAGATCTTTTTGCATCAATTTGCTCATAAAGCCCCCTTGATAGCCATTGCTAGAGGGCACGTTTTCCATGACTTTTGGATAAGGGTTATAAACTTCTAGTGTCCAGTTACGCCCTGAGCTCTGTAGCATGATGTCTGATAGCACTTTGGGATCTAAGCCGTTCTTGACGCCTAGATTAATCGCCTCTGCCGTCCCTGTCATCAAAATACCTAACAGCATATTGTTGCAAATTTTTGCGACTTGTCCTGCGCCGTGCTCGCCAGCATGAAAGATATTTTTCCCCATCACAGCAAGTATTGGCTCAGCCTTAGCAAAAGCGGCATCATCGCCGCCGACGATAAAGGTCAAACTACCAGCAACTGCCCCACCTGTACCGCCAGAAACTGGTGCATCCAAGAAGTCTATACCAAGCTTATCTGCCGCCTCTGCTACCGTCCTTGCATCAGCCGCCGCAATCGTACTACTGTCAATCACAAGCGTGCCTTTTGGCAGTTCTGCAAGTAACCCATTAGAGCCACTATCACCCAAGTACACCGAATGTACATGCTGACCTGCAGGTAACATACTAATCACGACTTGAGTATTACTTGCAGCGTCTTTAGGACTTTTTGCGACACTAGCCCCTGCTTTTGCTAGGCGCTGGGTTGCAACCTCAGACAAATCAAAGACAGATAGCTCATAACCTGCCTTTAATAAGTTCTCTGCCATTGGCGCACCCATATTCCCAAGCCCAATAAAGGCAATATTTGGTTTAGAGTTATTATTATCCATCGTACTTGTATCCTTTGTACCCATCTCATCACTCCTTGATGATTTATGATGTAGCAATAGCTACATACTATTTAACAGTATTTATTAGTGAATATTGCTTATTAATGAATGCTGCTATCTTATGTCTTAGCATCATTCTTCAAAGCGTTATAAAGTCGCTGACTGTTTTACGTTATAAATTTCTTTTAGGCAGTTAGCGGACATACTGACTACCCAAAGCGTCACTACCTAACCAATCGCTCAAAGGATGCTCACCTTTTGCATAAGGATTGACAAAATGCTGGTCGATATACGCCTGCCCTTCTACACTGATACAATCTACTAATGAGCGCGACCATTTAGGACTTCTATCTTTATCAATCAATAGCGCCCGCACGCCTTCTTTGAAGTCAGGATTGGCCGCGCAATGTACTGCGACATTGGTCTCTAAATACAGTACTTGTTCGATCGATAGGTCAGCGACTTTGTGATACAACGCATAGGTTAATGCAGCCGTGACTGGGCAGCCATGCCGATAGGTTGCAACTGCTCGCTGAGTCCAACTGTCTTCTGCAAAGTCTTGGTTTAGCTGCATGAGTGCTTCATCGCTTTGTAGCAACGCATCAATATCAGCCAGACCACCACTATTCATTAGTTGCTGAATAGGTTGCCAATATATTGCAAGCTTACTATCTGGCAGTTCGGCTACTGGCAACTCAGCAAGCGCACGGCTGACAATACTATGCGCACTATTGTTATGGCACTTATCTGCACCGCTCGTGTTATCGACTGCCTGCCAGTCGCTCTGTCTGAGGCGCTGCATGACGGCATCATAGTCATGGCTGGCAACGGCATACTCTGCCAGATTGGCCAATAGCGCGTCACTGCCATTGCACATCGCGCCAGTTAGACCTAAAAACAAACCCGTCTTAGCAGGCATACGCTGCAAAAACCAACTGCCAGATGCATCAGGGAACAGTCCAATAGTGACCTCAGGCATGGCAAAACGTGTGCGCTCAGTGACCAGACGATGACTACATCCTGCCATCAGTCCCATACCGCCGCCCATGATGATGCCATCGCCCCAAAGTATTAATGGTTTCGGATAAAAATGCATTTGACGATAGAGACGATACTCATGACTGAAAAACTCAGTAGCATACGGGTTTGGCATGGGTGCACTGGTAGACATACTGTCATAGAGCTTACGAATATCACCGCCCGCACAGAATGCTTTGTCGCCCGCACCTTTTAACACAAGCGCAACCACTTGCTCGTCCGCTTGCCACTGCTCTAACTGCGCTGAGAGCAATTGACACATATCAACGCTGAGTGCATTAAGCGATTTGGGTGTATTAAGTGTCATGATCCCAATCAAGTGACCGCAATCTGTCGGTTCAGTATTGAATAACACAGGTGCTTCTTGTTTAGTATCGTTCGTCGCTGTCATAGCTGATGTCATAAAAGTGACCTACAAAATTAAATAATAGAAATGGCTCAAGCGTTTTGACTGCTGTTTATTTGTTTTGCCAATTGGGTTTACGCTTTTCTAAAAAGGCTTGTACCCCTTCGCGCTGATCGTTGGTATCAAACAATTTCACGAAAGCTTCACGCTCATGGATAAGATTTTGCGCAGGCGGGGTATCTCTAGCCGCCTGAATCAGTTGCTTGGAATAACTGACGGCGACGGGTGATTGCTTTGCTACTTTTTTTGCTAAGTCCTGAGCGATTTGCAGACCTTCACCTTTTGCAGTGACCTCTTCAACCAGACCGATACGCAATGCTATATCTGCATCGACGCGCTCGCCGCACAGTATCATGCGCTTAGCCCAACCCTCTCCTACTAACATAGCTAGGTTCTGTGTGCCGCCTGCACAGGGCAGTAATCCCACACCTGTCTCTGGCAGTGCCATCTGGGCGTGCGCTTCTGCGATACGAATATCACATGCAAGCGCACATTCAAGTCCACCGCCCACCGCATAGCCATTGATGACAGCAATACTGACACCGCGATAGGCAGATAGGGCCTCAAACGCTTCGCCAAATGCAATCGCCATGCTGATGGCACGGCCTTTATCACCATCTGAGAAATTGTTTAAATCTGCACCCGCTGAAAAGAACTTTTCGCCATCTCCATGCACGATCAGTGCATAGACATCGTCGTTGGCATTGAGGTCGGTAATGAGCTGCTTAAGTGCATGTAGACTGTCCATCGTCCACGTATGTGCCGGTGGGTTATTCAACGTCAATGTTGCGGTATGGCCATTAATTGATAGCTGTAGATTTGTATAATCTGTCATAAAACATCCTTGTTTCAGTAGATCGAGATAAATTAGCGAAGTTGGCTTAGCCCTTCATCTTGCAAGACTTGACGCGAAATAATCACGCGCATGATCTCATTGGTGCCTTCTAGAATTTGATGCACACGCAAATCGCGTACGTGGCGCTCAAGTGGATACTCGTTTAGATAACCATAGCCGCCGTGCAATTGCAGAGCTTCATTGGCAACATCGAAACAAAGGTCGGTGGAGAGACGCTTGGCCATTGCGCAGTAGGTAGACGCTTGTCCATCGTTGTTGTCAACTTTATCAGCTGCTAGATACAGCATTTGGCGTGCGGCGATGGTCTGGGTCAACATATCAGCAAGTTTAAACTGTACCGATTGTAAGCTAGCAATCGGGCTACCAAACTGGCTGCGCTCTTGCACATAACTGGTTGCGGTCTCTAACGCCGCTTGTGCCGTACCTACCGCGCAAATACCGATATTGATACGACCACCATCGAGTCCTTTCATAGCGATACGAAAGCCTTGGCCTTCCTCACCTATCAGGTTTTCTGTTGGGACTTTGACATCTTTAAAACTAATCGTGCGTGTTGGCTGTGCTTTCCAGCCCATCTTATGCTCATTTTTACCATATTCAATACCAGCACTATTGGCATCTACAACAAACGCTGATACACCTTTTGGCCCAGCACCACCAGTACGCGCCATCACCACCAATACATCGGTTGAACCTGCGCCAGAAATAAAGGTTTTTTCACCGTTCAGTACGTAATGATCGCCCCGCTTCTCCGCTTTGGTACGGAGTGAGGCCGCATCAGAGCCTGCGTTTGGCTCTGTTAGGCAATAGCTGCCAAGCCACTCACCGCTGACCATATTGGGCAAATATTTTTTGCATAGGCTATCGCTACCATATTCGCCGATCATCCATGCGGCCATATTATGGATGCTCATATAAGCCGCCACGGACGTATCACCCCATGCCAGCTCTTCGAATACCATTGCTGAGTCAAGTCTTGGCAGGCCCAAGCCATCATACTCTGGATTGGTGTATAGCCCCAAAAAGCCAAGCTCACCAGATTTTTTGATGATGTCCACTGGGAAATGCGAGGTGCAATCCCATTCAGCAGCGTTCGGTTTGAGCTCTTTTTGCGCAAACTGACGGGCCGTTTGGCGAAAGGCAACTTGGTCATCGGTCAATGAAAAATCCATAGGGTCATCCTTGTTCTTATAGATCAAATAGAGGGCTTAAATCTCAGATAAACGTCAATGAAAACGCTAATAAAAATATTGGTCAGAGATTTTATAAGACATTAGCGCTATATGATAACGGCATAACGATAATCAAATTGCGTTCAATAGTACCGCAAGTCGTATTAACGTCATACCGAAAATACAGTAATCCGACGATTAAATCGAAATTGTCGTGTTAACACCGCGGCTCGCTTCATCATCGAACCAACGTGCCGTCACTGTCTTCGTCTGAGTATAGAACTGTACGGCTTGCTTGCCATAAGGACCTAGGTCGCCAAGCTTACTGGCACGTGAACCTGAGAATGAGAACATTGGAAGTGGCACAGGAATCGGCAAATTAATACCGATTTGACCAACCTGAATGTCTTGCTGGAACTTATGTGCGGCTGCGCCTGACTGAGTAAATATCGCCGTACCATTGCCATGTGGATTGGCATTCAGTAGTTCAATCGCTTCGTCCAAGCTGTTAGCACGCATGATACATAGTACTGGACCAAAGATTTCTTGTTGATAAATTTGCATATCACTTGTGACATTATCAAAGATAGTTGGACCGACGAAGTTGCCTTTCTCAAACCCTTCAACGGTAATTCCACGGCCGTCTAGAATCAAGCTCGCGCCCTCTTCTACCCCAGTATCAATCAAGTGCTCGACACGGGCCTTTGCAGCAGGCGAAATCAATGGTCCCAAATCCTTGTCATTTTTCCCAGCTGAGACGACCAAGCTTTCCGCTTTTGCTTTAATATCATCAATCCACTCACCAGCTGCGCCTACTAGCACGACCACTGATAATGCCATACAGCGTTGACCAGCTGCACCAAATGCTGCGCCTGCTAGCTGATTGAGCGTTTGCTCTTTATTGGCATCAGGTAAGATAACACCATGGTTTTTCGCGCCCATCATGCACTGGGCACGCTTACCTGATTGGCTAGCACGCTCATAGACGTGTTTGCCTACATGAGTAGAGCCGACAAAAGAGACGGCTTTGATATCTGGATGGTCGCAGATAGCATCGACGGTTGCTTTGCCACCATGTACTACGTTTAGCACGCCTTCTGGTACGCCCGCTTCAATCGCTAGCTCTACCAAACGCATAGTCACCATCGGATCTTGCTCAGACGGTTTTAGGATAAATGTGTTGCCCGTAGCAATCGCCATTGGGAACATCCATAGCGGAATCATCGCTGGAAAGTTGAATGGCGTAATACCAGCACAAACGCCGAGTGGCTGCCAAATACTATAAGTATCGACCCCTGACGCAACGTTTTCTACGAAGTCGCCGATTTGCAGATTGGCGATACCAGCGGCATGCTCTACCACTTCTAGACCGCGAAACACATCACCGCGCGCATCTGCAATCGTTTTGCCTTGCTCTGCGGTCAAGATTTCTGCCAGCTCATCCATATGATCGCGAATCAAAGATTGATATTTCAAAAAGATACGCGCACGCGTGGTGATTGGCGTTTTGCGCCATGTTGCAAACGCAGTCTGTGCGGATGTAACCGCTTGGTTAATCTCATCATTGGTGGTTTGCGGCACTTTGGCGATGACTTCTTGCGTCGCTGGATCAGTGATATCAATCCATTCGTCGGTGTTTGATTGTACGAACTGACCATTGATAAGCTGTTGAACGTGGTGCATAAGATATCCTTATCTTTTTTGCGAGACTACCGTGTGACGGCACCTAGATATTTATTAGAAAAGTAAAAGCAATGAGGGTTTGTCTATAAAACATTCATAAAAAATTGAATTTTAAAATGATTTATTTTGTATCGTTATTAACTATAACAATAAATCAATTTTACGGTCAAGCGCTTTATCAAAATTTTCGCTAAGTTTGTTTTGTTAAAGGGGATTTATCCAAATATTAGAAACAAAAAGCCCATGATTGCTCATGAGCTTTTTGAAGTTAACCTGACTTTGATACGCGATGAACAACATCACTATTTTTGTATGAGGCTAATTTATACCAATCAATAATCTTTCATCGCCTGCTTGATCGCATCGATTGCTGTTGGATTGTCAAGCGTTGACATGTCTCCTGTTGGCTGGTCTTCCGCTAACGCACGAATTGAGCGACGTAGGATTTTACCCGAGCGAGTCTTTGGTAATGCCTGTGGGAAATAGATAGCAGCTGGTCGTGCGATACCGCCCAAAGATTTGACGACAGCACCTATTACTTGTTGCTCGATGCGGAAACGGTTTTCGGTGGTTTCAATTTGCGTCTGATCTTTTAGGACGCAGAACGCAATAGGTAGCTCACCTTTTAGCTCGTCTTGAATACCCACTACGGCACACTCTGCCATCTCTGGATGCGTACTGATCGCCTCTTCAATCTCTTGTGTGCCTATGCGATGTCCTGCGACATTGATCACATCATCGGTACGCCCTAAGATATAGAAATACCCTTCTTCATCTGTTACTGCATAGTCCGAGGTTGAATACTGCTGACCGTCAAACAGACCAAAATAACTGCTGATAAAGCGCTCGTCATTGCGCCATACTGTGGTCAGACAACCAGGCGGCAATGGTGCTTTAATCGCAAGCAACCCTTTTTCGCCAGCCTGACAAGGATCGCCTGTTTCCTCATTGATAACATGCGCCTCATAGCCATACATCGGGTAACCAGGTGACCCCTGCTTGTGCGGCTTATGATTGAACTTTGGCGTATGGCTCAAGATTGGCCAACCAGATTCTGTTTGCCAATAGTGATCTAAAATTGGTACGCCTAGATGCTGAGTCAACCAACTAGCCGTCGATTCATCAAGCGGTTCACCTGCGAGAAAGAACGACTTCACACTGGACACATCGTAGCGCGTCATCCAGCTTTCGTCTTGTTTTTTGAGCATACGCACGCCTGTGGGCGCAGTGAATAAAATATTAACTTTGTTAGCTTCAACGATACGCCACCAAATACCTGGATTTGGCATATGCGGCAAGCCCTCATACATGATACTGGTCATACCTGCTAGCAGTGGCGCATAGATCGTATAAGAGTGTCCTACAGCCCAGCCAATATCAGATATCGCCCAGAACGTCTCGCCAGCCTTACCGTCATAGACATAATCTATCGACGTCGTCAGCGCGACTGCATGACCACCTGTATCGCGTTGCACCCCTTTAGGTGTACCAGTAGTACCAGAAGTATAAAGCAAATAGGATGGGGTGTTTGACTCGAGCCAAACTGGCTCTACGACTGCATTTGCCTCACAGCTATGACGACGCTCGGTTGCATAATCAACATCGATCGCTTTGGTTTCAAATGGCAATATACCGCGATTGACCACTAGCACATGCTCTGGTTTGACAGTCGCTTGCTCGACGCCTTGATTGACTAGGTTTTTATAATTGACGACCTTACCACCACGTAGCCCTGCATCTACGGTAATGACCATTTTGGCTTCGGCATCGTCCATACGGATAGCCAAGTTATGTGCGGCAAACCCACCAAACACGACTGAATGCACGGCACCAATACGAGCACAAGCCAGCATGGCATAAGCCGCCTCTAATATCATCGGCATATAGATAATGACACGGTCACCCTTGCCAATACCGTGACGCTGTAGCACATCGGCAAAATAATTAACTTCTTTATACAAGTCATTATAAGTTAGGCGACGCTTGGTATAGTCTGTATAAAACTCAACGTTATTGCCCAAATCCTTAAACGAATCAACAACTGCTGGAAAGGTTTCTATCAACTCTTGATTAATCTCTGATGACACCCACACAAAAGCATCTTGCTCTGCACGGTCTACCAGATGACGATCGACACAGTTATAACAAAGATTGGTCTCACCGCCGACAAACCATCTGGCAAAAGGCAGATTGCTGTCATCTAGAATTTGTTCAGGCTCTTTATGCCAATAGATACGCTTCGCCTGCTCAGCCCAAAACTGCTCTCGATCCGTAATGGACTCTTGATAAATATCAGCGAAGTTTGGCGTGTCTGTCATTTGGGTAGAAACTGAGGATTGGGAATGGTCGCTCATAGTAGCTGTCCTTAGCATAAACGAGAAATGAGGCAATAGTATTTTGTAGTTAAGGCACTCAATAAGTTGTCACGGTACTCACCTCGCACGGTGCACTGTCTGCGTGCAATTGGCTGTTACCAACTCTAAAATGCTTCAACTATAAAAAACCATGTCTTAGTAAATACTGGTCATCCTTGCCAGAATTAAAAAACCGATACGATATGTATCGGTTTAAAATGTAGCAGAGCCTATCGGAAAGGTCAACTATTAAGCGTGTAATACGTGCTACATTTTGACGAATACAAATATTTGAACATTTAACTAATACTAATTATATCTCAGTTTGATTGGCATACATCTCACGCATGACTTTTTTGTCATGTTTACCAACAGAGGTTTTTGGTAGCTCATCAACGAACTTAAACTGGCTTGGCACACCATACTTAGGAATGATACCGCGCTCTACCGCTTTTTCTGCAATCGCTTTGATATCATCAGCACTAGTATCCTTAGCATCAGGCTTTAGCACCACCAAAGCCAGTGGACGCTCGCCCCATTGCTTATCACGCACCCCAATCACTGACACATCGGCTACTGACGGATGTAGTGATAAAATAGTCTCAATCTCTAGTGATGAAATCCACTCACCACCTGATTTGATCACATCCTTTAAGCGATCGGTGATTTTGATATAGCCATCAGGACGTATGTAAGCGATATCTTGGGTATGCATATAGCCATTTTCCCACAGCTCTTTGCCAGCGTCGTCGTTTTTAAGATAGCTTTGGGTCAACCAAGGCGCACGCAATACCAGCTCACCTGTATTTTCTGGCCCAGTTCCCACTGACTTGTTGCCTTCGCCCCATACCTGAGCGTCAACCATGAGTACGGGCTTACCTGTCATACAACGACGGGCAATGTCTTCTTCCTCTGTCATTTCAGGCTCATCGAGACTAAAACCCGTTAAGCTAATAAGCGGGGCGGTCTCTGACATTCCATAGCCTGTGTAAACTTCAATACCTTGGGCCATCGCCGTTTTTGCTAGACCTTCGGTCAACCTTGAACCACCAATAATCATTTTTAGACCATTAAAGCTGGCATCGCGATCTTGTGCTTCTTTGAGTACCATTTGCAAAATCGTTGGTACACAATGGGTGATACTGACCTTTTCATTGACAATTAAGTCCATCAACGTATCAGGCGCATAACGACCTGGATAGACTTGCTTTAGACCGACCATCGTTGCTGTAAACGGAAAACCCCATGCATGTACATGGAACATTGGCGTCATCGGCATATAGACATCACCATAGCTTACGCCTTGCTTATCAGGCAACATACCCAAAGTTGCCGCTTCTGCTAGGGTATGTAGCACTAGCTGACGATGGCTAAAGAAGACCCCTTTTGGATCACCTGTTGTGCCTGACGTATAAAAAGTCGTCGCGATGGTGTTCTCATCAAAATCTGGGAAATCAAATTCGCTATTGGCAGCTTCTAATAGCGCTTCATACTCGCCTGTGACACGGCTTTGGTTGCTACCAAAGATACCTTCAGCAGTGACACCGTTGTCATCAAGCCAGATAATATGCTCAATGCTTGAGTTCTCAAACTGATAGTCTTTCACCAATGGCGCAAACTCAGAGTTGAGCATGAGTACTTTAGGCTTGGCATGGTTGATGGTATAAAGGATTTTTTCAGGCGATAGACGGATATTGACAGTCTGTAAAACGTACTCTGACATTGGTACGGCAAAATAAGACTCAAGATAGCGATGACTGTCCCAATCCATCACGGCAACCACATCACCTGCATCAAGCTTTAGGTCTGCCAATACGTTGGCCAAACGATTGATACGCTCAAACAACTCTTTATAAGTCAGGCGCTTTTTGTCCGCATACACAATCTCTTGATCTTGCGATACCGTTTTTGCACGGCTTAATAACTGCTTGACCAGTAGTGGATAATCGTAGGCAGATGGTGCACTGTAATAAATGTTTGACATAGATTTGACTTCCTTGTTTGTCGTACTTATAAGGGATAAATAACAATAATAATCAAGTTAATAGCGGCATAAAATCTACTGCGCTAACCATTTTAATTTTTATAATAATAGGGTCTGTTAAACATTCAAATGTGGTGCTGGCAGTCACTATTTTTTAGACAATATGCAGTGCAATTTTTGACGCCTAGTCATTCTAGGTTAGACAATTTCACCATATACTGGCAAAAAATAGTACTGCCCTGAAAGGCTGATACTAAAATCACCCCAAACGTTGTTGCAAACCTAGCTAAGGTCTCGACATTATCGTCGGCTTGCGCCTCGTTTGGTGCACCTTTAGCAATCAGCAGCCCTAATATTTGAATGTTCAACAGACCCTAACATCGTTATTGATAGTAAGAAAAAAGCGGCGCTGTGTAAAGCGGTCTTACATTAAGTATCATAAGATGGCAGACCTATGCTACATAAGACAGCCAATCACTTTGCCCGTACTGTGGTTTTAATCATTCCAAAACTGGCTATTAATAACGCCAGTACCTGCACAAACAATAACAACCATACGGTAAGAGACCACTGCCCTCGCGCATAAGCTATGCCACCCAGCCATGCCCCTAGCGTACCGCCTGTATAGTAGCCCATATAATATAGACCCGAAGCTAATGAACGACCTTTTTTCACATTGACCGCGATATAGCTGATAGTCGCTGACTGTGTGATAAATACACCTGACGACATAATAGCCAGTCCTATAATCACCCCCCATAATGGCGTGACCAGAGTCAATAACACCCCAACCAGAGATACGAGGATAGCCACTCGTACTGTACGCGCCGATCCAAATCGGCGTAGCAATGTCGTAGATAATGGCGTGATAATAACACCAAGCAAATATACTGCAAAAATATTGGCGAGCGCACCAGTACCAAGCTCATAAGGCTTATCTGCCAAATGTAGGTTGATAAAAGTGAAGCAGCCTACAAGGGAGAATAGCACGCAAGCGCCAAGCAGACATGCTGTTACCACATAGCGATTGGTGACATGCTCACCCAGCGTCTGTATCGCTGAGCGGAAATTAGGATTGGCCACAAAGTGACGAGACGAAGGTAGCATCTTGCCGACCCATATCGCGCCTAGCAAGGTCATTGCCGTCATTACATAATAACCATGACGCCAGCCTATCAGCTCATGCAAATGCCCCAACAAGAACCGACCCATAAAGCCGCCAAGCACACATCCTGACACATAAAAGGACATCAGCTCAGTCATTGCCCGTCCCTCAAACTCCTCACCGATATAGGCAATTGTCACCACCGTAATACCCGGTACGGACAATCCTTGCATAAAACGCCAAATGCCGACCCATTCAATGCTCGAGCTCTGGGCGATGAGCGCTGTTGGTATCGCCAAAAACAATAAAGCACCAACGATAAACGACTTGCGCCCGACTGCATCTGAGAGCATGCCTAGAAATGGTGACATAATCGCAATTGCCAACACAGTGGCACCAACAATCATGCCAGCCTGTACTTCAGTCGCAGCAAAGTCCACCATCATGACCGGTAGTACTGCCTGAATAGAATACACTTGCAAAAAAGCAAACATACCTATTAGGCCAATTGTGAGCTTCAATATCCACGATGTTGAATGATTGGAGGTGACAGGTGGCACAGCTGTTATATCTTGGATCTGATCTTTAGAATTATTCACAGGGGATCTGACTATATTGGTTATACCATGACTGTAAATAATAACCGTCACTGGCGTGGATGATAGAGAGGAATAACGGTGATTTTTGCTCAATGTATAAGCAAAAGCACCATTATTAAACGATAAATGTTCATCATAATGACAAGCCAATTATGGTAGCACACTCACCAATATACTCAGGTTTAAAAGTGTTATTGCCTCTTGATAGATTCTTTATTCGGGTTCGAGATTATCGTAGAAAAACTTGACTAGGAATCATATTTCGACTTGAGACGGTAAAGACAGTTTTCGACTCACGAGGTCAAGATCAACGTTACGTTTATTGCATATACAGGATAGTATGGTTAGATGCTATTTGCGCACTTGTTAAGTACTTAACTGCTTTAACGATTGATGACGTTGACAGTTAACAATCACTACCTGCGTCTATCTTTTTTAGCCTAGAGACGTGCACGACCCCACAACCTTTGAGAATACGATTTACAATGATGAAAAATATGGTGCTTTTAAAACTTATTATCGCGATGAGTACATTGGTTTTCTCTACGATGGCTGTAGCAGAAATAACTGTTTCAGAAACTAGCGTTAAAAGCCTTAATCCAGTCTTATCGACATTTAACTCTACAAACTCACTAGCGGCATTAGACTGTATAAAGGATGACGCTATCACTGCTACTGAGCTCACAAAAACACGTGATAACGGTCCGTTTTCTGTAAAGTCCAAGCACGTGAATCGCCAATCTGCCAATGGTTTTGGTGGCGGCACTATACACTATCCAACGGATGCTGCTAACTGTGGTCTACTAGGTGGTATCGCGGTGGTGCCAGGTTACGTGTCTTATGAGTCTTCTATCAAATGGTGGGGACCGCGTTTAGCCTCTTGGGGATTTGTCGTTATTACTATTAATACTAGCTCTATTTACGATAATCCAGATAGCCGTGCTGAGCAATTGAGCGCGGCTCTCGATCATCTCATCGCTGATGAAACAGTAGGTCATATGATAGAACCAAATCGTTTGGGCGCGATTGGCTGGTCAATGGGCGGCGGCGGTGCGCTACGATTGGCAACTGAGCGCAATACGGTGCAAGCCATCATTGCACAAACGCCCTATCACGATAAAAACTATGGTGCGATGGATACGCCTGCTCTATTCATCGCTTGTGAAAATGACCGTATCGCCCCGAATAAAAAATATACCAATACTTTTTATCAAAAATCTGACGGTCCAAAAATGAAGGTCGAGATTAACAACGGCAGTCATTTCTGTGCCAGTCATCGTTTTAACGAGAAGCTACTGAGTAAGCCTGCTATTGCATGGATGCAGCGTTATATTAACGGTGATACCCGTTTCGATAAATTCTTATGTGGCAATGAAAGCTACAAAAATGATCCTCGTATATCAGCCTATGATTACGAAGACTGTTTATAAGCTATTTTTTAATCTACTTATAAAAGGAAGGACAGACAGCTTTCACTGTTAATAATGACATTTGAATAACAACTCTTTTTTATTTTTACACATTTACATTGCTTCTATCTTTTTTCTTACAGACTTTACTGCCATAAAAATTAATAATCATATAGTCAATCTTCTATAAATTGGATACGGTATCAGGCTCGTTTAGTCTACAACTTGTAGTGCTTTCACTCGCCTTCCTTGTATCCAAATTATATTGAACCGACTATAGGGTGCTACAAAAAAGTAAAACGATTGAATAAATGAACTATCAAGGAGTAATGTCGATGACTGATGAAATGTATGATTTAGGTGCAGGGTTTTGGAGTATTCGAGGCTCATTTATAAAGAACGGCATACTTGATATCGGTGTTCAATGTGCCCTCATAAAACTACCATCAGGACGATTTATATTCTTAGATAGCTACACATTAAAAGATAACGTTCGTCAGCAAGTAATGGCACTAACCAATGATGGTCGAGATGTTGAAGCCGTTCTCAATGTTCATCCGTTCCATACGGTACACTGTGCTCAAATGGCCAAAGACTTTCCGCAAGCGACGTTTTATGGCAGTAGCCGACATCCAGAACAAGTGCCTGAAGTCAATTGGGCAGATGACTTAGTCGAAAGCGATTCCGTTGCTGCGCGCTACCCTGAACTTAAATTCTCTATTCCTCAAGGCATCCATTACATCTCACCGGATGAAACGGTTCATGCCAGCTCCTTATTGGTCTATCATCCTGCTAGCCAGAGCATTTATGTCGATGATACCTTTGAGATACCCCCTTCCAAGTTAATAAATGCCGTGCAGCCTAACCTAGGCTTACACCCTACTACCAAAAAAGCGCTCAAAGATGAGCCAAACGCAGCTAAGCACTATTGTGATTGGGCAGTAGAGCTGGCACACGAGTGGCGCGATGGTCGTCATTTTTGCGGTGCGCATTCGGGATTGGTGATATTTGAGGAAGGTCAATTTGAGTCAGCACTTATATCAGCGATTGATTTGGCTCGCCCTGAGCTTAAAAAAGCATAAAAGCGTGAACCTTTAGAAGATATATTATTAAAACAACTCGAAAGATGAAGCTTACAGTGAAAAAGTAGCTTTGTTTTATTTACATATTTTATTTCATTTACTAAACGAGGAAAATTATAAATGACTGATCACATTCATGATTTAGGGGCAGGATTTTGGAACATACGCGGATCATTCCGCATTGGCGGTGTGCTAAACATTGGTACTCACTGCTCATTGGTCAAACTATCCTCAGGAAAATTCATCTTTTTGGACAGTTACGCCCTAACGGGTGATGTTCGAGATGAGGTCATGGCACTCACTAACAGTGGTCAAGATGTCGAAGCGGTGCTGAACGTACATCCGTTTCATACAGTCAGCTGTGCTCAAATGGCCAAAGACTTCCCGCAAGCGACCTTTTATGGCAGTAGCCGTCACCATAAAAAAGTACCAGAAATCAATTGGGCAGATGATTTGGTCGAAAGTGACGCAGTCGCTGCACGCTATCCTGAGCTCAAGTTCTCAATGTCAGAGGGCATTTACTATATCTCGCCCAATGAGATGATTCATGCAGGCTCTCTATTGGCCTATCATCCTGCCAGCCAAAGCTTGCACGTAGATGATACTTTTATGAGTCCACCAATTAAGTTATTAGAAGCTGTATTGCCTGAGCTGATATTGCATCCCACGACCAAAAAAGCACTGAAAAATGAACCAAACGCTGGCGCGCAATACTGCGACTGGGCGACCAATTTGGCTCATGAGTGGCGTGACGTTCGCAATTTTTGCGCAGCGCATTCTTATCTTGTTCAGTTCAAAGAAGGTGGGTTTGAGAAAGCACTGGTGAAAGCCGTTAAAAAAGCACGTCCAAAACTAGAAAATGCCTAACTTTTCACACCTTAGGCAAACATCTTTGCTAAACATAAAAATGGGTCGCTATTACTGTATTTACTAGTGTAGCAACCCATTTTTGTGAGCTGGTTATAATCATATCGAAACTATTATCGAAGCTGTTACCGAAACAGCAAAGTAGCCAACTCATCTTCATTGTTTAGAATATCTGCTAATGTATAACGCTCAAGCACATTGATAAATGCGGTGAGTGCTTCAAAAAATACGCTTTTAAGCTGACAGGCTGGACTGATTACACAGCCTAGTGATTTATTCTTTTTTTCTTCAATAAAAGTCACCGGCAAATCCGCCTGATGAGCATCCTGCTCACTATCATTGCGGGTCACTGGTACTGCAAAGCACTCAACCAAATTGAAATCAGGCTCTATTTTTTTGATCAATACGCCCAAATTGATATCCTTAGGCGCACGTGCCAATCGTATGCCACCGTTTTTGCCACGCACACTCTCTATATAACCGAGCTGACCCAGCTGATGAATAATCTTGGTCAAATGACTTTTGGAAATACCGTAACTATCAGCAATATCGCTAATATTAGCCAATAATGATGGATCTGGTCTCACAGCTAAATAAATCAATGAGCGTAGCGCATAGTCACTATAATTGGTCAGTCGCATGTACTTGCGCTCCTATTTTTATAAATTTTATATATTAAGCTAGGGCGTGTCATCAATTAGATTATGAGCATTAAAATAAGATAAATTGCTGTCAAACGAGAAAAATAGTGCAGATAATATCGAGATATTGACCAACTATTTGACGATGTTTGGCAAAATTTAGCTATTTTTAGCCCATTTAAAGGACACTCGTTTGAATTGAGCACACGCCCTAGACAAAGTAAGTCGCATTTTTGGTAATAACGTTTAGACATAGCATTTGTAAACAGTATCGTTAGCCCGCTTTAACCAAATAAACCATCAGGCCGAGGACGTGCCAGCATGGGCAGATAACTGATGCAAAATAGCACAAAACAAGCAATCCAAGCACCCTGTGCAATCATAATCCAAACTAGGTAATGACTCATATCTACTAATGGTAGCAGTACGCGGCTAACAAATACCAATACCATCAAACCGTACATAAGATTTACCGTTTTGGGCGGTTGGTGAATGCTGCGACCCGTATGACCCAAAGATACTCGCGTCATCATTGCCACCGTCATCATACCAACACCAGCAATCGCCAGTCCATGCATGGCGAGGCTGTGCGGATAACCGAGCCAAGGCTGTAGTGCGTATAATAAGAAACTCAAACACATGCCCAAAAACGCAATATACAATGACCAAAGTAATGGTTTTTGCCAAATACCGTGATGATACCACCCTATCAGACGAACGATATTAATCACTGCCACACCAAGTGCGGTCACCGTCAGCAGATATTTATTTGGGTAAAATATATCACTAATAAAAAAGGCGAAGAAAAACACTAAGCTTGCGATATCTTGTGTATTACTATTACGTAGTTTAATGGGTTCTGACGTTTCCATATCTATACTAAGACCACGTTCAATAAAAAATGGCACCACACGTCGGCCAATCGTTAGCACTAACCCAATGATCAAGTAAAACCCAAAATAAATCCCTATCTTAGTTGTATTCATATCAGCATTGATAATTCCCCAATAGCAGAGTCCGTTGCCAAAGGTCAGCAGTGCCAGTTTTGCCAAGATACCCATTTGCTTGTATTGCTTAACTTGCCATACCGCTCGACATATCACATATGCCATCGAGGCGACAAATACTACATCAAAAAGGGCTGCTATATATAACCACGACATACTATCACCTATGAGCGTTATGCCAAGCCCAAAACTTAGCCAGCTCAGACGTGCTAACAACCAACAGACAAAGATGCCTAGCAGCTTATAACCATGCGGCATCATTACCCCTGTCCATGTCTTGACCGCAGTTAGCAAGAACCCGGCTACCACTGCCAGAGCATAACCATACACCATTTCATGGCCGTGCCAGTATAACGGGTTCAAAACCTGTGCATCGATATCGGTGTGACCAGTGAACGCAAACACCCATAGCAGCATCGTTACTACGGCAAATATCGCCGCAGCACTAAAAAATGTGCGGAAGCTTAAATTAAGGATAGGATGCGGAGAGCTTGGTGGTTTGCTAGGTAGCTTGATAGAGTGCATAGCCATCTTCTTAGAGAAATATAGATAGCTTTAATTATAACATTCATTTAAAATGAATGTTATAATTCTTTATTCTGATTATTGAAATATTCTATCCATTAAAGTGCAGTGCCTACGGAAATCTCTAAAATAAATGTCCCAATTATAAAAATAGAGAAATCAAGCTGGCTGTTCTTTAGCTATTATTTAGCCATGACTTAGTTAATTTCACTTATAACTGTAATGCCGCAACAACTAACGATACGACGACTATCGCCGTGACATATTGTCTAATTTTAAAATATACATCGCTAATAATCTGCGCGCGATGCAGACTATAATCAATAACCAATAGACTTATAAAACCGACAACCAGTAGCCAAATAAAGCTACTGGCTGATAAGATTAAAAACCCAAGCCAAAGGCCAAGCGCAATGACATTGCTATACAGTGGAAGCCTAATAGCCCACTTATTGTCGTCAGCTAAATCTAAATGATTACCCCAATGCGCGCCTGCCATAAATGATGCAATCACTAGCCCATAAGCACTTAATACATCGCCTACCGAGCCCAGCATAGGCACGGTAACAACGTCTATCATCAGCAAAAATGCACAGGCGACAAACGGAATAGCACCTGCAAAAGTGAGATAAGGACTGGGCTTTTTCATTGTTTAAACCTATCTTATGATTAGTCTAATAATAGTTGTCACCTGTTGAGTGGAAGTTTTCAACATACATTAATCACTCTTTTGAGTGTTGCCTTGCCACTGACGGATAAATTCACCGTTTGGATCGTATTGCTGGGTTTGCTTGTCGAGATTAAACTGTCTGCATCCTCTTGGATCAGCGCCGACGCCTGCCAAATATTGCCAATTACCCCAATTACTGCCGACATCGTAATCAACAAGATGTTGCTCAAAGTAAGCTGCCCCGTAACGCCAATCAAGCCCTAGCTCGTGAATAAAGCAACTGGCAACCAGTTGTCGCCCGCGATTCGACATATAGCCTGTCGTGCGCAATTGGTTCATGCAAGCATTGACGATAGGATATTGTGTTGTACCACGCTTCCATTGCGCTAACAGACTCTCAATCAATTGGGTTGAAGGCGCGTGCTGACCGATACCTTTAAACCAAAATAACTTTTGCTGATGGGTGACAGCATACCAGTAGAAATACTCACGCCACAGCAGCTCAAACCATATCCAGTAAGTAGAGTCATTTGCGATGATATCGCGCTCATAGCGACGCAGACGATTTAATACTGTGTTTACAGATAGCGATCCGTTTGCAAGCCAAGCGGAGAACTTCGTAGAATGTGTCCAGTAATCTAGCGCGTTTCGGGTTGTTTTATAAGTGCTGGGCGCATCGGAACAGAAATAAGCATCTAAGTGCTTGAGACCGTTTGACTCTCCACCTCTAAAGCTGGATGACGGCTGCAATGGCTTATCAAGCCCTGCCTGATTAGGCAACTGAAATTCAAAAAAGCGCTCGTCCCTACTCTGCATATTGTCAGGCAATGGAGCAAGTGATTCTGGCGTTGGATAAATTACTATATCTTTTTCTGCATGTAGCAAATCATAATCAGTTTCGATTTGTTTACGAAATTGCGTAAAGCTTTTGGGCAACTGCTCTAACGGCAACTCATCAAACAAAGTTGCCGTTGTTTGAATGTGCCACTGTATCTCTGGATATTTCGCCTGTAGAAGGTCATATACTTTGTTTTGATTATAATCTGCCGTTTGACTGATGCAGATATCTGTCACTTGTTGCTGCGCTATTAGATCATTCAACTGAGTAAAGACGTCCAATGCTTCATCGTCTTTCTGTAAATACAGCAACCTATTACCCCGCTGCATCAATGACGCATTTAAATCAGCTAGGCTCTCATGCAAAAACTGCTGGCGGGCTTGGCCCATAGCCTCATAGCGATAGGCATCGTAATGGTCTCTATTATCTAATATATCTGTCAACGATGACGCGTAAACCAATAGCAGCTTTCCATTAATGGATATCTTAGATGCTTTCAATAAAGTGGCATTGTCCGCCACTCTCAAGTCATTATGAAATAGTACCAATGTGACATTGTTGTTCTCTAAGTTGTTCGCTGCTTGATTTGACATACCCTATCCTTCTGGCTGTTTAGCGCTGGTTTATTATTTTTAATTTTTAATCTTAAAATATCATATACGGTACAACACATACTTAGCATTCAATTTTGATGCTAACCTAATACTTGTAAGGCAATGCGCTCAGCCCCAGAAACCACTTATAAGCATTGACTCTCATGTGTCTGACTGCTTAAATGGCTTACCTCTAGGAGAACATCATGACTCAAAATAATACTACGACTGAAGAAAATAAATCAGATGAAAAGCGTAAACTTATCAATCGATTTTTGATGAGGTTGACAAAAGAGCAGCCTCAAATGTATTACGCGACCACCTCTGAGATATCACGAAGTATTCATACGATGATAAAAGAACATACCAACCGCTTGTCAGTAGAAGAGCAAGCACTGGTAAGACGCATGACTATGGAAGAGATTGAAGGGTTACTTGGCTTTCATGCTAGATAAGA
This sequence comes from Psychrobacter sp. NPDC078929, assembly GCF_050267985.1. Taxonomy (NCBI): domain Bacteria; kingdom Pseudomonadati; phylum Pseudomonadota; class Gammaproteobacteria; order Moraxellales; family Moraxellaceae; genus Psychrobacter; species Psychrobacter sp. NPDC078929. Next base: position 6,902 of record NZ_JBNNFX010000006.1, on the reverse strand, counting down.
GATTGACCAACTTCAAATACGTCATTATCAGTAATTTGCCAAATGACACACAAAAAAAGACCGCTATATAAGCGGTCTTTTTTATTAGCTATTAGCATTCTACTGTATGACAATTAGAACGGATATTCACGTGGCTCATTTTGCATTGAGATCCAATGTGTTCTGGTGAATTCTTCTAGTACCCACTCACCGTTGAAACGGCCGATACCTGAATTTTTCTCACCACCAAAAGCCACGTTACTTTCATCGTTTACTGGAATATCATTTATATGGGTCATACCTGCTCGGATACCACGAGCGAAACGTAAACCTTTTTGCATGTCTGCCGTAAACACCGCACTAGATAAGCCATACATAGAATCATTAGCTATCGACAAAGCATCCTCTTCATTTTTGGCTCGAATAATGCCTATCAATGGTCCAAATATTTCATTATAGGCAATATCCATCTCTCTAGTAACTTCGGTAAAGATGTGTGGCGGGACTAATTGACCATTGATTTCACCGCTCAAGAGCATTTTTGCGCCTTCTTTCTGTGCCTCATCAATCTTATCTCTAAGTGACTGAACTTGTTTCTCATTGATGATTGGGCCAATAGCAGTACCTTGATCGTTAGGATCACCTACCTGTAACGTTTTAACATGAGACAAGAAACGCTCTACAAACTCATCGTACACTTCATTTTCAACAATAATTCGGTTAATAGCCATACAAATCTGGCCTTGATGCAAGAACTTACCGAACACGGCTGCTTTTACTGCCTGATCAATATCTGCATCCTTGAGTACAACAAATGGACTGTTTCCACCTAACTCAAGTGCCACTTGTTTGATATGCTCACCACCATTAGCTAGCTCACCGATGTGTTTACCCACTGAAGTTGATCCTGTGAATGACACAAAACTTGATGCTTTGTGTTCAACGATTGCATCGCCTATCTCGCTACCTGAACCCACAACCACGTTTAACAGGCCTTTTGGTAGACCTGCTTCTTCAAACACTTTTGCAAGTAACAGACCACCTGTCACTGGCGTATCGCTAGCAGGCTTGAGTACCACTGCGTTACCAAGTGCTAAGGCAGGCGCGATAGAGCGCTGCGTTAAGTGTAGTGGAAAGTTCCATGGGCTAATAACAGCGACAACGCCGATTGGCTCACGATAAATGAAGTTTTCTTTACCAGGGGTGTTCGATGGGCGAATCTCACCATGGACGCGATTAGGGAATGTCGCTGCTTCCAGGGTAATCGCACGCGTTGCACCGAACTCGACCATGGCTTTGATACGAGTACTGCCCGACTCTTTGATTAGCCAATCAACGATTTCTTCTTGGCGCTGATCAAGTATGTTTACGACTTTATACAACACTGCAGAACGCTCTGCTGGTGTCTGCTTGGCCCACGCTTCTTGAGCTTGGGTCGCAGCATCATAAGCTTCGTTCAACTGATCTTTGGTCGCTTGCTGGATCTCTACCAGCGTATCACCGTTATATGGGTTGGTATTGGTGTTGGTGCTATCGTCTTTACCAGTTTGCCATTCACCAGCGATGAACTGCAAATGGAAATCACTATATGCACTCGTAGTATTAGTTGACATAATTATCCTTATTTTTAATTTGTTATGTTAAGTATTGGTTTGCGATTATTAAAATAAAATTATTAAGTCGGCGATATCTTAATGAGAAAATATCTGGCAAGTAGTAAGTCTAAAATCGTTATCGAGCTATTAATCAATAGTCATCAATTAAAAAAAGCTATAAAATTAAAAAAAGCTCTAATGAAAAATGATCTTTAGCAATAAATACTAACGGTAACGGATAACAACAAAACCTACCTTGCTAGACGACTGGTCTAATGCTACCATAGCTATTAATAAAACAAGACTACTTTGTCAGTGAATATTGTTGATAAAACGTAACACATATAACTATATCCTATTACAATACGCCATCAACGTGACGTTCAAATGAACGTTAACTGTTTTAACTGACTATCTAATGCATACGCTAATATAAGCGACTACTAAGGGAGACAATCCTGTTTATGTCTAATACAGACGCAACTACCACAGATACCAAAGCTCATTTACTTGCTACTGGCTACCAACTCATCGCCAAAAAAGGTTTTACCGCTGTTGGTCTAAAGCAGATTTTAGATACAGCAGGTGTGCCAAAGGGTTCTTTTTATCATTACTTTGCTTCTAAAGAAGCCTTTGGTGAAGCCATTATTAATCATTATTTTAGCTTATATAAGACTCGTCTAGATGTCATCGATGCACAAGATGTCAGTGCGCAGCAAAAGCTATATGATTATTTCCAAAACTGGTATGACACCCAGCAGAACGGCTGTGACCATGAAAAATGCTTGGTAGTGAAGCTCAGTGCAGAGGTAGCCGACATGTCAGAAACCATGCGTAAGGCACTCGATACTGGCTATCAGCAGACGACCATGTGGCTCGCTAAGCAGATCAAAGCTGGCTGGCTCGATGAATCTGTCCCTCGTCACGATAACATCTCGGCTGAGAGTATGGCCAAGCGTTGGTATTTTGCATGGCTTGGCGCAAGCTTGATTGCAAAGATTAGCCAAACCAATACGCCTTTAGCAGAAATTTGGCAGATGACCACGACCCAAATGGGACGCTAATCGTTAACTGTTCGAGTTTCTAGCGGCCGCACCTCTAGCATAAACAACATAAGCATTAAAGCACATTGAATATTTATAACGCTTATAGATAGTAGCTGTCAGTACTATGCTTGAGTGTTCAGTGTGCTTCATTGCCTTCTCTTTTTTAAATAAATTTCTGAAAGACATCTGCATACGGCTTAGACAGTTATACGAGAGTTTTGTAAATATAACTAGACGACTGGTCTAATTGGTGTACAATGCGCACAAATATTAAGAATGAATGTCTATACGAGCATTGCTTATCATTCATTGATTGATATCAGACAATATCCCATGTCAAAACCATTTGATTGAACCGTTTTTATTAAAAACTTTTTATTACTAATTAGGAATCTTATGAATAACTTCCAATATTACAACCCAGTCCGTATCGTTTTTGGTGAAGGTCAAATCGAGCAATTATCAGATCTAGTCCCTACTGATGCGCGTGTCCTCATTACTTATGGTGGTGGTTCAGCACAGCGTACTGGTACTTTAGACGAAGTAAAAACTGCCTTAGCGGCAAGCGGTAACCGTACTGTATTTGAATTCGGCGGCATCGAAGCCAACCCAGAATTCACTACGCTATTAAAAGCCGCTGATATGGTTAATGAGCACAACATTGACTTCTTATTAGCAGTTGGCGGTGGTTCTGTGATTGACGGCAGCAAATTTGTCGCACTCGTTTCTTCATTGACTGAAGAAGACGGTACTGTCTCACGTGACCAAGCTTGGGATGCCTTAACTGGTTATTGCAAAAACATCGATTCTGCTGTCGACTTGGGTGCTGTATTGACCATTCCAGCAACAGGTTCTGAGATGAACTCAGGCGGTGTGATTAACTATAGTGAACGTCAAGCAAAACTACCATTTGGTAACCCACTTGCCTTCCCTAAATTCTCAATTCTAGATCCAATCAAAACACTTACTTTGCCTGAGCGCCAAGTTATGAATGGTGTGGCTGATGCATTTGTTCATGTAATGGAACAATATCTGACTTACCCAGTAAACGCTAAAGTACAAGATGCCTTTGCTGAAAGCTTGCTTAAAATCCTTATCGATGAAGGTCTAGTTGTTAAGCAAGATCCAGAAAACCTAGAAACACGTAAAAACATTATGTGGACAGCGACCATGGCATTGAATGGTCTGATCGGTACTGGTGTACCACAAGACTGGACAACTCACATGGTTGGTCATGAGCTGACATCATTACACGCTATCGATCATGCACGTACGCTAACCATCGTATTGCCATCAGTTATGCGTGAGCTAAAAGAAAGTAAAAAAGAAAAACTGCTTCAGTATGCACGTAACGTATGGAACATTACCGATACTGACCTAGACGACGATGCGATCATTGAAACTGCTATTGTTTACACTGAAAACTTCTTCCGCGAGCTTGGCTTGCCAGTTAGCCTAGAAGATGTTGACTTGACGGAGTCAGCGATTGATCCAATCATCAAGCAGCTTGAAGTGCATAACATGGTTAAGCTTGGTGAACATGGTACCAACGACTTAGAAGTATCACGTCGTATCTTGCAGCGCGCTGTAACTAGCAAAGCGTCTTAATAGGCGCTTTAGCAAGAACCGTCAGAACAATTATAAGAAAAATCGCGACAGTAACAATAAGTACATATCGTTATGCTATCTATAGTAGTAGCTATTCCATGCTGAGTAGCTACTACATTTAACACCACTATAATAATGACAATTAATAAATATAAAGGAGTCCTACTATGAGCTTCGACAAACAACAGAATCAACAAACAAACCGTCAAATCAAATTAGCTAGCCGTCCTAACGGCGTACCTACTGCTGACAACTTTGACATGGCAACTAGCGACATTCCTACGCCAAAAGATAACGAGATGTTATTACGCACGGTATATCTATCACTAGATCCATATATGCGTGGACGTATGAGTGATGCAAAAAGCTATGCAGACCCGTTAGAAGTCGGTGACGTCATCATGGGTGGTACCGTAGCGCAAGTGGTCGAGTCGAATATCGATAATTTCGCGGTAGGCGACTTAGTCGTATCAAACTCAGGCTGGCAGGACTACAGTATCAGTGATGGCGTAGGCGTCCTAAAACTGGACAAAAACATGTCAAACCCTTCTTATGGTTTAGGCGTGTTAGGTATGCCAGGGTTTACGGGTTATATGGGTCTGACTGATATCGGTAAACCACAAAAAGGCGAGACTTTAGTTGTGGCAGCAGCAACTGGACCGGTCGGTGCCACTGTCGGTCAAGTGGGTAATCAATATGGTCTACGCACTGTCGGTGTGGCAGGCGGCAAAGAGAAATGCGACTTTGCAGTCAATGAGCTTGGCTTTGATGTCTGTATCGACCACAAAGCCGACGACTTCGCTGAGCAATTAAAAGCAGCATGTCCAGATGGTATCGACATCTACTATGAAAACGTTGGCGGTAAAGTATTTGATGCAGTAATGCCATTACTTAACGACCACGCACGTATTCCAGTATGTGGTCTGGTATCGCAGTACAATGCAACTGATTTACCGGATGGCAAAGATCGCCTAGGTATGCTGATGGGTCTTATCCTAAGCCAACGCCTAACTGTCAGAGGTTTCATTATCTTTGAAGAGTACGGCGACCACTTTCCAGAGTTCTTAGAAACCATGAGCAAATGGGTAGAGTCAGGCGAAGTAAAAACCAAAGAGCACATTACTGACGGTCTAGATAACGCTCCAGATGCATTTGTCAGTATGTTAAACGGTGATAACTTTGGTAAGACTGTAATCAAAGTATCTGACGTTAAATAGTTATTGGTTAAACATTAAGTAGTTAAGCAGCTACTGATAGTTAGCAATCGTTATGAATAACTACTTAACAACATAAATTGCTAATATCACTACTGAAAGTTGCTCACAAAGCAGGAATAATGCTAACAGTCATTATTTGCATTTAGGCTAATTAAGTAAAAACGGCTAATGATGTAACGTAAAACTTATGACTGTTGGCTATCTAGTTACTAACACATAAATAATAAACAAGGATAATTATGAACATTTTAATGGTACTAACTTCTCATGACCGTTTAGGCGATACTGGTAAGAAAACTGGCTTTTGGCTAGAAGAATTTGCTGCTCCTTACTACGCATTTCTTGACGCTGGCGTAAATGTAACTCTAGCTTCTCCAGCTGGCGGTCAGCCACCACTAGATCCTAGTAGTGACACAGAAGACACGCAAACCAAAGATACCACTCGTTTTAAAGACGATAAAGACGCTCAAGAGCATCTGGCTAATACCAAAAAACTTGCTGATATGAACGCTGAAGATTTCGATTCAGTATTTTATCCTGGTGGTCATGGCCCATTGTGGGATTTGGCAGTAGATAAAAACTCTATTAATCTGATCGAGACTTTTGTTAAGCAAGATAAGCCTGTTGCTTTTGTTTGTCATTCTCCTGCAGCACTTAAAAACGTCAAAGTCGATGGCGAGTATTTGGTGAAAGGCAAAACAGTGACTGGTTTTACCAACTCTGAAGAAGACGCAGTTGGCCTAACAGACGTAGTACCGTTCTTAGTAGAAGACGCATTGAAAGCCAATGGCGGTAACTACGAAAAAGCAGCTGATTGGGAATCATTTGTTGTTGAAGATGGTCTGCTAATCACAGGTCAAAACCCTGCATCATCAGAAGAAGCTGCTAAGCGTCTAATGGCGAAGCTGAAAGGTTAGTCAAATTCACTACGCAATAAGGTCGATACCATGATTCGCTTACATCATCTCAATCAATCACGTTCATTACGTACGCTATGGCTCTTAGAAGAGCTAGGCGTTCCTTATGAAGTCGTCAGCCATCAGCGCGATGCCAAGACTCATTTAGCACCAGATTCTCTAAAGGCTGTACATCCACTCGGTAAGTCTCCGGTTATTGAAATGGATGGACAGATTTATGCTGAGTCAGGTGCTATCACTGAGTTATTGATCGAACGGTTTGCGCCAGAGCGTCTGCGCCCTGCTACAGATAGTTCAGATTATGGATATTATCTGCAGTGGATTGACTTTGCAGAAAGCTCGCTGATGTTGCCATTAATGCTTGAGCTATTTACCAAAAAAGCAGGCATTGATGACAATGAGTTTTTGAATGGCTATATCGATACAGAAAAAACCAGATTGTTTGAATATAGTCACCTGACCACAAAAATGTTATAAAATAAATCAACTAAACGATTACCACAATAAATAACCATGACTTACTCCCTAGATTATCGCAAA